>JALSOA010000015.1 GCA_026986725.1 Acidobacteriota bacterium
TAAATTTTTTTATCATTTTTTTATCATTTTTTTAATTTATATTTTTCTTTATGTATTGGTGGGCAACATGTTTATACCCATTTATGATTGTAAAAAATACTGAATTGAATACTGTTCTCTCCGGTGTTATAATTTTCACCATGAATTATGAACCTCTTTCATTTTATCTAAATGGAGAAAAAAAGGAGTTCCCACAGAATAACATACAAAGGCTGTCTCTTCTCCATTTATTAAGAAATAACCTCAATTTAAAGGGGACTAAAGAGGGATGCTCGGAAGGTGATTGCGGAGCATGCACCGTTGTTGTTGGAGAGTATTCATTTATAGAGAAAAAGGTTGTTTACAATTCTGTAACATCCTGCATATACCCTGTTTTTAAAATTCACAACAAACATATAATAACAATTGAGGGACTTGATAAAAATGGGGAATTAAACCCTATTCAAAATGCATTTATCGAGCATCACGCAATACAATGTGGATTTTGCACCCCTGGAATGATAATGAGTATGTTTGCACTTTTGCTTAACAATCCCAATCCTTCAAAGGACAAAATAGAAAAAGCCCTTTCGGGAAACCTTTGCAGATGTACAGGCTACACTTCAATAAAAAATGCCTGCCTTGATGTTTCAAAAGGAAAATTCAAAAAACCTGAATTTATAAAGAGGGCTGAACCTATCCTGAAAAAACTTGCAAAGGAGAAGAGTGATACTGTTTTCTCGCACAATATACCCAATTCTCCCATAAAAAAGTACATACTCCCCTCTACCATAAAATCTGCATTGCAATACATTGAAAAGGAAAAGCCAATCATTATAAACGGGGGAACAGACTTTATGGTTCCTGTTAACAGGGGTTATACCCCTTTAAAAACCATTTTAGACCTTTCAGGAATAAAAGAATTAAACTATATTGAAAAAAGGGATAAACGGATAAGGATAGGTGCATCTGTTACCTTTTCCCGTTTTATCTCATTCCTTGAAAAAGAAAATTTACTCCTGTCATTAAAAAATGGATTTGAATTGATAGGCTCTGCTCAAATAAGAAACAGCGGAACAATATGTGGAAACATTGCGAACGCCTCCCCTATCGGGGATTCAGCAGTTATACTTCTTGCCCTTAATTCAACATTGAACATTGAAGGAAAAGGCGGGAAAAGAAGAATTGCTCTCTCACAATTCTACCTTGATTACAAAAAAACCGCTTTAAAAAGCGGTGAATTTATTGAGTCCGTGGAATTTACCCTGCCAGAAGGATACGCATCTTTTATAAAAACATCAAAGAGGAAAGAGGTTGACATCGCAGGGGTAAACTCCTGTTTAATCCTTGAAGAAGAAAAAAACACAATTAAATCTTTATCCATTGTTTTTGGCGGAGTGGCACCCTACCCGATAAAACTTTTTGATGTTGAAAATATATTCAAAGGCAAAAAAATAAACAGCGAAACTATAAGAAAAATCGCCGAATACTGCTTTGAAAAAGTAAAACCAATATCAGATGTAAGGGGAAGTGCCAGATACAGAAAAAAACTTGTTTATAATCACATTATAAAACACTTTCAAAACCTGCTGGAGAAGACAAATGAATAGCACAAAACATATTGATGGGAAACTACATGCAACAGGAAAGGCAAGGTTTGTAAGAGACATTCCCAAGCAGGAGGGAATGCTATATGTTTACCCTGTACTTTCTTCAATAGCAAAAGGTGAGATTATTGAAATAGATTTTTCAGATGCTATTAACATTGAAAACTTTGTTGCCACCTTAACATACAAAGACATCCCGGGGCAGAATGACATAGGGGTAATGGAAAAAGGTGAACCTGTTTTTCCTGAAAAAATGATTGAATACTACGGCCAACCAGTATGTGCAGTGATATGCAGGGATTATTACAGTGCCATAGTGTGTGCAAAAAGGGTAAAGGTGAAATACAAAGAGGAAAAAGCAATTTTAAACCTTAAAGAGGCAATTAAACACAACACCTTTTTCAAACCTGAATTGATGATAAAAAAGGGAAATGTTATTAAAGGGTTTAAAAACAGCGATCACATTATTGAAGGAGAAGTTCACACCCCAATTCAGGAACACTTCTATATGGAGCCACAAACATGCAGGGTTATCCCTGATGAAAATGGATTCACAGTATTTCCTGCATCCCAGAGCCCAACTGAAATTCAGGAGATTTTAGCAGCAGTATTGAATATGCCAATTAACCTTGTAACCGTGGATATAAAAAGAGTTGGCGGGGGGTTTGGTGGCAAAGAACACAGCCCCACACTATTTGCTGCAATTTGTGCAATTGCAAGCCATAAAACAAAAAAGTCAGTTGAATTAAGACTTTTAAGGGAAGACGACATAATGGCAACCGGCAAAAGACACTTTATAAAGGCAACTTACAGATGCGGATTTACGAAAGATGGAAAGATAAAAGCCCTTGAATATAACATATCTGCCAATGGGGGAGCATACGCAGACCTATCGATCCCTGTTCTTGAAAGATGTGTATTAAATGCTGAAAACTGCTACAATATAGAAAACTTTAAATTAAAAGCAAAGGCATACAAAACAAACCTGCACCCATTTACGGCATTCAGAGGGTTCGGCGGGCCTCAGGGAACATTCTTTGCTGAATACATAGTTGAAAGAATAGCAAAAAAACTTAAAAAAGACCCATTTGAAGTGCGGCTGGTAAATCTTTACAAAAACGGCGACACAACTCCTTATGGCCAGAAGATTGAAGAATGCTACCTGGAGCATGTATTCAACAAAATAAAACCAACCTACCTTAAATGGAAAAAAGAGGTTGAAAACTTCAACAAAAAAAACAAATACAAAAAACAGGGAATAGGAATCTCCCCAATAAAGTTCGGGATATCATTTACAACAAAAGGCCTGAACAGAGGATATGCCCTGGTAATACTATACCCTGACGGCACAGTCTCTGTATCCCACGGGGGAGTTGAAATGGGACAGGAGGTTTCAACAAGGGTTGCAAGCATAGTCTCGTTAATCCTTGGCATTGAAATTGAAAAAATACACATAGAAAGCGTTAACACAAAGAGGATAGCAAACCTTCCCCCCACAGCGGCATCAACGGCAGTTGATTTAAACGGCAATGCTGCGTTAAAGGCATCAAGCATACTTGCAAAAAGGCTTAAAAGGATTGCAAAAATGATCTTTAAAGAAAGATTCTCAATAGATGCCGCAACGATTGAACTAAAAAACAACAAAGCAATTGCAGGCAATTACTCAATAGAGATAAAGGAAATTATAAACAGGGGTATATGGGATAGAGAAAAAATGGCTGAATACCAGTTTTATAAAACCCCTCATATAACAGGATTTAACAAAGAAACAGGCACCGGTAAACCCTTCTACTACTATGTTCACGGAATAGCAATATCACTGGTTGAAACAGATATGCTTACAGGGGGATTCAGAATTTTAAAAACAAAGATAATACATGAACTTGGCAGATCCTTAAACAGAGAGATTGAAGAAGGGCAAATATCAGGTGCATTTATTCAGGGTGCTGGATGGCTAACAATGGAAGAGATGGTTTACTCAAAAGGAAAACCATTAAGCACATCGCCATCCACCTACAAAATACCCACAATAGCAGACATACCTGAAGAATTTGACATTGAAATATTTGAAAGCCACTCAAAAAAGGCAAGCGTATTTGGAACAAAAGGGATAGGAGAACCCCCATTTCTATACGGACACAGCGTATTTTTTGCAATTAAAAATTCAATAGAAGAGTTTACAGGAAAAGAATGCAATCTTATGCCCCCTGCCACCCCTGAAAACATACTGAAAGCAATTGAAGGAGAAAAAGAATGAATGAGAGCATCTATCCTGAACTTTTAAAAATAGAAAAAGAAAACAAAGAGGCATACCTTGCAATTGTAATAGACACAAAAGGAATAACCTCGTGCAGAAAGGGAGCAAAGATGATTATCTTCCCTGATGGGAAAATCACAGGCACAATCGGGGGAGGAGAGGTTGAACACAATTTGATAACCCTTGTTAAAGAAAAAAAGATTCAAAAACCAACCACCTTCACATTCAACCTCACAGGCAAAAACACACAAAAAGATAATGAAATAAAACTGAACTCAATATGCGGCGGTATTGTACAGGTATATATTGAGCCTGTAAACACAAAAGAAAGGCTTTTTATATTCGGGGCAGGCCATTGCGCAATGGAATTATCAGCACTGGCATCCAGATGCGGATTCTATGTAACTGTCATTGACGACAGAGAAGAATGGCTGTCAAAAGAAAAGCACCCCTATGCCCACAGGCTAATCCATTGCTCATTTGAAGAAATTGAAAAAAACATTAAACTAAACAAAAACGACTATGCAGTAATTATGACCCACAGCCACAACCACGACAAAACCGTATTAAAACAACTGATAAACAAAGAACTAAAATATACAGGGATGATGGGAAGCAAACACAAAGTAAACGAGATTTTCAACCAATTAACACAGGAAGGAAGACAACAGGAAAAACTCAAAAAGATTTACGCCCCAATAGGCATTCCCATAGGCTCCACCACTCCCCCTGAAATTGCAGTCTCCATCTGCGCCCAATTGATAAAGATAAAAAACAACAAATAGCACATTTCGGCTCATTATAACATCTCTTTTCCTAAAACACTTCTAAATGAAAAGACAGGAAACTTTTTAAGAGTTATCTCCTGTTCAAAAGTATATCAAACAAGAATTCTACAAAAACTATTTTGATAGTTACATCCTTATTTTTACTTATGTTATTTATTATTTTAAACAAGATAAAAACAGTGCCAAAACACATTTAAAAAAAATAATGTAAAAAAACATACATATTCTCATTTTTTAACCAAACAATTGCTTTTGTCAGATTAAAAAAAGGCAAGGCACCTTAATTTAAAAGTGGCATTATGTTGATGAGTTTTAAACTAAAAGTGGCAAAGTATATTTCAGTTTCCCTTTTTTTATTATTCAGGCATCTTTTGCATTACACTAAAAAGACTTTCCTTTTTCACAGGGTGGGTCAGTATGTATTTGACAGGTGCCAACAATTAAATTTTTATCCACCCTGCAACCAAATCAAAAAATGTTTGTTTAATATAAAAAAATTATGAAAAAATATTCAAGTATGTTATAATTTAGTTCTCTTCGCCAAAGAGGTGTTTAAAATAAAGCCCTGGGTCTTGTATCCAGGGCTTTCGGTTTTTCTCCCCTGCTGTGATTACCGTTTGTTACAATGCGATCAAATTTATTCATCTCTTGTTAATTTAGTTCGTCTCCAAGAAAAATGAGCACTGTATTCTAAATTATGTCAAAAAAGCTCCCATTTACAGGGAATTAGATCTTATACCAGGAGAAGAAAAAATCCTTCCAAAGGAGCCAGAAAGGAAAAAGTATAAAAACAGAATTTAAGGTACTCAAATTTAATAGAGGAGGTGTTGTAATATAAGATGCGTTTACCATTTTACCCCCGACACAATTAAGCTAACATTACCAATTTGTTCTTTTTTATAACTTATTATTGATATTTTTTATAACATCTATTATATTTATTGTTAGCAGGAGGTAAAAAATGGATTTTTACAAAAAAATAGGAACAAAAATAAAAAAAATAAGAGAAAGTTTAGGATTATCACAAGAGTTTGTTGCAACAAAACTTGGAATTGAAAGAATAGCACTTTCAAGGATTGAAAATGGAAAAAGAAAAATAACTGCACAAGAATTGAAAATGATTTCGGAACTTTTTAATATCTCTATTGATGCTTTGCTTGATGAAAAAAAAGAGATTGAGGTTTTACTTGAAGAAGGTAAAAAAAAGGACAAAAAGAAACAAAGAATACGCATAAGTGTGCCTCAGAAAAATGTCCAAAAATTTAAAGAGGTTTTACTTTACATACTCAACAAGGTCGGAGCAAAACCAAATGTTGGAGAAACAGTTATATACAAACTACTTTACTTTATTGACTTTGATTTTTACGAAAAGTACGAAGAGCAATTAATTGGAGCAACTTATATAAAAAATCATTTTGGCCCAACCCCTGTTGAATTTATAAAGATTGTTGAAGAAATGGAAGGTAAAGATATAATAAAGGTCGAAGATAAATATTACAGTTATCCTCAAAACAAATACCTTCCATTAAGAGCCCCTGACCTATCTATATTAAAAGCCAATGAACTTGAAGTGATTGATAGTGTGCTTAACAAACTTGCAGATAAAAATGCCTCTGAGATAAGTGAATATTCCCACAAAGATATCCCCTGGCTAACAGCAGAAGAAGGTGAAGTTATTGATTATGAAGCAGTTTTTTACAGAACACCTGAATACTCTGTGAGAAGTTATAATGAAAAAGAAGAAAGAGATAAGTTTTGAAGAATTGCCTGAATTTAAAAGAGATTTTAAAAAATTACTTAAAAAATTCCCAACACTCAATGAAGATTTCAAAACCTTTAAAAACACAGCATTAAAAGCCTTTCATTTATTGGGGATTGAAAATGTAGGAATATT
The DNA here is from genome assembly GCA_026986725.1 of Acidobacteriota bacterium. Lineage (GTDB taxonomy): Bacteria > Acidobacteriota > Holophagae > Thermotomaculales > Thermotomaculaceae > Thermotomaculum. The sequence goes on from JALSOA010000015.1 coordinate 6,526, forward strand.
TGCTATTTCTGGACTTGGAATAGTTGAGCCAAAGATCTACAAGGCAAAAAAATTTGCATGCCGTTCGCTTCAAGGAACAGGGTCAAACAGTGGTATCAGAGTAATTTACGCATTTTTTGAAAAAGATAAAAAAATTGAGTTTATTGAAATCTACTTTAAAGGAAACAAAGAAAACGAAAATAGAAAGAGGATTTTAAAAAATTATGGATAACCTGTCACGAAAGTGGCGGGGTTGGGAAGCGTGACAGAGATATGAAAAAAGCCCCGCTCTGGGCGGGGCGTGGGGTTTGGTTTATTTTAAGTTTTCGGGGTTTAAGGGCTCTAATTCGGGGATTACAAATAAGCCGTCTTTCCTTATTAGCTTGCCGTCAAAGTATATCTCACCGCCGCCGTATTCGGGACGCTGGATGCAGACCATATCCCAGTGAATTGCAGAGCGGTTTCCGTTGTCTGCTTCGTCGTATGAGTTGCCGGGGGTGAAGTGGAATGAGCCTTTTATTTTTTCGTCAAAAAGTATGTCAAGCATTGGCTCTTCAACATAGGGGTTTAATCCTATTGCAAATTCACCTATAAACCTTGCGCCCTCGTCTGTGTCAAGTATCTGGTTGAGTTTTTCGGTTTTCTTTCCTGCATCTGCCTTAACAATTTTGCCGTCTTTGAATTCAAGGTATATTTCGTCAAATACAGTGCCCTGATATAGTGTTCTTGCATTGTAGGTTATGTGGCCGTTTACAGAGTCTTTTACAGGCGCTGTGAATACCTCTCCATCAGGTATGTTCATTTTTCCGTCGCATTTTATTGCAGGTATGTCTTTTATTGAAAATGTAAGGTCTGTGCCCTTCCCTTTTATGTGCACTTTGTCCGTCTTGTTCATTAAGTCAACAAGGGGATCCATTGCCTTTGACATTTTTGAGTAGTCAAGGGTGCACACATTGAAGAAGAAGTCTTCAAATTTTTCTGTCGGCATATTTGCACTCTGGGCAAATGAGGGTGAAGGCCATCTTAAAACAACCCATTTTTTCTTTGGCACCCTTATTTTCATGTGAACAGGGTCAAGCCACTCTTTCTGCCATTCTTTTATTCTGTCTGATGGAACATCGCCAAGTTCGGAAACATTGAGGTGTCCCCTTACCGCAACATAGCAGTCCATATCATTCATAAATGGGGCATCGTATTTTGCCTTCAACTTCCACATTTCAGCGTTGGAGTTCATCATTATTTTTCTTAAAATTCTGTTGTCCATAAAGTTTACAAATGGCATACCACCTTTTCTGTACACCTCGTCTATCAGTGCATACGCAAGGGAGTAGTCATCAATTGTTGTGTCGATTAAAACCTTTTCTCCCTTTTTGACTTCAATTGAGTAGTCAACAATTATTTTCGCAAGTTTTTTCACTCTTTCATCAATCATTGTTTTCTCCTTTCCACCTTAAAACAGGTTTTCTTGCAGCAAGTGTTTCGTCAAGCCTTCTAACAGGGGTGTAATGGGGTGCCTGCTTCAAAATTTCTGGGTTTTCCTTTGCCTCTTTGTCTATTTTTTTCATAATTTCAATAAAGTAGTCTATTTCTTCCCTGCTTTCGCTTTCAGTGGGCTCAATCATTATGGCCCCGCGAACAATCAGGGGGAAGTATATTGTCGGCGGGTGAATGCCGTAATCTATAAGCCTTTTTGCTATGTCAAGTGTTGTTACCCCGTATTCTTCCTGATTTTTGTCATTGAATACAACCTCGTGCAGTGTTTCAGATTCAAATGGAAGGTTATAGGTGTCTTTTAACTTTTCCCTTATGTAGTTTGCATTTAAAACAGCGTCAAAGGTTGTCTGCTTCAATCCATTTCCCCCTAAAGCCATTATGTATGCAAGGGCTTTTAATGTTACAAGGAAGTTTCCGTAAAATCCGTGAACCTTGCCGATTGAGTCAGGCAAATTCCAGTTCATTGTGTAGCCTTTCTCATCATCTCCCTCGACAACAGGAACAGGCTGGTACGGTGCAAGGTGGGATTTAAAGCAAACAGGGCCTGATCCGGGTCCTCCTCCCCCGTGAGGGGTTGAGAATGTTTTGTGAATGTTTAAGTGCATTACATCAACCCCCATTTCACCCGGCTTAACAACACCCATTAAAGCATTCATATTTGCACCGTCCATATAAAGGAGTGCACCTTTTGAATGGAGTATTCCCGCAATCTCTTTTATGTTTTTTTCGAAAACTCCAAGGGTGTTGGGGTTTGTAATCATCAATGCGGCAACCTCTTCATTTATCATCTCTTTCAGCGCTTCAACATCAACGCAACCGTTTTTATCAGACTTTATTTCAATTACACTGTATCCTGCAAATGTGCTTGTTGCAGGGTTTGTTCCGTGGGCAGAATCAGGGATTAAAACATATTTTCTCGGGTCTCCCTTTTTCTCATGATATTTTCTTATCATCATCATTCCGGTTAATTCGCCGTGTGCACCTGCCGCAGGCTGAAGGGAGCAAAAGTCCATACCGGTTATTTCGCAGAGGTAATCCTGCAAAACCTTCATTGCCTTCAAACTTCCCTGTACAAGGTTGTAGGAAAACATAGGGTGAGAGTGAAGGAAGCCTTCCATTGAGGCAATTTTTTCATTCATTTTGGGATTGTGCTTCATTGTGCAGGATCCAAGGGGATAAAAACCGTCGTCAACCCCGTAATTCATTTTTGAAAGCCTTGTAAAGTGCCTTACAACCTCAACCTCTGAAACTTGAGGAAGGCCAATCTCTCCTTTTCTTGAATAATCCCCCTCAAAATCCTTCTCTTCAACGGTAAACTTTATGTCTATACCTGATTTTCCTTTTTTGCTTATCTCAAATATGAGCTTTTCTTTTTCCCTTAAAGTTTTCATTTTGCACTCTCCATTAAATTGACAAGTTTGTCTATGTCTTCAGGTGTTATAACCTCGGTGCAGGTGAGAATGAATTTGTCTTTATCAAGGCCGAACTTTGCAAGGTGAACGCCGGGGAATACCCCGTTTTCCTCGCACATTGCCCTGAAAGATAGGAAGTCAACATCTGTCTGCACGGTGAATTCGTTGAATGTGGGTTTTGTGTTTACAACCTTAAAATGCTTTGTTTTTCCTATTTTTTCTTTAGCGTATTCACTTAAAGAGTAATTGAGTTTCGCAAGTTTTTTGTAGCCGTTTTCACCTAATAGCGAAAGGTATATGGTTGCCCTTAACATACACCAGCCCTGATTTGAGCAGATGTTTGAGGTTGCTCTTTCCCTTTTTATGTGCTGCTCCCTTGCTGAAAGGGTTAAAACATAACCTGTTTTTCCGTCTAAATCAACGGTTTGCCCTGCAACCCTTCCCGGCATCTGCCTTACAAACTTCTCTGTTGTTGCAAGAAAGCCAAGCAATGGACCCCCGAAACCGGGGTAATTTCCAAATGATTGAGCCTCTCCGCAGGCTATTTCAACCCCAAAATCTCCGGGAGGTGCTATTATCCCGAACGACAGAGGCTCTGTGGTTGATGTTATTACAATTGCCTTTTTGTCGTATTCCTTAACTACAGGCACAATCTCCTTCAAGTCTTCAACGCTTCCGTAAAAGTTTGGATAACCCACAGCAAAGGCAAAAATATCGCTGTTTTCCGAAAGCCGTTTTTTCAACTGGTCAATATCTGTAACATAGTCTTTGAGTCCAACCTCAACTATGTTTATTCCGAGGTTTTTAAGGTAGGTTTTTACAACCTTTAAATAGTGAGGGTGAACACCCTTTGATATTGCAACGGTGTTTTTCTTTTTCACAATCCTTTTTGCCATTAAAATGCTTTCTGCAAGTGATGTTGCCCCGTCGTACATTGATGCGTTTGAGACTTCCATCCCCAGTATGTTGCACATCATTGTCTGGTACTCAAATATTGTCTGCAATGTTCCCTGAGATATTTCAGGCTGGTATGGGGTGTAGGCTGTTAAAAACTCTTCCCTTGTTGAAAGGTAGTCAACAGCAGAGGGTATAAAGTGGTGATACACCCCTGCACCTGCAAAGGATGTGAGGTTTTTATTCATTGATGCAAGGTTATTAAAGAAATAAAGAACCTCTTTTTCAGAGTGCGATCTGATTTTTAAATCTTCCTTTAACCGCAAATCCTTCGGGATAGGAGAGAACAGATCTTCCCTTCCTATCTCCTTCAACATCTGTTCTCTCTCTTCATCTGAGAGAGGAAGGAAGCGGCTCATTGTTATTCCCCTTCCGATTTAATGTATTCCTCGTACTGTTCGGCAGTCATTAAATCGTCAAGCTCTGACGGATCGGAAAGTTCAACCTTGAAAAACCATCCCTTGCCGTGGGGATCCTGATTTACAAGCTCGGGAGAATCTTCCAGATCTTCGTTAATTTCAACAACTTTGCCTGAAACAGGTATCATAACAGGGGACGCAGCCTTAACAGATTCAACTGTTGCAACCTCTTCTCCCTTTTCAAACTCATCGTCAACTTCCGGAAGCTCAACATAAACTATGTCGCCTAACTGCTTTTGAGCATAGTCTGTAATTCCAACTGTGCCAATATTTCCCTCAACTTTGATCCATTCATGGTCTTCAGTATAGCGATAATCTTTTGGATACATAATCCACTCCTTTTACTTTTTTTCTCTTTTATAAAAAGGTGTTTTAACGGTAATAGCCTTTGCCATTTTTTTTCTTATCCCTATTTCAATCTCGTTCCCTGCCTTTGCAAGCTCAACTGGAAGATAGGCAAGCCCTATGTTTTTCTTCAAATAAGGTGCAAAACTTCCTGATGTAACAACCCCGATTTCCTTTCCGTCTTTGAAAACAGGATAACCGTGTCTCGGTATTCCCCTGTCAACCATCTCAAAACCGTATAGTTTTTTCTTTAAACCTTCCTCTTTCTGCTTTAAAAGTGCATCTCTTCCAAGAAAGTCTCCCTTATCAAGTTTGCATATCCATCCAAGCCCTGCTTCAAGAACTGTTGTTGTCTCATCCATATCGTTTCCGTAAAGGTTCATCCTTGCTTCCAATCTCAATGTATCCCTTGCCCCAAGGCCGCAGGGCTCTATTTCATACTCTTTCCCCGCATCAAGTATGTCGTTCCACATTGAGGAAGCAAGTTCAGGCCTGCAGTAAATCTCAAAGCCGTCTTCCCCCGTGTAACCTGTTCTTGAAAGAAGGCATTTTTCCCCTTTGTACTCAACATAGTCAAACCAGTAAAACTTTATTCCCTTAACAATCTCGCCAAAGAGTTTTTCCATTGTTTTTTCAGCAAAGGGGCCCTGGATAGCCATCTGTGCCGTAATGTCGGATTCGTTGATTAAATCAACATCAAACCTGTCAACGAATTTTTCAAGGTGTTTGAAATCCTTTTCAATGTTTGCTGCGTTAACAACAAGAAGGTACTCGTCATCTGCAACCTTGTAAACAAGAAGGTCATCAACAACTGTGCCCCTTTCGGTTGTAAATGCCGAATACTGAACCTGTTTTTGAGATAATTTCGAAACATCATTGCAGGTTAAGTATTGAACAAAGTCAAAAGCCTGATTGCCTTTTAACCTGAATTCACCCATATGGGAAACATCAAAGATGCCGACTTTTGTCCTTACAGTCAGGTGCTCTTCAATAACTCCTTTATACTGGACAGGCATTGAAAAGCCTGCAAACTCAACCATCTTCGCTCCAAGTTTTATGTGCTCTTCATAAAGCGGTGTCTTTTTCACGAAATCCCCCTTTTACTTTTGTCAACTCAAAGTTAACACACAGCATTTTTACTGTCAAGGAATGAAAAAAGAAGGTATTTTACAGAAAAATTTTGCTTGATTGAAAAGCAAAAAGAGTTAAAATGAATTTTGCACATTTTTTGCAGGGGAGGTTGTATGGTTTCTGACCTGAGTTATGACCGATGCGTCGGGAAAAAGGTTTGGGGTATTAACAACTTTTTGCAGAGAGATTATACTAATGGATAGCATGGGAGGTAAAAATTGAAAGCACTTGGAAGGCATATTTTAGTTGAGTTTTATGATTGTAATCCATCCTTACTTAATGAAGTTGAATTCATTGAAAAGGTTATGAACGAAGCAGCCGATAAGGCTGGTGCCACCATTGTTACCAGTAACTTCCACCATTTCAGCCCTCACGGGGTTTCCGGTGTTGTAATTATTGCAGAATCACACCTTACAATTCATACCTGGCCTGAGTATGGCTATGCTGCAGTTGATCTTTTCACATGTGGAGACACGGTTAATCCCTGGTATGCATTTGAATACCTCAAACAGACCCTTGAGTGCTCTCATTACTCCGCAATGGAAATGAAAAGGGGACAATTGGGCATAGTCAATCAGGAATTAAAAGAATATCATCATAAACCTGTAACAGCTTAACAACGCTGTTTTTTGGAGAAAATAAAATGAACCTCTGGTTTACCGAAGAGCAAACAGATAGTTTGCGCCTATCATTCAAAGTAAAGAAGGTTCTGGATTACAGAAAAAGCAAATATCAGACACTTGCAGTTTATGAAACAGAGCAATACGGAAGGCTATTCACCCTTGATAATTTTGTTATGCTTACAGAAAAAGATGAATTTGTTTACCATGAAATGATCTCCCATGTGGCGTTAAGCTGTCATCCCTCTCCGGAGAATATCCTTGTTATTGGGGGAGGAGACGGAGGCACCATAAGGGAAATTGAGCGCCATTCAAGGGTTAAAAAAATAACCCTTGTTGAAATAGACGAAGAGGTTGTTAACATATCAAAACAACACCTTCCATTTGTTGCATGTGGATTTAACGATAAAAGGGTAAAGGTAATAATTGAAGACGGAATCAAATACATTAAAGAGCATAAAAATGAGTACGACATAATTGTAATTGACTCAACAGACCCTGTTGCATTTGCAGAAGGGTTATTCCACACTGAATTTTATCAATATGTTTTTGATGCTTTGAAAGAAGACGGAATAATGGTTGCACAGACAGAATACCCTTTTTTGAAAAGTGATTTTTTCAAACAGATCTACACCTCATTAAAAAAGGTTTTCCCCATTGTTTCACCATACTTTGCATTTATTCCAACCTATCCAACAGGGATGTGGTCTTTTGCATTTGCCTCAAAAAAATACCATTACCTAAAAGATCTAAATCCGAATTTCATCTCTGAATTTGAAAATGAATTAAAGTACTATTCAACCGAAATACACAGAGGCGCATTTGCAATACCACCTTTTTTAAAAAAAATTATTCAATAAAAAAAGCCCCGAAAATTCGGGGCTTAAACTTTTTAAAACAGTCAGTTCCTATTTCCTTCCAATTAAAGCACTCATAAATGTTCTGTTCTTGTCTCCGTTTACTATAATCCCAACAACTGCACCGCTTGATGTGTATTTAATATAGTCTCCATCTTCAATAGAAACATCAGAGAAGTAATCTGAGAGCACTGCCTTGAACCTTGACATAGGTTGAATTGTCTCTGTTTTACTTGCCTTTATCTCACCACTTTTTGAAATAAGTTGAATTGACACATTGACAGATTGATTACCTGGGTTTGTGATTGCTATACCACTCCAGTTGTTCTCTCCTGTAATTACAAAAGGTAAAATACCCTGAGGCTGCGCAAGGGAAGGAAGGGAATAGCCACATATCCCTGCATCGTTGGTACCATATATCTCAACACCAATTAGTTTCCTGTCAGAGTGAATTATACCCCATTCCGCAAGACCATTTTCAGACGGGAAAAGATCTGACATCAGACCCTTCAATTTACTTTTTGCAGGAATAACGAGTGTCTCTGTTCCTATTTTCTCTCCTCCACTTGAATAAAAATCAACTTTTAAATTAGCGTCAGAGTTTTCCGTATTTACAATCGCAAAACCTGTCCAGAATATACTGGTTTCCTCCGGTATGTGAGGAATGAACAAAGTGGTATGTCCTTCAGATTCCAGTTCAACCCCTGCACCGTCTGTTCCATTGTGCACAAACATTTCAAAACCTATTATACTTCTTGGGCTTGATACAAATGGATTATTCGAGGATGTCTCAACAGTTCCCCACATCTTGCTTTCAGTAATATTGTCCCCGATGTAATCTTCCATATTAATTAAATTACAAAAATTTGAAACAGTGGTGGAAGATTCATTACCATTTAATTTTAATTTCAGACCTCCAGGGTTCAGATCGTAAACAAAGGTTTCTGTATCCCAGTAATCAGTTTCCTCTGCTATGTGCGGGATGTAAAGGCTGCCTGAGTAAGCAGGTATTATGGAGGCAGTCATTAAACCATTTTCCGTTTTAACTGCACTGTAACCTAAAAGAAAATTGTCTGCTTCAACAACAACATCGGTATAACCTGAAACTCCAAAATCATCTGGATTGAAAATAAATTTGCCAAGAGGAGGAATTACCTTTTCAACACTATCAATGAGTTCCTTGTTTTCATTGTAAAATTTAACCTTAATGTTAACAGCAGTCAAAAATTCATTTATCAAAACGGTTTGAGCATTAACTATGTTTACACCCTTAAACTTGCCAGAATTAAGCATCACTGTAATGGGAATATTCAGGTTTGTCGGTCTGTGCACCACTATGTTTGCATCCTGATTGTGATTGTCCTTTAAAGTTGCACTTGCAGTTTCCCCTTCATCGTCCACAACAGTGACTTTAACAGTGTAACTTCCTGATTCAGAAAATGTATAATTGCATGTATTGGTATATGTTATAACCTGCTGTTGAGGGTCATTGTTCAATTGCCAGATGTACTCAACAATTCCCCCACCGTCAGGGTCATGGGCATCGCAGGTGAATGTTGCAGACACAGGGGCAGTACCATCAACATAATTTACTTTTGCTTCAGTAATCTCCGGGGGGAGAGATGTTGAAAATCTGGCATGAATGATGTGTGATGATTGAACATTGGTAAAGGTGTACTCACTAACTCTGCCAACAGAGTGAGAGTCAACAATTACATCGTTAATAAAGTATCCTTCATCAGGGGTAATTGTGAATGTTTTATCCTGTCCCTTTTCAACAACAACATCCCCAGAAGGCTCAATAACACCTCCCTCACCTGCTGTTGCATGAATGGTGTACTCCATGTCATCATGTTCAAAAAATGCTTCAATAGTATGGTCCGATGATATATTCTGAAATGTATAATTATGAACAGGACCAACAGAATTCCCGTCAACTTTAACATCAAGGATGTGGAAATCTTCATCTGGACTAATCACAAAAGTCTTTGATGTTCCTTCATGGACAAGAACATTTCCATTTGGATTTATTGTGCCTCCCTCATGCGCAATGGCAGTAATTGTATAATCTGTCCCTGTAAAATATACCGTTGCCTGCCCTGTTGTATTGTCTGCAAAATCAACCGGCGTTTCAGTGGAGTCTATTTCATCGCCTGTTGAAACAGTTACAAACCCAAACTTGTTTATTGTCCCCCCCTTACCATTTGTAACATCAGTTATGTCCTCAACATACAGGGTTATATAGTCTGCATTTGCTGGGTCAAGGTCACTAACATCAATTGCAATATCCCCCGGTGGATAGGCCAAATACTCGTAATCATCCTGATTGACATAAAAATCAAGGAAGTCCAGCCTGTTGTTGGTTGAGGTGACAATGTAAGGCCTGGTTTCCCTTGAATAAGGGTGAGTTATATTTATTAAAGTGTAATATTGTGGCTGATAATTGTTTCTATCTTCAACCCAGAACACATAGCCAAAAGAATAATCACTTCCATACTTTACCGCTTCATAGGTGATCCAGTAAAAACCGTGATCTCCCCAATTGTCTCCCCATGAGTTAACAACCTTAAAAGCACCTGTCCCATCAGGTGTTTGAATTGTGTCGTCAAAACCAACTATACACTGAGCATGGCCCCCGTAATTAGAACCCGTTTTATCTGCAAGTGCATAAATATTGTTGTAATCAGAGATATTTAAATAGTTATCATATACATTAATTCCAAAAACAACAACCTCTCCATTTAAAAGCAACTGCTTTAAAGAATCAAGATCAGCATCCCCGTCAAGTTCAAGATAATTAAATTCATAGCCATTTGTCGGAGTAATTGTTTTTCTGTACATTGCATCTTTATAAGCAAGTGTTGATGGCCATGTCGTATAATCGCTATCATCGTAAGGCATATAATAAAGGGAGGCACAGCCAAAAGTGTTTAAAACATTCATTGCATCTTCCATGTACGAACCATTGTCACCCTCAGCATGAATCATGTTATAGATAAATGCGGGACTACAAATATTGTGAGAATCCGATCTGCTCGAGAGATCTGTTCTATTGTTCTCTCTATTTTCCTGATAACTTTTGAAGTAATACCCAACAGCCCATGCTGTACAACAATTTTGAGAGCCCTGACTTCCAACGGGTGGTAAATACTCTGAATTGTCCACCGATGTTGCCTTGCCTTTTCTGTAATCAGGTGCCCCTTTTTCCGGATAAATCTTCAATACCCTTCTTGCTTTTGGGTTTGTCCTTGGGTCCCTGAACAAAAGCCCGGTTTTCCTTGCATCTTTGTTTGATTTAATAAAGTGCGTGTAATCGGTTTTACCCCCTGAAAAAGCATTCAAAGAAAAAAGAAAAAAACCTAAAAATAAAAAATAGATAAACCTCTTCATTCACCCCTCCTCTTAAATTGCTAATTGATAATTTTACATCAGTTAAAAATTTTTTCCAGTAAGAAATTATAAAATGTGACACAGATATCATTTTCTTTTTTTGCCAGAAAAGAACTTTATGAAATTAAAGGAGAAACTTCAAACCGATTTTTTTTCACTTTTTTCAAACATTTACTGGTGAAGAAATTAGCATCTCAAACACGGTACATTCAAAAAACCAACCTTTTGTTTCTCCCATTTATCTTCAAAACTTTAACTATAATTTATCCAATCTAATAAACAATAATTACTTTGCAAACTCGCAGAAGTGATTGTACCGGCAGAATTTGCAGGATGAGCCACTTAAAGCATATATTTTTTCACTTTTTATCATATGATGGAAGATTGTGATTAGAATGTCATTGAAGAAATCATCAAAATCAGGCAGTTTGTTCCAATCAATTGAAAATTTAGCCTCTATTTCCCTTTCTTTTTTGCCAAGCATATACAGAGAGCTTTTTATATTGTATGTTTTGCTGCTTTCACCAGTTCTATAAAGATAGATGTAAAATGGCAGTTGAATTGAATGGATATAATCCTTCAATGAATCAATATCCCTGCCATCAAAATTTTTCTCTGCGTTTATCTTCTCCGTAATATCAGAGATTCTCCAGAATTTTGGAGGGGGAGTTCTGGCATACTTTCCTGTTTTGTAATCAACAATTTTGAAATAATCCCCTCCACCTTTCTTTTTTTCACAAACATACTCAATTCTGTCTATTATCCCGTAAAGATTACATTTTAACCCCGAACCAATCTTCATTCTGGTGAAAATTGCTTTTTCAAAATCAATCAGTTGAATATCACACTTCTTTAATTGTCCATTAAAAAAATCAAAAAGAGCCTTTAACCTGAACTCTGAAACTGTCTTTAAAATCTCCTTTTTTGTTTTATCAAGGTGGCTGAAGTAATCCCTTATCCTTTCAAGATCTTTGTCATTATCAGAGTTTAATGTTTTAAAGCCTGCAAATTCAATAAAATTTTTCACTTCTCTAACAACCAATTCTCTTATCTGCTCAAGCATATTTCGATTTATCCATTCACCTTTGAAAGGTGCAAACCCTTTCTCAAGGACAAAGTGAATAAGGCTTCCAACTATGTCCGCCCTCTGATCTTCATTAAGCTGAATCCTCTCGTTTATCTTTGCTATTCTTTTTAAATAAAAATAGTAAGGGCAGTTTAAGTAATCATCAATAAATGTGGGAGATATTTTTCTTCCTCCCTTAAAAAACGATAGAATCTCTTTTTGCATCCAGTCTTCTTTTTCAATCCCGTCTCTTTTTTCTTTTCCGGTGAAATAGATAGACGATTTTTTGACGATTTCCCTTTCATTATCCAGGTTAAGCCTCATTTGATTTTCAAAAATCAATTGCTCAACAAACCTGCTTCTTACCTTTTTATCAAGAGTTGTATTGCCTGACTGATAGAAAATAAAAGCCTTTTTACTTGAATCAACAAGCCTGAAAAAGTTGTATCTGAAAAGCCTTTCCCTCTCTTTAAACCCGGACAACCCAAGTTCAACCTTCAAAGATTCAGGCATTAAGGGGTCAATCTTTTCAGCGGAAGGAACAATACCCTCATTAACATCCAATATAAAAAGATAGTCAAAAGACAAACTCCTTGCTTCAAGCATCCCCATAATCTGAACACCTTTTAACGGATTGCCCTCAAAAGGTATTGAAACATTTTTGGCAAGCACAGAAATAAGAGAGTAAAAAAGCCTTGCATTAAAATTTATATTTTTCGCAAACTCACTGAACTTTAAAGCCTCAAGCCTTGAAACAACCTGAGAATAGAATTGCTCAAAAACAATTCTTTCATATTTAAAGACTTCAGATTGAAGTTTTCTCTTATCTATCATTGAGTAAAAACTCTCAAATGCTTTTAATAAAGTGTCTATACTTTCCGCATTGTAAAAAGGTTTTATCAGTTTTTCAAAAACATGAAACAGAAAATAATATACATCCTGCTTCTCCTTTAACAGGCTGTTATCCGAAAAATCCAGAAAAACAATATTCTTCTCAACGAGAAAAGCCACCGCATCGTTTATTGAAACCTTTGATTCTATCTTCAAAAGAGAAAAAACCTCATTTTTTAAAACCCTGATAAGAAAGGGAGTGTAAACCCTTCTCCCTTCATCCTTTTGCATCTCCAGCACAACCTTAAAAATCCCATTTAAAAAATCTCCCAAACCTGTTTTGTTAAACGGGAAAGAAAGGGTTATATTTTTGCTTATATTACCCCCGCAAAGCTCAGGAAAATAAAACAAAAGCGGCAAGAGTGTCTTTGAATCAGGAAGAATAACCCCTATTGTTTCCGGGTGATTTAACTTACCGCATAGAT
>JALSOA010000016.1 GCA_026986725.1 Acidobacteriota bacterium
CTATCACCGGTTTATTCCACCTGCCACCGGTTGTAATCCTAACATCAATGTCGTACACCCCACCTCTTAAAAACACAGTGTTGCCAGCATGGGCTTCCTGCATGGCTCTATTCAGTGTTGCAAATGGATTTTCAATGCTTCCGTCTCCCCCCCAGTCATCTCCATCGGGAGAAACAAATATTGCATTCTCTTTAATGGAGGCAGTCTTTGCGCACCTTAAAGTCCGGGCATTGAGAAAGAAAAGAACAAAAAATATCAGAAAAATATTAATTTTTTTCATTTAAACCTCAATTAAAATATAGATTTAAAGGGGGCAATGTCAAAAGTATCTTGCTTTATTTTTGATAAAAATCAATAAAGAAATTGCAAAAAGTGTTAAGGATAGGATTAGAAAAATCAAAAAATCACCTAAAATAGATGTAAATGGTACCTTATAATAAATTACCTTATCTATCAAACTCATGGTAAACCCTGTGGGGAGAATAAGCCCTAACTTCTTAAAAAAGGGGGGAACTATCTCAATAGGCCACCATAAACCCCCTAATGCGCATAAAACATTTGCCACCATAACCCCGAGAGCAATTGCAGCCTCTTTCTTTTTTACAAGGGAAAAAACTATTAAAGAAAAAGAAGATACAAGAATTGAAAACACAAAGAATATAAGATAAAGGTAAATAACAGAGTTAAACTTTAAAGAGAGTTTAAAAAACAAACTCCCAAGCACAAATATTACCGTTACAGAAATCATTGCAAGCATAACCTGATAAAACACAAAGAAAAGCAACACCCCCTTTGCCCCTTGAGGGGCTAAAGAAAACCTCTCAATCAATCCTTCATCTTTGTACATAAAAAACTTTTCAACCCCTTTTGTAAGCACATTGAAGAGTATAAACATCAAAATTATTGCAGGAAGGGTATGCCTTATCCCCCAGGGGATTTCAAGCAATTTTTCGTGTTTTTCTTTTAAAGATACAAACTGTTTAACCCTGTTTATTCCAAGCCTGTGCTTTGCAGTTAACTCTGCAAGGGTTTTGTAAATTGAAATTTTCAAATAGATCTTTTTTCCCTGCGGGTAATTTTCCGGAAACAAAACATTGACCTTTGTTTTCTCTTTACTTTTCAAAAGAAAATCTCCGCTTAATTCAATTGTGGGCAAACCCTTTCTGCTCTTTTGATCCACAGGGGTTAAAACATCAAAGTTTTTTGACAGTTTTAAACCAAACTCCTTTGAAATTGTGTTTTTAACTTTATCATTAAGAACAACCTTTACCTTTCTTTCTCCACCCCCTATTTTTGAAAAAATCAAAAGAAAAAGCATGGGCAAAAACAAAAGCCAGATGTAAAAACTGCTGCTTTTAAGCATGGACTTTATCTCTTTAAACAGAAGAAAAACATATCCCCTCATACTTCACCCTTTAAAAGGTTTTTCCTGAAAAAGAAAAAACCAAGTGCATAGCAGACAATAGAAAAAACAATGCAGTACAAAACATAGTCAACCCTGAATTTTAAATTCCCCAATAATTCAATAAAAAGAATATTCAGCCTGTAAAAGGGAAAGATCTTTGAAATGGAAACAAGAAAAGAGGGAATAAAATTCAGCGGTATCATTCCTCCACCGGTAAAGCCCATTAAAAACAGGACAACCATACCTAAATTGGATGCGGAAGCCTCGTTTTTCGAAAAGGAAGAGATCAGGAAAAACACTGAAAACAGGGCAAAGCAGGACAAAACAACAATTGCAATAAGCAAAAAAACAAACTCTGTTTTTATTTTAAATATAAAATAGCCGGAGAGAATAAAAACAAAGGAGATTGTTAAAAGAAACATTACGGAAGATAAAACCTTAACAAGCAAATACTTTAAGGAGCTTAATCCTGTAAGCATTAACCTTTTTGAAATACTTTCAGAGTTTTCTTTAACAATTGAAACAGCCATTATGTTTGCAAAAAACAGCAAAAAGAAAAGTGAGTAAGCGGGAAAAAGAGAGCCAATAAAACCTGTTTTTTTATTTTTTTCCTTTTCCTCTTTAAAATCAACTGTAAAGGATTGCTCTTTAACAACATTTATAAGTTTTTTTGACTTATTGTAAAAGTCTATTCCAACATCTTTAAGTTTTTTAAAGTTTAAAAATGAAAATCTCAAAATAATTCTCTTGCCTTCAACCGCTCTGTATATCTCTGACACCTCTTTAAACTGCGGATAGTAGTATGTTAAAAGATAGTTTACCCCTTCAGTCATTAAAGAGAGCATTGTTTCAACCATTTTAGGGTAAATTCCCTGAGACGGGTTTTTAATAAGCAAAATTGATGGCGATTTTTCATAGAAAAAATCCCTGGTAAAGTTTTCCGGCAAAACAACAATTGCAGAGTAAACCTGATTTTTCATACCCTTAAACCCTGCTTTGTAATCTGTTTCAACAAACACAAACTCTTTTTTCATCTCATCATTTGTCAGAAACTTCACAAGACCTTTTGAAAGAAAGCCGTTGTCTCTATTCACAAGAGCAATCTTTGGAGGCTGAAAAGAAATCTTTTTATCACCCCTGCCGAATACAATTGTCATCAAGAGGGACATAATTACTGGAAGGGCAATAAATATTGCAATTGTTGACTTATTCCCCCACTTTGCTTTGTAATCGTAAAATAAAAACCTTAAAAAGTCTCTCAATCCCTTAACTCCCTGCCTGTCAAATTTAGAAAAACTGTCTCCAGAGATGCTCCCTTTATAACCATATTTTCAATAATTATCCCTTTTGAATTCAACTTTTCAATAATCCCTGCAATATCACTTTGCGAAGGGACATTCAACTTTAAAAAGCCTGTTTCACCGTTAAATTCACCAAGGGAAGAAAGGAAATCAATATGCTTTTCCATATTTTTCAGCCTTAACTCAAGCAGGACAGAGGGGGCATACTCTTCAATAAGTTTATCAACACTTCCAATTGCCTTTAAAACACCATTGTCTATTATTCCAACAATATCAAACAACTCTTCAGCCTCTTTAAGCATGTGGGTTGTGTAAAGAATGGTTTTACCCTCTTTAACCAAATCTTTTATAAAATCGTATATTTTTACCTTTGTCTGCACATCAATCCCTGCTGTTGGCTCATCAAGGAGTATAACCTCAGGGTTATGAATTAACCCCATAATTAAATTTAGCCTTCTCTTCATTCCCCCTGAATATGTTTTAACCTTATGGTTAACCTTATCCTTCAATCCTATTCTTTCAAGGAGATAAACACTTTTCTTTTTTGCATCACTTCCGCTCAAACCGTAAAGCTCGGCCATTAAAATACAGTTTTCAAGCCCTGTTAACTCATTGTAAATGGCAAGCTCCTGAGGGACATAACCCATTTTCTTTTTCCACCATTTTTTGTTTTCAAAGATATTTTTCCCTTCCCAGAAAACCTCGCCATTATCAGGGTTTAAAAGTGTGGAAACAATCTTAAAAGTGGTTGTTTTGCCTGCACCGTTTGGCCCGAGCAAACCGAATATTATGCCGTTTTCAACCTTAAAAGACACTCCCTTTAAAGCCTTAACCTCTTCATAAGATCTTTCAAGACTTTTAACTTCAAGCATGTTAACCTCTTAAAATCCTTTTCTTTATTTTACACCCTGACAAAAAAAAAATGTTTCAAAATAAAAAAAGCCCTCCCGAAAACCGGAAGGGCGTGGCTTAAATTTATTGAATTTGATTACTCTTCTTCGTAAGGAACAAAATCCTCTTTCCCAACTCCGCAAAGGGGGCAAACCCAGTCATCAGGGATATCCTCAAAAGGTGTTCCAGGCTCAATGCCGCTGTCCGGGTCTCCCTGAGCAGGGTCATAGATATAACCGCATATTTCACAGATATACTTTTTCATAATTACCTCCGTTTCATTTTTACCCTTTAAATCTATACAAAAAAGTAAAGATTGTCAATCAAAATTTTAAAGAATTTTTTTCTAATAATTTTTTTCATTTAAATTCAA
This sequence comes from Acidobacteriota bacterium, assembly GCA_026986725.1. Taxonomy (GTDB): domain Bacteria; phylum Acidobacteriota; class Holophagae; order Thermotomaculales; family Thermotomaculaceae; genus Thermotomaculum. The sequence goes on from JALSOA010000016.1 coordinate 3,971, forward strand.
AGATTCTCCTTTATAAGGTTAATGACCTTTTCAGTTTCTTTCTTATCCAATTTACCGAATTTATAATAAATCAACTTACCTTCCTTATCAAAAAGCAAAACATCATACTCATTGTCCTTTAACTTCCACTTTTTCACAAAAACCTTATTAAAATCCTTTACATAAATCGTATCAGGAAACTCTTTTTGTTTCTTCTTCAAAATCCTGTTTAAAGCAAAGTTCGGAAGCCAGGTTGCAGCCATATTGCTAACAACAATTGAGCCAAGTTTGTCTTTTGGAAATTTCTGCTTTTTCACCTCATTAACAAAATCATCATTCTTCTCCCTTACATCAGGGTCAACATAGAAAAACAGATAAACCTTGCCCTTGATCATCTCTGTTGAAAAAGGCTTGCCATTTACAAGCCCTCCTGCATCCCCTGAGAGTTTTACCACAGGCATTTGAGAGCCTAAATTTAAACTGAAAACAAGCATAAGGCTCGCTAAAAATTTAATCATAACTCACTCCCCGACTTTAAGTTTTATTTTATTGAGTGCATTTATGTGATAATATGTGACAAATAATTATAACATCACATTTCATAAAAAATATGATAAAATTTTTTTAAAAAAGGGGGCATGAATGTTTAAAATAACAGGCTCTGAATTCGGTAAAGTAATTATTAATGGCAATGAAATCACACACGATTTCATAGCAACAAATGGGGGAATAGAAAAGCGAAACAAGGAAGTCTCTCGCAAACACAAGGCAAAATACGGGCATACCCCACTCACACCCGAAGAAAACATCCCATGGCACTGTAAAAATATCATCATTGGAACAGGGTTTTACGAAGGATTGCCAATTTCTCCAGACTTTATGATGGAAGCAGAGAAGAGAGGGATACAGATCCTGGTAATGGACACTCCTTCTGCCCTATTAATGCTTGAAATGAATGAAGACCCTGAAACAGGATTTATAATACATTTAACCTGTTAAAAAAAGTTGACAAAAAAGTAAAAATATGGTTTAAACTAAAAACTATGAAAGAAGATATCTTCAACGATAAATGTTTTTCAACAAGACTTCAGGAAAAAAATTGTATCTGCTCTGAAATTATGTATTCCTCCGATGTCGGAATCTTAATCTTTAAAAATAATAAAAAAGAACCAATTTTCTGGAATCAAAGTGCCATAAAAATACTGTCAAAAAACAATAATTTTGACAACTATAACGACCTCTGGAATTTTCTGGAACACAAAAAAACAAAGGACAACTCTCCCTTAAACATAAACGATAGATTGATAGAGTTTAATCTATATA
>JALSOA010000017.1 GCA_026986725.1 Acidobacteriota bacterium
TTATATATGAAAAGATCTCTCTTTCTCTAATTGTTCAATATTTTTGAAAAAAATTCCTTTAAACATAATAATTCTCTGTTTTTTTTCTTTTTTTATTTTTATGGTGTTCCCTTTTTTAGTTATTGGTGACACCCACTCATTAACAAGAAAATATGCTTCTTTTTCTTTTAATTTACATACCTCAAAATCAAGCAGTATTGCATTTTCTTTTTCTGGATATAGTTTAACGGGATGACTGTATATTCCTGTTATTTCTCCTTTACTGTTAAATCTTAAAAATATATAGCAAAAGGGAGAATTGTTTCCAAAGAAACAGGACCTTAACAGCAAATTTATTCCCACGAACACATCGCCTTTAAAAGTGTCAAGACTGTTGATAAGTGCAAATCTTTTTATAAATTTTTCTTTTGTAAAGGGTAACAGGTACTTTTTTATATTTATTTTTATTAGTTTGTTTTCTGAAAAATGATAATAAATCAAGTTTTCAACATCATTTTTAACAAGAAGTATGGCACAGGAATCCTCATTTATCTTTTTCGCAATTACAGGATATATAATATGTTTAGAGTGGGTAATGTTATTGTTTTTTTCAAATGTTGTGTTGTGTTTAATCTGTTTTTCAGGTTTTTCAAAGCACATTGTAACAAATTTTTTCAATTTTATTCTTTTCCCACCTTTCTTTGTGTTTTGCATTGAAACATAGGTCAAAAGGTAATTGTTTGAGGGATTGAGCCATGACGGGAAACTTACCAGTTTATCCTGCAGAAAAAAGGCATCACCGTTCTGAATATAGGGTGAATAAATTGAATACAGGAATCTCCCATCTAAATCAAAGAATTTAACCCAGCCTTTTTGTGCAACAAATAAGTAATCTTCGTTATCGATTATCCCCAATGATTCATAGAATTGAGTTGATGTTTCATCCTGACCCGGATTTCCCAGAAGGTCTGCACTTTTTTTATTTAAGTCAAATCTTAAAAAGAAAGGGGATAGATTCCCTTCACTGAAAAGAGGTCCAATAAAAAGAAGGTTTTTCCTTGAATATTCAATATTGATACCGGATGGGATATCGTTAACATCAAAATCAATGATAAGGTTTGCGTTTGTTGGTTGTTTGATGATTGTTTTCTGGGATTTTTTATTATTGTGTGACTGGCAATCTATTATTGCTATTAAAATAATTAATAAAGTAAACAGTTTTGAAAATTTCATTTGCGGGATCCCACATAAAAGTTATGTTTTAACAGTTAGCCCAGCATCCGGTTGTGTAAATTGTTGCTCCTCCGTTCTCATCAACATCGACGCATTTTCTGCAGGTTACATTACGGCACCAGTCAAGAATTCTCCCCGCGTTTGCTCTTGAAGCCTCAATCGGGGAACATCTTTTTGCTTTCACTGGTGTTCCAGATACAAACATTGTTCCCAGAATCATTACCAATATAATTTTTTTCATTCCTCTCCTCCTTAAAAGTTTTGCTTAAACACTGGCGCCAGGTGAAAATCACGCCATCTGTTATCTCTCTCTCGCTCTCTCGTGTCAAGAAAAAATTTAAAAAAATAATAAAAAAAATATTGGGTTTTAGGTTCTGGGTACTGGGTTCTTGGTTTTAAACAAGGATAAAATCCTTTTAATTTAAATAATTAGTTCCTTTCTTCAGCCCCAACCTAAAACCCAATACCTAATACCTGATACCAAGCACCTAACACATCTCTTCTACCTCGCACCATGATGAAAGCCTTTGAGACAATTGAAACTCATTCTTTTGCCATGTCAGAGATGGTATGGTCTTTAAATTATGGAGCATGGTGCGGGATTGACGCCCAGAACCCAACACCTAACTTTTAAAATTTCAATTTAAAATTATCTCCAAATGGCATTTAAATTTGTTAAACTAAAAAAGAGCAAAATATTTCAAAAAAGGAGTTTTTATGATTGACAGAGAGAAACTTGTTGAAAGGTTTTTAAGCTATGTAAAGGTGCACACAACCTCTGACGAGGAGTCAAATACATTTCCGTCAACAGAGAGGCAGATTGAGTTTGCAAAGATGCTTGTTGAGGAATTGAAATCCCTTGGCGTTGAGAATGTTGAGCTTGATAAAGCAGGTTATGTTTACGCAGCCATCCCTTCGAATGTGGAATGGGATGTGCCCCCCATTGGATTTATAGCCCATATGGATACTTCTCCTGCCGAAAAGGGAGAGGGGGTAAACCCGATAATTCACGAAAACTATCAGGGCGGCGAGATAAAACTGCCAAATGGAGACATAGTTCTAACCCCGGAAGAAAACCCTGTTTTAAACAAACTCATTGGAGACGACATTATCACAACAGACGGAACAACCCTGCTTGGCGCAGACGATAAGGCAGGTATTGCAGAGATTATGAGCGCTGTTGAGTATATGATGAAACACCCTGAATTCAAGCATGGAGAGATTAAGGTTGCATTTACCCCTGATGAGGAGATAGGCAGGGGGGTTGATTATTTTGATGTAAAAAAATTCGGTGCAAAGTTTGCCTACACAATGGATGGAGGGCCTCTCGGAGAACTGGAAGACGAAAACTTCAATGCTGACAAGGCTGAAATCCAGTTTAAGGGAATAAATGTTCACCCCGGTTATGCAAAGGGAAAGATGGTAAATTCAATCAGAATGGCCTCCCTTTTTGTGACCCTGATGAATGAGAACACTTTACCGGAAACAACCGAAAAGAGAGAGGGATACTATCACACAACAATAATTAACGGCATGGAGAATGAGACAAGGCTTCAGATAATTATCAGAAGTTTTGATCTGGACGAATTAAAGGCACTTGAAGACGATCTTTTTAAAATTAAAGAAAAAGTTTTAGAGAAGTTTCCAAAAGGGGAGATTGAAATTGAGATAACAGAGCAGTACAGGAATATGAAGTATATACTTGATGAGCATCCCGAAGTTTTAAATATTGCACTTAAAGCATTTGAAAAACTGGGGATAGAGCCTGAAAGAAAACCGATAAGAGGGGGAACAGACGGGTCAAGGTTAACCTTTATGGGAGTACCAACACCAAACATATTTGCAGGGGGAATTAATTTCCACTCTAAAAAGGAATTCACCTCTGTAAACACAATGGAAAAGGCTTCTGAGGTTATTTTAACAATTTCAAATTTATGGGCGTTAGAGAACAAAAGATGATTAAACCGGAAGTTGAGGAAACAGTTTCAATTTCCTGCTCAAGGGATTTTTTTAAAAAAAAGGTTGAGGAGATATTCAGAAATCTGGGAAAGGAGGGGGCAGGTTATACTGTTGAAACCCCCTCTCCCAACTCTATTAAAATCTCATCAAAGAGATTCCTTTACAGAAAAATAAATTTAAGTGAAATACTTTTTTCAATTGATGATGAAGGTGAAAAACTAAAGATACATTACAGAGTCAACTTTTTCAGGTGGTTTTTAGGGCTTGTTTTTCTCTCTTTCACCCTTCTCATTGCTTTTACAATCTTTTACTTCTTCTTTAACGGCAAATACCACCCTCAAATGCAGATATCCCATTACATAATCATCTTTGGAAGTATATTTTTCTGGGCATTTGTATGGCCTTTAATAATGACCATTTTTTACAAAGGAATGGTGAAGAATTTTATGCAAAAAGTACTTGGCTTAATAGAGGCTCAATACATAATATTAGAAAAGAAAAATCAACTCAGGGAATAGATCAACCCAAGCGATTTTAAAAGCCCTGAATCGAGAATTTTATAAGACAGTCTGTACTTTTCACCAGCCCTTATAAGCACTTTTTTTCCCTCAAAGTTCACAACAAAAAAAAGAGCAAGTTTATCTCCCTTATAATGCTCAATATCTTTTTTCAACAATTCTATCTGAGTTGCATCTTTAATCTCTAAAACAAGCATTCTTGCTTCCTCTTTTATCATCTTATCAAAAGGGATTATGTTTTTTAAAATTATACCGGCTCTATCATTTTTCAGATTTACCTCTCCCTGAACAAATACTATTGCTTTTTCAACTTTTAGTATCTCACTCAAATTCTCAATTGGATTTCTCCCATTGTTCTCCGGAAAAAGAGAAGCAAAAGCCACAACCTCAATCTTGCCAGAAAGATCCTCAAGTTCAAAATTAGCCATTTTGTTACCATTTCTGTCTTTTTTGAACCTGACATTTTTAATCATTCCTCCAACAAGAACGGGTATCGACTCCTGTTCAACCTCAACCTCCTGCTCTCTGCTCTGATACAGTTCAAGTATCTCTGCGACAGACATGGTTGAAAAACGCCTCAATTCTTTTGCATAATCATCAAGGGGATGCCCAGATGCGTAATATCCCAAAACCTCAAACTCTTTTTCGAGTAGATCAGACTTCCCCCATTCCGGTTGATCTTCCTCGCTTTCTGCTCCTCCGTCTTCTATTTCAAAAAGAGGAATAAGCCCCTTTTTTCTTTCTTCCTGCTCCTTTTGAGCCTGTTTTATTTGCATTTCAAGGCTATCAAACAGATACTTTCTTTTATCTCCAAATGAATCAAAGGCACCTGCCATAATCAGTGATTCAACAACCTTCCTGTTCACCTTCCTTAAATCAACCCTTTTTAGAAAATCCCCGAAAGATTTAAATTCTCCCTTTTTCCTTTCTTCAAGTATTGAATCAAGGGCTGCTCCACCAACCCCCTTAATTGCACCGAGACCAAAAAGTATGTTTTCCCCGACAATCGTAAAGCTCTCTCCTGAACGGTTAATATCAGGGGGAAGAAGTTTTATGTTTAAACTTTCAAGCATTGGTTTTATTTTTAATATATCCTCAACCTTCGTTGTACTCATCTGCTCCAATGTTAAAACTGATGTGGCAAACTCGAGAGGATAATATACCTTTAAATACGCTGTTTTATAGGCAAGTATTGCATAGGCAGTTGAATGTGATTTGTTAAATCCGTACTGGGCAAAGCCTTCCATTATCTCAAATATTCTCTCAAGCGTTTCTTTGGGGTATCCTCTTTCAATTCCACCTTTAATAAATTTCTCTTTCTGCTCCATCATAACATCCATCTGCTTTTTGCCCATTGCCCTCCTCAAAATATCTGCCTCACCGAGAGAGTAGCCTGCAAGTTTTTGAGCAATCAGCATTATCTGTTCCTGATAGATAATTGTCCCGTATGTTTCTTCAAGGATATCCTTCAAATCATCAAGAAAGTAATCTATTTTTTCAAGCCCATGCTTTCTCCTTATAAAGGATTCAAGAAGTCCCGATTGAATAGGACCAGGCCTGTACATGGCGTTTGCAGCAATAAGGTCACCAATGCTTGTGGGCTTCAGTTTTCTTAGCAATCCTCTCATTCCTCCACTTTCAAACTGGAATATTGCCTGAGTTTCTGCTTTTCTGAAAAGTTCAAAAACCCTGTCATCGTTCAATTTTTCCATTTCCTTTTCAAGGTCATGTTTTGTTATACCGTGTCTTTCAAAAATAAGTTTTTCGCAATAATCTATAATGGAAAGGGTTTTAAGGCCCAAAAAATCCATCTTCAAAAGCCCTATCTTTTCAACATACTTTTTATCGTACTGAACTATTGGAACAGGGGCTTTTGACTTTGTTTCAATATAAACCGGGGCAAGCTCGGTTATAGGCTTCGGAGCAATAATCACCCCTGCTGCATGGATCCCTGCATGCCTTGCAGTATCCTCAATCTTTAATGCCGTTTCAACCAATTTTTTCTTTTCAGGAGAGGATTCCATGTACTTTTTAAACTCGTCGCTTTCTTTCAAAGCCTTCCCAATTGTCATATTTATACCAGGCGGAAATAGCTTGGTTGTAACCATATTTGCTTCGCTTGCCGCAACACCCATTACCCTTGCAACATCCTTGAAGGCACTTTTCCCCTTCATTCTTGAAATGGTTGCAATCTGGGAGACCCTGTCTTCTCCGTACTTTTCCTTTACATAGTTAATCACCTCTTCCCTTCTCAATTTGCAAAAGTCTATGTCAATATCAGGCATTGATTTTCTTTCCGGATTTAAAAATCTTTCAAAAAGAAGATTGTACTTCAATGGATCAACATCTGTAATGCCCAGGGCAAAGGCAATTAGAGAGCCTGCTGCACTTCCTCTCCCGGGACCAACCGGAATGTTATTGCTTTTAGCATAGTTTATAAAATCCCATACAATAAGGAAGTAACCGGCAAATCCCTTTGTTGTTATTACCTCAAATTCGGTTTCAAGCCTTTTTTCATACTCTTCAAAAGGGATATCTGGTGACAGTTTACCTTTATCCCGTAACCTTTTCATGCCATCTAAACAAAGTTTTTTCAAATAAGAATCAAGGTTGTACCCTTCCGGAACTTTAAAATCGGGAAACATCATTTCAGACGGAAGCTCCACATTGCACATTTCAGCAATCTTCAAAGTGTTGTCAAGTGCTTCAGGGATAAAACCGAACAACTCTTCCATCTCTTCCCTTGACTTTAAGTAAAACTTCTCAGGTTCATAACTCATTCTGTCTTTATCTGTTAAAAGTTTGTTTGTTTGAATACAGAGAAGAACATCGTGAACAAAGGAATCCTCTTTGTTCAAATAGTGGACATCGTTTGTTGCAACAATGGGTATATTAAGTTCTCTTGCAATTTTAATCATTTGAGGAGAAACGAATTTTTCGTCTTCAAGCCCATGGTCCTGGATCTCAAGAAAGAAATTCCCTTTACCAAAGATCGATTCAAACCTCTTTGCAGCATCTTTAGCATGTTCAATGTCTTTGTTCAAAATAGCCTCAGAAACCTCTCCCTTTAAGCATGCGGAAAGCCCGATAAGCCCATCGCTATACTCTTTCAACAATTCTATATCTATTCTCGGTTTGTAGTAAAACCCTTCTGTGTAAGCCTTTGATACGAGAATACACAAATTTCTGTAACCTGTATTGTTTTTGGCAAGCAAAACAAGGTGGTTCATCCCCATGCCCTTCTCTTTTTTCAGCCTGCTTCCCTTTGCAACATAAACCTCACAACCAATTATAGGCTTTATACCCTCGCTCTTTGCCGCAAGGTAAAACTCCGCTATACCGAACATTGCACCGTGATCGGTTACTGCAATTGCAGGCATTCCCAATTCCTTTGCCCTTTTCAACATAGGCTTTATCTTTGTCAATCCGTCAAGCAAACTGTACTCTGTATGTGTGTGAAGGTGTACAAAACTCATAAATTCTCCTTTTTCTTTTCATCTCTATTTTACCTTAAAAACAAATTTCTAATTTAAAAAAAGAACAAAGAAAAGAGCCTGTGAAAAACCTGTGGGAAATACGAAAAAAATCTGTTAAAAACAATATTTTTTACAAAAAAGTATTGATTACATAATTGTTTTTTAAGAGGATTTTTAACATAAAAGAATGGTTGAATATTGCCAAAAATTTTTCATTCCTTAAAATCAAAATAAATGCGTTTAATGAAGTTTACTTTTGAAGAAAAAAGTTAACATTTACAAATTGCTTTAGCTTTTCCAGACTTCTTTCTGCAATTGCAAGCCTTCTTTCCCTCCTGTTTTTTATCCTTTTTTCAATATCAGGGATAAGGGAAAAGGTTATGTTACTTGGTTGAAAATTTGATGTCTTCATTGAAATATGCCTTGTCAATCCCGTTAATGCTGTTTCTTTCGGAAAATGCAGAGGCTCCCCCTTTTTTAGCATTGAATAAATGAAAAAACCAACCATTAAACCGCTTGCAGCAGACTCAACATAACCCTCAACGCCTGAAATCTGGCCTGCAAAAAATATGGATCTATCCTTTTTAAGCCTGAAAAAGTTATCAAGCACTTCAGGGGAATTGATATAGGTATTTTTATGCATTCTCCCAAACCTTTCGAACCTTGCATTTTCAAGCCCGGGTATAAGACGAAATACCCTCTTTTGCTCAGGGTAGGTTAAATGAGTTTGAAAGCCAACCAAATTGTAAAACCTTCCTTCTTTATCTTCTTTTCTTAATTGAACAACAGCGTAATACTCCTCCCCTGTATCAGGATTTTTCAAGCCAACAGGTTTCAAAGGGCCAAATCTCAACGCATCTTCTCCCCTTTTAGCAATCTCTTCAACAGGCAAACAACCTTCAAAAAGTTTTTTGTTTTTTTCAAAATCTTTCAACTTAACCGTTTCTGCATCAATTAGTGCATTCCAGAATTCAAGATACTCTTCTTTGTTCATCGGGCAGTTAAGGTAATCACTCCCTTCTCCTTTTTCATACCTTGAGGCAAAGAATGTTTTTGAGTAATCTATTGTCTCTCCATCCACTATGGGAGCAATTGCATCAAAAAAGAAAAGGTTGTTTTTCCCTGTTTTTTTAGCAATCCAGTCTGTCAACCTGTCTGTTGCAAGGGGACCTGCTGCAATTACTTTTATACCTGCAAGTTCATCGGGATTAACTATTTCTTCACAAAAAACATCAATATTTTTGTGGGATTTTATATATTCTGTCATACACTCTTCAAACTTTTTTCTGTCAACCGCAAGGGCACCACCTGCCGGTACCTTTGTTTTTTCTGCACATTTCATCATTAAAGAGCCTGCAATTCTCATCTCCTCTTTCAAAAGCCCCACTGCATTTGTTAAAGAATCCCCTCTCAAAGAGTTTGAGCAGAGCAATTCACCAAAGTTTTTGCTTTTGTGCCCTTCGGTTAATTTTTCAGGTTTTATATCGTAAAGCTTTACCTTAATTTCCCGTTCAGCAAGAAAAAAGGCTGTTTCACAGCCAGCAAGCCCTGCACCTATTACATGAATTTCCACACAATCCCCCTCTTTCAATTCTTTAAAATGGTACAATATTTCTATTATTTAGCAAAAAGATTAAGAAAATATTTGTATTCTAATTAAAAATTTTCCAAAAAAATCAACTTTCAATGTCTTTTGTAAAATCAATAAATTTTTTCCACTCAACTGCAGGCCAGGTTTCAACCTCTAATGCCCCGTTTGCCCTTGATATCATAGAAACCTTAAATGCAGTCTCCTCTTCCTCTGCAAAGTAGACATCAAGAAAATCGTATCTGCCTAAAAGTGCGTAATGGGCAAGCCATTCAACATCAGGGCATTTCTCCTTCACCTTTTTCATCCACTCCTTGCCAATTATCTCCCTTCTCTTTAAATCCGATGATACCTCCGGAGTCATCTTTGTTAGCATAATAAAAACAGGCATTTTATCCCCCTTTTAAAAAGACTTCTTAATAAGAATTTAAAGGCGATTTGGAGTTATGGCAAGGAAAATCAATGACAGTTTACAATAAAGTAATTAAGATTCAATTTTTCCCCGTAAGACATTGCTTCCTGCTTTGAAGAGAATCTTCCGGCATACACCTTGAAATAATCACCAACCTTTTCAACCCTTGCTTTTATCCCCATTTTTTTGAGACTATAGGCGTATCTTAAAGCATTCTCCTTAATTGAAAAAGCCCCGAGTTGAACCGAATAACAAATATCTTCAGCCTCTTTTTCATTCACAAGGTATATTCTCACCCTTGTTATTCCCTTTTCTGCAAATCCTAATTTTTTAGCCGCAGCATAGGATAAATCTATTATCCTTCCCTTAACAAACGGGCCCCTATCGTTAATCTTTACCGTTACTCTTTTTCCATTTTCAAGATTTTCAACAACAACAATTGAGCCAAGAGGCAAAACCTTATGGGCAGCGGTCATTTTGTACATATCGTAAACCTCTCCGCTTGCTGTAAGCCTACCGTGAAACTTTTTCCCATACCAGGAAGCAACCCCCTCTTCATAAGGAATCAAAGATCTACCAACTTCCCCCTGTTTTAAATGGACATTGCCACCTGAAACGCTTTCTCTTGAATACCTATACCTCAAGCAGGAGCTGCTAATAAGGATAAGAGTCAAAGATATAACAGTAAGGCTCTTTTTCAACAATTGCATCTTTATACCTTCCGTCCTCCACAATGGTTTTTAAAAAATCACCTGCAAGGTGAAGTGACCCAAGAACACAGATGTTTTCAAATGGAGAGATATAATCTGTAATTTTGCTAAGTTTTACGAAATCTTCGCCTGCCCCAATCTCTCTGAAAAAATCCTCATCTGCAAACCGGTGATATTCCCCTGCAGTTAAAATTATATTCTTAAACCTTTTTTTCAAAATATCAAGCATCGGTTTTACAGATTTATCCTTCATACAGCCGAATATACAAAGTTCATTCTCTTTTGTTTCAATATTATCCACAACCTTTTTTATTGCATCAAGATTATGCGCCCCATCAACAACAAGTGTTTTATTTTCTTTAAGAGAAAATGATTCAAGCCTTGCAGGCCACACAGTATTTTTTATAGAGCCTGAAAAATCACCTTTCTTTTTAGTTAACAAGTGAAAAGCAGAAAGAGCAAGGGCAAGGTTTTCGGCCTGAAAACTACCTCTTAATGGCAGGGCTGCCTCAATGTCAAACTTTTCAATATATACTTTCCCATTTTCAAACGCAACTCCCAGATCATCAAGAGGAAAAAGAGGAGCACTTTTTTTCATGCAAACTGTTTTCAAAATTTCGAGAGCCTCTCCTTTTGCAGAGGTTATTACAGGGACACCGGGTTTTACAATCCCGGCCTTTTCACCCGCAATAGAAGACATAGTTTCACCTAAAAATTGTGTGTGATCATAGGAGAGAGATGTAATAATAACAACTTCAGGGTTTTCAATGGTATTTGTTGAATCAAGCCTTCCTCCAAGCCCTGTTTCAACTATCCCGTAATCAACCTTTAAAAATGAAAAAACATAAAAAGCAAGAAGGGTAAAGAATTCAAAGTAAGAAAGTTCAAGGTTTTCCATTTCAATCTTATCTCTCAAAATAGAAACAGATGCTGAAAACCATTGCCTTGTAATAGGCCTGCCATCTATTAAAATCCTCTCCCTGGGGGTTATAAGGTGGGGGGAGCAAAATCTGCCAACGAATTTTCCCTCTCCTGCAAGAAGGGAATCCAGAAAAGCCCCGACAGAGCCCTTCCCGTTGGTCCCAGCAATGTGTATTGATTTAAAAGAGTTTTGAGGATAGTCAAATGCTCTCAAAGCTTTTTCAATTCTGTCAAGCCCCAACTTTATTTTAGATTTTTCAAATCCTTTGACAAAATCAAGGGCTTCGGGATAAAAAAACGGCTCACGCATATAGGAGTCTTAAAAGTTTTATTAAGGTCTGTGTTAAATCCTTTCTATCAATAACCATATCCACCATTCCGTGTTCCAAAAGAAACTCTGACCGCTGAAAACCCTCAGGCAACTCAGCCTTTATTGTCTGCTGAATCACCCTTGGTCCTGCAAACCCTATCAATGCCCCCGGCTCCGCAATGTGGATATCCCCTAACATGGCAAAGCTTGCTGTAACTCCGCCTGTGGTGGGGTGAGTTAAAACCGAGATGTAGGGTACCCCTGCCTTTTCAAGCAAACCAAGTGCTGCTGAAACCTTCGCCATCTGCATCAAAGAAAGGGCTCCCTCCATCATTCTGGCACCACCTGAGCAGGAAAAAACAATCAGAGGCCTTTTCTTGCTAACGCAATACTCTATTGCTCTCGTCAACTTCTCTCCCACAACACTTCCCATGCTTCCCCCTAAAAAGGAGAAATCCATCACACCAACAACCACATTAAACTTATCAAGTTTCCCCTCAGCAATTACAATTGCTTCATCAATTTTCCCTGCTTTTTCAAGTTTTAAAAGCTGATCCTTATACTTTTTCGCCGCCACAAAATTCAGAGGGTCTTCCGGCTTTATCTCCCTGAAAAGAAAATTGTACCTGCCTTTTTCAAAAACAAGTTTAAGCCTCTCTTCAGGGGAGATAGGAAAATGATAATTGCATTTCGGGCAAACCATCATGTTTGCCTCAACCTCTTTTCTGTATATGATCTCCTTACATTGATTGCATTTAAGCCACAAACCCTCTGGAATCTTCGCTTTTTCTTCGCTTGGGGTCTGAATCTTCTTATCCTTCCTCTTAAACCAGCTCATATATCCCCTTAACTTTTATTATTTAACTTTTTTAGTAACCTCGTTTACGGTTTTTGACATCACACAGTTTCCATTAAAAATCCCACCCTCTTTGACCTCAAGAACAGGGGTTTTTATCTCTCCCTCAACCCTCGCTTTTGAATGTATTTCAATCTTTTGCTTTGCCTCTATCTTACCTCTGAATCTCCCGTTAATAATACAGGTCCCCACAAAAACATCCCCCTCAACATCTGCATCTTCTCCGATAATCAGAGTTTCATTTGACTTTATGGTACCATTCAGTTTTCCGTCAACCCTTAAAAGGTTCTTGAATGTTATTTCTCCTTTAAAAAAGGTCCCCTTGTCCAGAAAACCATTCAATTCCCTGTCTCTATCTTTCATTTGCCACTCCTTTTTAAAAATTCAAAAAGTGACTGCAATTGTTCTTTTGAGTGGTACCTTATAACAATGCGTCCCTTTTCCTGGCTACCCCTGATCTCAACCTTTGTCCCAAGAGACTTTGTAAGTTTTTCTGAAGCATCATTTAAAAAAACATCCTCTTTTTGGGTTGCTTTTTCTCTACTGGAAAGAGAAGATATTCTTTTTTCAAGGGCTCTCACACTCAAACCTTTTTTTACAATCTCATTGGCAAGGCTCAACACAACATCAACATCCCTTAAACCAAGCAGAACCTTTGCATGGCCAAGAGAAATCAGGCCATCCTCAATCATATCAAGAACCTCCTGAGGTAGGTTCAAAATCCTTAAAATATTTGCGACCGTGGCCCTCTTTTTGCCCACCTTTCTGGCAAGTTCTTCCTGGGTTAAACCAAACTTTTCAATCAATGTTTTGTAAGCAATGGCTTCTTCAACAGGGTTTAGGTCTTCTCTCTGGATATTCTCAACTATTGCCAGTTCAGCCCTCTTTGCCCTGTCCATCTCCTTTACAATTGAAGGAATCTTTTTAAAACCCGCAATCTGGGCAGCCCTCCATCTCCTCTCCCCGGCAACGATTGAATAAGAGTTTTCCTTCTCCTTAACAACAACAATAGGTTGAATAAGCCCAGAATTTTTGATAGATTGAGCCAGTTCTTCCAGTTTTTCCTTATCAAATCTTCTCCTTGGCTGAAACTCTGAGGGGTGAATAAAAGATATGTCCAGTTCAACAATTCTGTTTTCCTCCCCTTTTTCCCCGGTGTCAGGGATAAGAGACTTCAAACCCTTACCTAACGCTTTCCTTTTCATACTCCAACAATTCCTTTGCTAATTTTAAATAAGATTGTGCTCCCTTTGATTTTACCTCGTAAAGAAGTACCGGTAACCCAAAACTTGGAGCCTCTCCCAGTCTAACATTCCTTGGTATCACAGTTCTAAAGACCTTTTCCTTAAAGTAAGATCTTATCTCCTCAACCACCTGTTTTGAAAGGTTCGTTCTGTCATCAAACATGGTTAACAAAACGCCTTCTATTTCAAGGGATGGATTTACACTCTTTTTTATAAGATCAATGGTTCTCATCAAATCAGAGACTCCCTCAAGAGCAAAGTATTCACATTGTATGGGTATTATAACAGAATCCGCAGCACACAGAGCATTAACAGTCAACAAGCCAAGAGAGGGAGGGCAGTCAATAAATATGTAATCAAACCTGTCTTTTACCTTTGAAATGGATTTTTTTAAAAAAAATTCCCTGCCTATCTGAGAGACAAGCTCTATTTCAGCACCAGCAAGCTCTCTGTTTGAAGGGACAACCTTTAAAAAATCAAGAGGTGTGGAGTGAATGGCAACTTCAATATCAATCTCCCCGGAAAGCACTCTGTATATGTTTTTTTCAACAGAATCCTTATCAATCCCGACACCACTTGTAGAATTTGATTGAGGATCAAAGTCAACAAGCAAAACCCTTCTCTCGGCCACAGCAACAGAGGCAGCGAGGTTTACTGCTGTCGTGGTTTTCCCCACCCCTCCTTTTTGATTGGTAATGGCGATCACTTTACCCATAGCCCATAATTTACCACAAAAAATACATTCAGTAAAGAAAAGGTAATGTTCCACATGGAACAGCAATCTGTCTGTTGAAAAATTGTTCCATGTGGAACATTTTTTCAGATCTATCTTTTTCTGATGGCAAGAAGGAGAATGCTTATTGAGGCCGGGGTGATACCGGGAATTCTTGATGCCTGGGCAAGGTTTAAAGGCCTTACTTTTTCAAGTTTTTCCCTCACCTCTCTGGAAATACCCGGAATTTGGAAACTAAAATTCTCCGGAATCTTAACCCTTTCTAGTTCCTTCAACCTTTCAACCCTCTGTAACTCCCTTTCTATATAACCACTGTACTTCACTCTGGTTTCAATCTCAACCTGGTAATCGCTTTTGTACCTGTCAAAAACATAAGAAGAAAGATAAGAAAAAGAAAACTCGGGCCTTTTCAAAAGTTTTTCAAAGGTTTGAATCCTCCCCCAGTCAACCTCAGGATGGGCTATAAAAAAGTCATTTTTAAAAACCTTCTTCAATGGGAGAGGGAGGACTTCTTTTGAATATCTCTCTATCTCTTCATATTTATCAAGCATTCTTTGAAAAGTTCTTTCATCAATCAGGCCCACCCTGTGACCAATTGGCATAAGTCTTTTATCTGCTGAATAATGATCAAGCAATAGCCTGTATTCACTCCTTGAAGTAAACATCCGGTATGGCTCATCAACACCCTTCGTCACAAGGTCATCGATCATAACCCCGATGTACGCCTCATCCCTGCCAAGCACAACAGGCTCTTCCCCTTTTAAGGAAAGAGCAGCATTTAATCCTGCTATAAGCCCCTGGCCGGCTGCCTCTTCATATCCCGATGTTCCGTTAATCTGGCCTGCAAAGTATAATCCATCTATCTCTTTTGACTGAAGGTCAGGTTTTAAACTCAAAGGGTCTATGGCAAAATACTCAATTGCATAGCCCGGTCTTAAAATTTCCACATTCTCAAGCCCTTTAATGGTTCTCAAATACTCGTACTGAACCTCAACAGGAAGAGAGGTAGAAACCCCATTTACATAGTATTCAACGGTGTACCTTGATTCAGGCTCAAGAAAAACCTGATGCCTCTCTCTGTCTGGAAATTTCTTCAACTTATCCTCAATGGAAGGACAGTACCTTGGTCCAATACCCTGTATTAAACCTGAAAAAAGGGAAGACCTGTGTATGTTTTTCAGTATTATCTCATGGGTTCTTTCATTGGTATAGGTTAAATAACATGGTATCTGTTCAACCTTTCTTTGCGGAGGAGAGAAAGAGAAAAAGGGGGGCGGTTCATCACCATCCTGCCTCTCCATTTTCGAAAAATCAATGGAATCCCTGTGCACCCTTGCAGGGGTACCGGTCTTAAACCTCGTTAGATTAAAACCAAGTTCTTTCAGTGAATCCGCAAGTGAAAATGAAGAAAGTTCATTGGTTCGTCCAGCGGGGTAAGTTCTGTCTCCAATAAAAATCTTTCCTCCAAGAAAGGTGCCTGTTGCAACTATAACCTTATTACACGCAATAAAATTGCCCGACTCTAATTCCACTCCCTTAACGCTCGAATTTTGCACAACAATTCTCTTCGCAATGTCCTGAACAAGATACAGGTTTTGAGTTTCTTCAAGAGCCTTCCTCATCTCAATCCTGTAAAGAACTTTGTCTGCCTGTGCCCTTGGAGCCTGAACAGCAGGACCCCTGCTTTTATTGAGCATTCTAAACTGTATCCCTGTTTTATCAATAATTCTTGCCATTAAACCACCAAGTGCATCTATCTCTCTGACAATGTGGCCTTTGGCAAGTCCCCCTATAGCAGGATTGCAGGACATCTGCCCTATTAAATCAAGGTTTATGGTTAAAAGGCAGGTTTTAAACCCCAACTTAGCAGCAGCATAGCCTGCCTCACAACCTGCATGCCCTGCTCCAATCACGACTATATCAAAATAAATCATTTCACTTCCCCAGACAGAAACCACCAAATAAAGTATCTAACACATCATCGGTTGTTACTTCTCCTATGAGATTCTCAATCTTTTCAATTGCTTCTATTAAAATTGAAACCAAAACCTCCGGGAGGTTTGAATTTATAGAAGTCAAAAAGTTGCTTAAAATACCAAGTGTTTCCGACAAAACACGATACTGCCTTTCCGAAAAGATCAGATTTTCACCAAGGTTTTTCGACTCAAATTCAGAAAAGATCTTTTTTAGCAAAATATCAATTCCCTGTCCGGTTCTGGCACTCAATCTTATCCCATCAAACTCTTCAATATCCTCCAGGTCTATTTTGTTCAAAACAGGTATAATTTTTTTTAAATAGACTTTTAAATCTCCCGGTATTCCGTTTTTTAAGGTTCGATTATCAAAAACATACAGGATCAAATCAGCCTCTTTTATTGCGCCAAGACTCCTTTCTATACCAAGTTTCTCAACCTTCCCCCTACCCTCTCTTATCCCTGCGGTATCAACGAATGTAAAGTTTAACCCACCGTGTTCCACTTCAACCTCAAGGGTATCGGTGGTTGTGCCTGGAATCTCAGTGACTATTGCCCTTTCATACCCGGCAATGGCATTCAAAAGAGAGGATTTGCCCACATTGGGCTCTCCTGCAATAACAACCTTCACTCCTCTATAAACAAATCTTTTCTTTTCATATATTTCAAGCATCTTTTTGATTGGCTCAATAGAAGACCTCACAAAAGGCAATGCCCTGTCAAAGGCAAGGCGAGTTTCCTCTTCTTCCGGATACTCAATTGATGCCTCTAAAAAAGCCAGTGCTTTCAGCAAATTCTTCCGAACAGAATCAACAAGATCACCTAATTTTTCAGAAATTTCCGATAAAACCCTTGCCTGAAAATAGTTTTCTGCTGAAATTATGGTGTTAATCGCTTCAACATCCAGTAAGTTGAGTTTACCATTTAAAAAAGCCCTCCTGGTGAATTCTCCCGGTTTTGCAAGCCTTCCAAGGTCACTGTTCAATATATCTGAAACACAGGATTTTAAAATGTAAGGAGACCCGTGAAGATGAAACTCAACAGTATCCTCCCCTGTGTAAGAATGAGGGGATCTGAACCAGACACAGTATCCCATATCCCTTATACTTCCGTTAAATAACCCGAAATACATCCTGGCATGCTCTGGATCCCCGGGGAAAGGTTCAAAAAAACGCCTCGCTATCTCGAGGGCATTCTCTCCAGACACCCTTATAATCCCTATTCCCCCCCTACCAGGAGGTGTTGCAATTGCAATAATGGTTTCTCTGTCAATCATTTTTTCTTTTTTAAAAACACTTTTACCCTTTTAAAAAATCCATCTCCAAGGCTTTCCGTTGATACATGTTTATCGTTTTTAAGGGTAATGTGTATTTGTCTTCTCTCCGCAGGTGTCATTGGAGAAAAAAGGTACGGCTTTCCAAGGTTTTTAACCTTCTCTGCAGCCTTTCTTGCCATCTCCCTCAACTCCATTATCCTGTTGAATCTGTATTTTTTGCACTCCAGAACAATTGGACTTGATGAACCAATACGATTAAAGATCTTGTTGGTCAGGTGTTGAAAAGCATCAAGAAGAGAAGCGTTTTCCTCAAGAAAAATGTCCTCATCCTCCCCCTTGATAACAAACTCCATCCCATCTTTAATCCTTGAGAAGGTTGCAGTAACATCAAACCCGGCCTTTTTAAACAAATCGTTTAAAAATGTCTCAACCTCCTGTGCCCCCTCCGGTCTTGACTTTTTTGCATTCTTGCCAATCGAATCAATCTTTATTGTAACTTCCCCTGCAAGGGGATTAAAAAGAGAGTTATCTGTGGAAACCACCGTGAAATGTATAAGTTCCGGATTAACATTGTAATAAAGAGAAGCCTTCTCAAGGGCATCGTCTATATCTTTTCCTGAAAAAAGAGTTTTATGTAATTGCATAATCACCTCTCACACTGTTTTCATCTGTTTATTTAAAATAATTTGCTGAAAAATTTGGAAAATATTGTTGGTTGTCCAGTACAATAGCAAGCCAGATGGAGCGTATATCAGAACAAAGGTAATAACAACAGGCATAATAAGCATCATCCTCTGCTGGTTTTTGTCTCCAGTTGCAGGTGTTAGCAACTGAACAACCAGCTGGGTAATACCCATTGCAATGGGGAGGACAAAGTATGGGTCGTATGAAGAAAGATCCTTTATCCACAGTATCCATGGAGCCATTCTTAGGTCAATTATATTCAACAAAAGAGAGTAAATAGCAAAGAATATGGGGATTTGAACAAGCATGGGAAGACAACCACCCAGTGGATTGACACCCTCTCTTTTGTACAATTCCTGCAATTCCTGATTCATCTTGGCTTTCATTGTCATATCGTTGCCATACTTTTTATACTTTTCCTGAATAGCCTTTACCTTTGGCTGCAATTCCTTCATTTTCTGGGCAGATTTCAACCCTGCAGAATTCAGGGGAAACAGGATTATCCTTACAAGGATTGTAAAAATCACTATTGACCACCCCCAATTGCCAACAAACATGTTTATCCACTTTAACAGTATAAAAAGCCATTTGCCAAATGCTCCGAACCAGCCAAAATTAACAAGTCCTTTGTAACTTTCTCCCAGTTCACCCAACCTTTCGTACTCTTTTGGCCCAAGGAAAAATTCTCCCTTAAATTCATTTTTAAAACCAACCCTTAGAGAGCATAAAGAGTACGATTTTCCGTTTTCTTTGTATGTATAAAGTTCCGGTTTTAAAAAAGAAAACTTCTTTGACGGGGTCAAAATCTTTGCAAAGTACCTGTTCTCAATCGCAATCCATTTTGAATCAAGGGGTATTGTTGCTTTCAAAATCTTTTTTTTCTTTATTCTTCTTACTTTACCATCGTAAAAGTAAGCAATTTCATCCTGGGTTGAGTACCTGCTTTTTGCTTTTTCCGAGGAATCAAGTCCTGCTCCAAGGGAAACAGCAAAATCGCCCCCTTTTATCTCAACATCAAGGATATAATCCTTTTTTAAAGTAAAGATTTTGGTTATTTCACCACCTTTGAAAGTGTAATTGAAAACAAGGGTTGATCCATTCTTTATACACTTAAAATACACATTGTCAAGTGGTTTTCCTTTTAAAAAAAGAGTAAATGGATAATACTTTTTTAGGGTTTTATTAACAAGATCGTATAAATCCCCACTCTTTCCCCTGTACTTTTTTAATATAATGTTTCTGGCAACAGCCCCCCTGTTTGAAAAAACTATCTTTATGCAACTGTTTTCAAGGGTAAATTGTTTTTCTTCTACAGCATTGTTGGAGTTTTCAAAGCAGGATAAAGCAATATCCTTTTTTTTCTCTTCTTCTAAAACATTGCTCTTCTTTTCAGTTTCTTTAACGGCTACATTTCTCTGGATCTTTTTAACTGACAAATTCT
>JALSOA010000018.1 GCA_026986725.1 Acidobacteriota bacterium
ACATACACCTTACCTTTAAACAATGATTTCACATCCAAGGGTTTATTCAAAGAATTAGTGTAAAATCCGCTAATTCCT
The DNA here is from genome assembly GCA_026986725.1 of Acidobacteriota bacterium. Lineage (GTDB taxonomy): Bacteria > Acidobacteriota > Holophagae > Thermotomaculales > Thermotomaculaceae > Thermotomaculum. The sequence continues at coordinate 79 of JALSOA010000018.1, forward strand.
TCAATTTCAAACTTACCTTTTAACCAAGGGTAAAATCTGTCTAACACACTCTCAGAGTATTTTAGTTTGGCAGCAGAAAACATTTTAAATGGCTTTCTTGTTAAATGAGAAATAATGTAATAACCAAGGGAAGAATCGCCTCCCGGATTATCCCTTATATCTATTATTATAGCCTTGCTTTTTCTTTTTAAAGTCATTTCAAAGAAAGTATCTATCTTCTTCTTAAAATCCATAGTGTAATCAAACTCTGGCAAAAAAAAGTAACCTATCTTGCCATTATCAAAAAATTTAGTAACAATCTCTTTTTTGTTTTTACCCCTATCGTTTTTAAAAAGTCTCTGGAAGGCATCAGCATCAATACATTCAGCCTTGATTGTTCCCTTTTCTGTTTCAACTATCATCAACTGTTTAGGTTTTAAAATTTCTGAAAAAGAGTAATAAAAGGGTTGAGAAGAGATGAACTCTTTTGCCTGAAAACTTATAGATTCAGCACTCCATAGTTTAAAGATTGGTTTAAAAAACTCACTTGGCTTTTTTCCATTTATAGATAAAACCCTTGCTCCTTTAAATTTTTCAGGTATCTTTGTATTAACTTTCTTAATATAAAAATCTCCTCCCCTATAATCAAGCACAAATGGGGGAAACCCTATATCTTTTGAATTCTTATTGTTTACCTTATACCAATACCATATATTTGTATGGCCATCTTTTATGAAATTAGTCACTTCTTTCAAAACTTTCATAAGGTCTTTAACCCTTATATATCCATTTTTAGAATACTTCGCTAACATAGCATAACAATTAATCTCAAGATCTATAAAATCAAACAAGAATCTCCCATTTAAAGGGCCAGGGTGGATTTCAACAAGACTTTTAATAAAATAATCAAAATCCTTATATGCAAAGAAAAGTGGGATTTCACAATTCACATTAGAATAGTCTTTATCGTAAATCCAACAATCTACAAAGTTATTATTATCCAAGATAATCTCAGAATACTTGGCTGAAAAATAATCAGAATCAATCAGTTTATATAATCTATTTAAATTTGGAGTAAAAACAATTACCCCATTTTTTACCATTGCTATTCCAGACAAATTGCAACCTTCTCTTTCATGAACAATATTAACCTTCTCTTTTGAAAAAACAACTTCGCCATCTATATGAAATAATCTTTTTATAAAATCAGAATTTTTAGAACCAAAAATCTTAAAATAATATATGAATTTATCTGTTTTAATTACCTTAACTTTGGGGTTTAAAACAATAATTTTTTTAAAACCAGTACTTTTCAAATCAGATTTAAAATCTTCTAAATCATTTTTTGGGAAATTTTCAGGGAAATCAACAATAGCAATTGAAGCAGAAGCATCAGGGCAAGAATCAATAGAAAGATACTTTCCTGCAAAAACAATGTTAGTAAAAAAAATTGCAAAAAGAAACAACAAAATATTCCTTTTCATACCTAAATCCTCCAAAAATGCACCTTAATGGTTTAATAATAACACAAAATCATCCGCACAAGACCGAGCCACCGTTTACATTGAATATCTCCCCGCAAACTGCAGATGCAAGGTCTGATGCAAGGAATACAATAGGCCAGGCTATCTCTTTAGCCTCCGGAATCCTTCCAATTGGAATTGTTTTTCTAATCTTTTCTTTCCCGTCCCCTGCAAATGGCTTTTCATTTAACTCCGTATCCACCCAGCCTGGAGCAACGCAGTTTGCAATTATCCCTTTTGGCGCAAGTTCGGAACACAGAGATTTTGTGTATGAGATTATTGCCCCTTTTGTTGCTGCATAGTGAGCATGCTCAGCCTCTCCCCTCTGGCCTGCCGTTGAGGATACATTAACGATCCTGCCTCTTGTCCCGTCTTTAAGCCATTTTGAAACAGTGTAATCTGTAACAAGATAGACTGAACGAAGGTTATTCTTAATCATATTATCCCACACTTCAACCTCAAAACTGCCGGCATAAAGGTAATCCCAGACCCCTGCATTGTTTATTAAAATATCAAGGTGTCCAAACCTTTCATAGGCAAAATCAACAAGGCTTTTTGAAACCTCAAACTCTGAGATGTCCCCTTTAAAAACCTCAATGTTATCGGGATATCTCTCTTTTAACCCCTTTGCAGCATTGTCATTTGAACGATAAGATGAAACAACATTTGCACCGTTTTCAGCAAGTATTTTAGAAACTTCCAGCCCTATTCCCCTTGTTCCGCCTGTTACAATTGCCGTTTTACCTTTGAAATTGAACATATAAGCCCCCCACTATAAGTTTTTTTTATTATTGCATAAAAAAATTATTGTTATAATTCAAAGGTAAAAATTTTTAGGGGGTTAAATATGCCTGTAAACTTGAGAGGAAGAAACTTTTTAACACTGCTTGACTTTACTCCAGAGGAAATAGATTACCTGTTAGACCTTGCCTCTGTTTTAAAGAACCAGAAAAAGGCAGGCCTTTACGGGGAAAACCTGAAACACAAAAACATTGCACTTATATTTGAAAAGCCTTCAACAAGAACAAGGTGTGCATTTACAGTGGCCTGCATAGACGAAGGTGCTCACCCTGAATACCTTGGCAAGGGAGACATTCAATTGGGAAAAAAAGAAACAGTTAAGGATACCGCAAGGGTGCTTGGAAGAATGTTTGACGGCATTGAATTCAGGGGATTTAAACACGAGACTGTTGAAGAGCTTGCAAAATGGGCAGGAGTGCCTGTATGGAACGGATTGACCGACAGATTTCACCCGACCCAGATTCTTGCAGACTTTCTCACAGTAAAGGAAAACTTCGGATATTTAAAGGGGATAAAGTTTGCATACCTTGGAGACGGAAGAAACAATATGGCTAACTCATTGATGATAGGCGCTGCAAAAATGGGTATGGATTTCAGAATTGTTGCCCCGGAAAATATGTACCCTGAAAAGGAATTGATTGACAGATGCCTTGAAATTGCAAAAGATACAGGAGCAAAATTAACCTTCACCCCGAATGTGAAGGAAGGTGTGGCAGATTGTCAGGTTATTTACACAGATGTGTGGGCATCAATGGGAGAAGAGGACAAAATTCCAGAAAGGATAAGGATATTAAAACCGTATCAGGTAAATTTGGATGTTATAAAAGCAACTGGAAGAGATGATGTTATATTCCTGCACTGCCTGCCTGCATTTCACAACACTGAAACAGATCTTGCAAAGAAGTTTCCCGATATATGCGAGGTAACAGAAGAGGTGTTTGAAAGCAAATACTCAAAGGTTTTTGACCAGGCTGAAAACAGAATGCACACAATAAAGGCTATGATGGTTGCAACTCTTGGATAAAAAATTGATGGCTTTTACAAATTTTTTTTCTGTTTTTTTAAAATATAAAAAAAACTTTATTTTTAGAAAAATTTTACTTATACTTAAATCAAAGATTTAAGGTGATACTATGAATAAGAGAGATGGAATTTTTACCATTGTTTTTTCCTTTGTTTTTCCTTTAACACTTATTACCTGGGGATTGAAAGATAGGTTTGAAAGGAAAACACGGATCATTGCTTACGAGGGTATGCTTTTTAACCTTACATTCCTGTTGTTAATTTTGATGTTTAAGTACTTAAGCCTGATACCATTACTTGGCATTGTTTTTTCTTTCTTTTTCTCAATTGTGTTTTATGTGTATATCCTTTTTACTTTAATAATAGTTATTGTGAAGGCTAAAAATCCCGATTATGAATTGCCCTTTCTAACCATGTATGCAGAGAACCTTGTAAGGGGATAGAATGTACTGTCAGAACTGTGGCGCAAAAATAACAAATCCAAAAGCAAAGTTTTGCCCCTCATGTGGAAGTCCTATTGTTTACAAGAAAACAAGCCCAATTGTTGACGCAATCATTCTTGGAGGCATTATAGTACTTTTTGTTTTCACCGTAATTCAAATAAGCAAACTAATCACTGCTTACAAAATAAAAAGCATTTCAGAACCAAATTACAGTATCCCAGCAACCACATCACAAACAGGGCAAAACAGGATGAAACCGGATATAAGGCCACCGGGAATAGGAACAGGTTACATCGGAACAATATCAAATCCATCCCTCGTATTGATAGAGCGTATAAAAAGAAATCTTGCAGGTGCAAAGAGTGAAGTTTCAGTTAACTATAACCGTGAATTAGGGGGGTATGAAGTAAAGGTAAAAACTTACAAAAATCCCTCTTTTGCCGAAAATGATTACATAGATATGTTCGCAAGGGTTTTTGCCCTATGTTATGGTGAAACAAAACTCAATGTAAAATTCGTGGTCTGCAATGTGTTGGAGAACAACACCATACTTTTGTCAATAGCAATTGGAGCAGAGGCTGCATCCAGAATACCTCAGTACACCTGGGATATGTTTGGAAGAAATGGCAATGCGTTTATCAGATGGATTGAGAAAAACAAAACATCAGCCCATGTCGGGAAACTGGCAATGTGCAGGTATTTAAACAACTTTTAGGAATCTCAATCAAATGACTTTCTGTTAAACTTACAAAAGCAATCTATATGACCAAGCAGGGAATCAACCTGTCTTCCATCAACTAAAAAAACAACACTTTTGTAATCCTCTGAAAGGGACAAAACAGTTTTGACCACTGATTCAATAAACATTTCTTCCCCTGACACACCACCAATACTTGAGGGGTTTGAATCAATGTGAATGTCAATGTACACCGTATCCCTGTATATAAACACATCTTTAAACTCAACATTTTCAGGGATGGTTGGCTTTAAATCACCAACAGGGCCAAGTTTCAAGCTTCTTAAAACCTGTTTTATCATTGAAGTTTTCTCATTAAGGTCAAACAATTGCCTTTTTTCAATATCCAGTGTTCCTTTATCGGGGTTAAAAAAATAAAGGTCAACAACAACAAACTTTAATTTCTCATTTTCATCAGGTTTTATCTCTTCTTCCTCTTTTTTAACCTCATTACTTTCTTTCAATCTTTGCTCTGGATATTTATTCCCTTTTTTAGAGAGATTACACCCCGAAATGAAAAGGATAATCAACAACATTAAAAAAGCAAACCTATTTTTCATTCTCACTATCCATTAAATCCTTCATTCTCATTTCATAAAAAACTCTGAATCTATCAACACTGTTTGCTATAACATCCACTATCTTTTTCTGATAGTTATCAGTTTTGAGTTTTGCTTCTTCAATCGGGTTAGAGATAAAACCCACTTCAATCAAAACACCCGGCATATCAAGTCCTTTTAAAACAACCAGTGGCGCCTGTTTAACCCCTCTGTCCCTGATACCCATAAGTTTGTTCAGTCCCTCCTGCACAAACTCGCCAAACTTCTCACTATCTTTTATGTACTCTCTTTGAGCCATATCCCACAAAATAAACGAAACATTGGAAAGGTTTTTATTTGTATCATTTTCTTTGTTTTTCTTTAACTCCCTGTTTTCAAAAGCGACGGTGTCAGAGACCTGTTTATACCCTCCAAGACTAAGAATGTATGTTTCAGCACCACTTGCTTTTCTGTACGACGCATTAAGATGAATTGAAATAAAAAGGTCTCCACCGTTGGAATTGGCAATGCCAGTTCTATCTTTCAAAGGCACATAAACATCAGTATACCTGGTCATAACAACATCGTATCCCCTTTTTTTCAACTCTTCTGCAAGTTTGTACCCTATTTTTAAAGCAATATCTTTCTCTTTAACACCACTTTCCCCCACTGCACCGTTGTCTTCCCCCCCATGACCCGGGTCAATTATGATCTTTCTTATGGTAAAGCGGGTGGCATTAAGATCAGTTGCTGTTTTTGTCAATGCCTCAATTCCTGGGTTGTAAAAATCCTTTGAGTAAAAATAAACCTTCAATTCGTCAAAATTTCTGTCAAAGAAAGCAGCCACATTATCCGTTTTCTCTGTCAATTGAAAATCAATCTCTGTTTTTCTACCTTCAAACCTAATATCCAGTATTTTGAAGAAATTGCTTTCTATTTCCAGCAATTTTTCTCTGTCAATGTTAAATCTGGCATTCACCATTAGAAAGGCCTTATCGTTGCTTTTTATAAGTGAGTACTTTATCTTTGCAGGGCACTTTAATGTCAGGATTGCATAAGGCTCTGTTTCTTTCAATTCAAAGTTTATTTTAACGGGTTTCTCTCTTCCAACAACAAAGGTTCCTGAGTTTTTATCGTAACCAATAACTCTGTTTATCAATAAAGGTAACCCTCTGTACATAAAATCATACCTGAAATAAACAGTTCCATCTGTCTGAAAGATGTCAACAGGTATTACAATCGGTTTAGGAGGGGTGAAATCCGGTTTTTCCTTTTCCTTTTCATCCACATAAAGTTTCACAGACTTAATTAAAAAGTGTTTTAAATCAAGGAAAAATTCATTTTCATCTATGGTTATTTTGTAACCACCTGATGTTGCCTCATAGGAAAGCCCCGCCTGTTTTAAAGGGTTAAATATTGAAGAAAGAGAAAAATAAGGCACATTATCCTTAATCTTAGAATCAAGGTAAAAAATCTTGCCATTCACCAAAAAAGCAAAGTTTTCAGGCCATACCGGTTTCCCTGAATTGTCTTCCTGTTTTACAACCTTCTCCTTTACATCTCTTTTCTCCACACCAATTTCCTTGAAACTTTGAGAAAAAAGTGAATGGAAAACAAACAAACTTAAAAAGACTATTATAAAATTCCGTCTGTTCATTAATCCGCCTTTTTTTTATTTAAAGACATTGTTCAGGGTTTTCAATGCACAGAATTCTCCACACATACTGCAAACATTTTCATCTTGAGGCTCTATCTCTCCCCTCATCTTCCTTGCTGTTTCTTCATCAATACACTCTTTAAACATTCCTTCCCAGTTTAACTCTTTTCTATATTTACTCATTCTGTAATCCCATTCCTTTGCGCCTGGAATACCTTTAGCAATATCCGCAGCATGGGCTGCAATCTTACTTGCAATAACACCCACCTTAACATCCTCAACAGTTGGCAGCCTTAAATGCTCAGCAGGGGTAACATAGCATAGAAAATCCGCCCCGCTCATAGCAGCAACAGCCCCTCCAATTGCAGCGGTAATATGATCGTAACCGGGTGCAATGTCTGTAACAATGGGACCCAACACATAAAACGGTGCACCGTTGCATAGTGTTTTCTGAATTTTCATATTTGTTTCAACCTGATCAAGGGGAACATGCCCCGGACCCTCAATCATAACCTGAACCCCGTTTTCAACAGCGTATTGAGCCAATTCCCCAAGAACAATCAACTCCTGAATCTGTGCTCTGTCTGTTGCATCCTCAATTGCACCTGGCCTCATCCCATCCCCCAAACTTATCGTCATTTCGTACTTTCTGCATATCTCAAGCAGCCTGTCAAAGTATTCGTAAAGGGGATTTTCCCTTTCGTTTAAAACCATCCACTCTATCAAAAGAGACCCACCTCTTGAAACAACATCGGCAAGTCTTCCCTGTTTTCTCATCCTTTCAACAGACTCCATGGTTATTCCGCAATGCACGGTTATAAAATCAACTCCGTCTTTACCGTGCTGCTCAATTGCGTCAAATATATCGTCTGCTGTCAATCTCATAATGGTACCCTTGTGTTTACCAGCCTTTAAAAAGGCCTCATATACAGGCACCGTTCCAACCGGAACTGGAGAGTTTTCAACAACCTTTAGTCTTGTTTGTCTTGCCCTATCCCCCGTTGACAGATCCATAACAGCGTCTGCACCGTACTTTACAGCGATCTTTAACTTCTCAATCTCTTCTTCAATATCTTCATGGTCCTGAGATGTGCCTATATTGGCATTTACCTTTACTCTCAACCCCTTGCCTATTGCACAGGGTCTTCTCAATTGTTTAAAGTTGTTGTGTGGAACAACAATTGTGCCATCAAGTACACCACTTACTATATGGTCTAAATCAACATTTTCATGTTCTGCCACCCTTTTCAAAACAGGCGGTACAATGCCCTTTCTAAGGCTATCTATTATGCTCATAACCTTCTCCTTTCATCTAATCAAAAAGCGTAACCTCAGGAAAATTAAGTTTTTCAAAGACAAGATGTCTTTTAAACCTTTCAACTATATCAGGGGCAATGTCCTTCCCCAGAGATGCTTTTATGTCATTCAACTCCCTTTCAACATCAAACGCAACCTCTTTCAATTCTCCGTTTAGAATATCAAAAATTTCACCTGTTGCAAACTTCAAAATCCCTTCCATCCGAATTTCAACATCCTCTATGGTCAACTCCGATGCCTCCCGTTTCAACTCTTCAAGCATTGCTCTTGCCCTTTCAGCAACAGTTTTCACAGAAGCATCACATTCATTCAACCTCTCAATTATGGTATCAATTTTTTTATAAATAAACTCAGTTTCACTATCCCCAGAAACAAGAAAGGAACCTGCTCCCTTTTTTTTGTAATCGTTCCATACCTCTTCAATTGTATCCCTAACATGAGTAAGAAAAAATATCCTTCTGCTCTTCCTTTTTCTTTTCCTCTTTCTCTCAAAGAATCTGTCGATTCCTCTGAAAAACACCTTTAAAGGAACACCCTCCCTGTAAAACTCCTCAACAACCTCAAACTCCTCAGGTGAAAGAAGGAGTGCCCTGTTCCTTTTTAGAGCGAAGTAACACTCAACCCTATCAAAGTATTCCTGAAAATCAAGTGGCTTACTATCAGTCATCACCTGTTTTTCTCAAAAAGTATTCTCAAACCCTCAAGTGTAAGTTTATCATCAATTACATCTATCAATTTGCACTCTTTTGAAATTATCCTTGCAAGCCCGCCTGTTGCAAGAACCTTTGCACCTGGCAATTCATCAAGCATTCTTTTTAAAATCTCAGAGACAAGGCCAACATAGCCAAAAAATAAGCCTGATTGAATATTTGTAACCGTGTTTTTACCTATTGCGCTTTTAGGTTTTCTTATTTCAACCTCAGGAAGTTTGGCCGCTTTTTCAAAAAGGGAAAACGCCGAGATCTTCAATCCAGGAGCTATTGCACCACCTAAAAATTCATTGTTCTCACTTATAGCGTCAAAGGTTGTTGCCGTTCCAAAGTCAACAACAATCAAAGGAGGTTTGTACTTATTTATTGCAGCAACACAATCCACAATCCTGTCTGCCCCAACCTCTGATGGGGTTTCAACCTTTAAAGCAAGCCCGGTTTTTATCCCTGGTCTAACAAACAAAGGTTTTATTCCAAAGTAATTTATCGACATAAAATAAATTACTTCCTCAAGAGGAGGGACAACACAGGAAACTATTATGTCTTTAACCCCTTTGTAATCAATCCCCTGCAAAGACAGAAGGTTTCTAACAAATATTCCATATTCATCCATGGTCTGGTTTATGTTTGTGGTTAACCTGAAATCCATTATCAACTTTGAATTTTCAAAAACCCCGATTGTGGTATTTGTGTTACCAATATCAAGTGCTAACAACATAACTCACTCCATGTTAAATTCGTTTTCCAGTTGTTTATAAAATGATAGCAGAATTTCAGCCCTTTGTTTACCAAGTTTTTTTGCAGTTTCTGTGTGAAATCCTGCAACTATATCGGGCACAAGGGCTGCCCATTTTTTACCTCTCTCAACAATACCTTTTGTGTCTATGCCCCCGAAAGCCCCTGCAATTGCAAGTGAGTGTGCAAGGGACAATGCCCCCACCTTCGTTAATTTGTCTGCATCCCATAATATTTTACCTTCAAGACACCTTTCTTTGTTATCTTTGAAAAGCCCCACATGGTTTTTAATAGCCTCCGCAACATGTTCAATTTCTTTTTTCGAAAAGTCATCAATCCTTTTTAGAATTTCCTTTGCCATTTCAGCACTCTTTAAACCGTGATGCTTGCTTTTCCCCTCTTTTATAAAAAAGCTTTTGCCAATGTCGTGAAGATAGCATGCCGCAACAATAACTTTAAGGTTGCCACCTTCAAACCTTTGAAGATATTTCCCTGTTTTAACCACTGATATAACATGCTCAAACCTGTAATCAAAGGGGATTCCTCCCCCTGTTAATTTCCACAAAGCAGCCGCTTCCTTTTCGGTTTTCTCTTTTAACAAATTTTCAAGATAATTTTCCCAGTGGAATTTACTCATTTTGCTTCCTGTGAATTACAGTTGTGGTTGCCTGATTTACAGGCATAATAACAACCTCGTTTATCTGCACATGAGGAGGCCTTGTAACAGTGTAAAGTATTAAGTCTGCAATATCATCGGGATAAAGTGGGGTTAACCCTTTGTAAACATTATCAGCCTTCTCTTTATCCCCTTTGAACCTTACTATTGAAAACTCCGTTTCAACAAGTCCCGGTGCAATCTCTATAACACGGATAGGACTATCAACAAGCTCAATTCTCAAAGCATTGGATAAAGCCCTGACAGCATGCTTTGTAGCACAGTAAACATTTCCGCCCGGATAAACCTCTCTTCCTGCAATTGAGCCAACATTAACAATTGAACCTCCGCCTTTTTCAACCATATAAGGCACAAAAAGTTTTGTAATGTAGATAACTCCCTTCACATTAACATCAATCATTTTATCCATGTCTTCAACCGGCTTTTCAATCAGTTTTTCCATTCCAAATGCAAGCCCCGCATTGTTTACAAGGATATCAGGTGCTTTAAATTTTTCATCAAGGGAATTGAAAAAAATTTTGCATTGATCAAAATCAGACACATCAACAGCTCCAATCACAACACTGACATCGTATTTTGCTTCAAAATCTTTTTTTAATTCTTTAAGCCTTTCAAGTCTCCTTGCAATAAGAACAAGGTTACAGCCTTCTTTTGCAAAGTATTCGGCAGTTGCCTTTCCTATACCAGCACTTGCCCCGCTTATAACAGCAATCCTGCCTTCAAGCATCTTCATTTTTCACCCCCTGAAAATTAGAGCTAATAGGGAACCTGAAGCCTGTGACAAAGGCTTTTGATGTCACCTTTATCACAGGGGGAGCCTGCTTTCTCTTAAATTCGCTTCTTTGAACCATATTTAAAACCTTTTTTACTGTTTCTTTTTCGAAACCAGTATCCCCAATTATCTCCTCAATAGACATTCCTTTCTCTATATACCTTTCCAGAATACCATCAAGCACATCGTAAGGGGGAAGGGTATCCTGATCGGTTTGCCCCGGCTTCAATTCTGCAGAGGGGGATTTTACCAAAATGCTTTCAGGAATCAATTTTCCATACTTTTTGTTGATCCACCTTGCTAGGGAATAGACCTTTGTTTTGTAAACATCACCTATTACAGCAATTGCTCCGCACATATCCCCGTAAATCGTTGCATACCCAACTGCAAGTTCAGATTTGTTCCCGGTGTTTAAGAGAATTGAATTGTTGTTGTTCGAATAAGCCATCAAAATCATGCCCCTCAACCTCGCCTGCAAGTTCTGTTCGGTTATATCTTTTAAATCTCCAATGCTTACAGGAAGTTCGTTTTTTAAAACCTCAAAGTAATGGGATATATCTATTCTTTCAACCTTAATCCCCAGATTATCTGCAAGCAAGAGTGAATCCTCAATACTTGATCTGCTTGAATAAGGGGATGGAAGCATTATTCCACACACATTTTCACTCCCCAGGGCATATCTGGCAATAACAGAAACAAGCGCCGAATCAATCCCCCCGCTTAACCCAAGGTGAACCCTTTTTGCCCCGATTTTTTCTATAAAATCCTTTAACCCGGTAACGAGTGCATTGAAAATCAACTCATTGTCATCGCTTTTTACAGGAAAAATCTTTCCCTTTTCATTGTTAACATCCCAGACAACAAAATCCTCTTCAAATCTTTTTGCTTTTTTAATAATCCTCCCGTCCCTATCAAACACACAGGAATCCCCGTCAAACACAATGCCATCAATTCCCCCCGCCTGATTAACAAAGATTAAAGGTATCGAATACTTTTTAGCAATATTTGAAAACATAGTCTCTCGTAAAAAAACCTTTTTGTAATAAAAGGGAGATGCAGCAATGTTTAAAAGAATGTCGCAGCCTGATTGAACCGTCTCCTCAACAGGGTCAATAGAATAGAGTCCATAAGCAGGGGAAAATTCAGTGTTCCACCCATCCTCACAGACGGTAATCCCAAATCTAACCCCATTCGCCTCTATAACACGGGGTTTATCTCCTTCTTCAAAGTACCTTTTTTCATTGAAAACATCGTAATTGGGAAGAAGTCTTTTTCGGTACTCAACCCTCAACATACCATCACTGAAAAATCCGACGGTATTGAAGAAAGGCTTGCCCTTTCCATAATTTTTTTTAGCGTAACCACACACTATGGCAATATCCCTGCTTAAACTCTCAATAATCTTTAACGATTGCTCTGTTCTTTTTGAAAAATCTCCCTGAAGTATGAGGTCTTCCGGGATATAACCACATAGAGTTAATTCCGGGAAAATTATTAAATCGCACTCCTCTTTAATTGCCTCTTCAACAAAATAAATCACTTTTTTAATATTAATGTTAAAATCTGCAACAACAGGATTCATCTGGCCTATTGCTATCCTCATGATTACCCCTCTTTTTTATGCCTGTAAATTATATCAGAAAAAAGAGTTCCCAGAAATAACAAGAAAAAATCAGAGGTCTTCACTTATCTCAGCTCCAAACAGATACACAAGAAAAGAATAGTATAACCACAGCATCAAAAGCACTATGGAGCCGAGAGAACCGTAAAGCAAAAAGTACAGTTTTATACTTGCAATGTAAAGCCCGAATATGTGCTTTAAAACCTCCCACAATACTGCTGCAATAAACCCTCCTGTAAATACATTTTTCCATTTTATCTTTTTATGGGACATGTACTTGTATGACAGGGCAAAAAACAATGTTTCAATAAAGACCTGAAAAAGAAGAAAAGCGTAGTAAGAGTTGATAAAAAATATAGAAACAAACTTATCTTTTATAACAAACAAAACTGAAGAAGAAACAAATAAAAAAAGCATGGAAAATGCAGTGATTACGAAAAGGGAAAAGGATTTAAGGGTTGCAATCAGAAAGCCTCTTTCCACCTGAGTGTGATAAATTATACTTAAAGCACTTTCAAGAACCGCAAACACCCTGAATGAAAAGTAAACAATAAAAAAAAGAGATATTATTGAAAAAACCTTACCTGAAAGAAGTATCTTATCGAGATTGCTCACTATGGTGTGTGATATTGAAGACGGAAAAAGTCTTAAAATTGAATCAAGTTTTTCAACACTGAGGTTTTTTTTGAAAATAAGGGTTGAAAAATAGACAAGCATAATGAAAAAAGGGAATATTGCAAGCATTGCATAATAAGATAATGCTGCTGCAATTGTAAAAAGCCTTTTTTTATAAAAATTATTAAATATGGTCCATAGTTTAATCAAAAATCTCATATCAATAAAAAATTATAACATTTTTTAACAGATCAATCCTTTCAAGATACGGATTTAAAACCATCAGAGGAAGTTTTCCTCTATATATCTCACCACCATCCCCGCGCTTTAAATCCACATCCCCTTTAAGCCTCTTGTACCTGTCGGCAATCACATACACATCTTTTTTATGATAATCCGCCAGTTGCACTATTGCTCTGCTTCCCGTTTTGTTTACAAAAAATGTGTCCGTAAAGCCGTCACACCCCAGTATAACCGCATCACATCTTTCTATTTTTGAAAAAAAGCAGGCATCACTCATAACAGTTATGCTTTTAACCCCGCTGTTGTAAAGATGCTCCGCAAATTTAATGCCCTCATTGGCAGGTCTTGACTCCCCTATGTACAGAGCAAAAGGCTTTTTTTCGTAAAGAGCAATCAGGGCATCTCTAACGAGCCCTGAGTAACTGAAGGTAGATATCACTGATACACTCAACCCCTGGAATTGATGTACAAATTTTTCCATCTCCTCCCTTTGAGCCTCCTTGATCTCATTGTAAAACTCTATACAACCCCTGCCAGTTTCTTCAACAAACTTCAGAAGGTTTACCAGATATGCCATCCCCCTGTGTGATGCAACAATTTTTTTTAAATAATCAAGTTGAACACTTAATGGTTTTTTGCCTAAAAGATTAACAGTTTCCTTTAAAAGGTAAGAGGAGCCGTGAATGCTGTCATCAATTATCTTTTTCAATTCTGTTTTTTCTAAATTTAAGCTCAAAGAATACCCCCTTTTTCGAGGGGTGAAGAACAATATCTCCACCCATATCCTGTAAAAATTCCTTCACAATGAAAAGCCCCAAACCTGTTCCGTCTTCACGTGTGGAAAAATAAGGTTCAAACACTTTTTTAATGTGTTTTCCATCTATTCCCATACCATTGTCCCTGTATGAAACAAAAACAAAATCCCCTTTATCTTTGATATCTATTTCAATAAAGGGATTGTCGGAAAACTCAATTGAGTTTTCAATAAGGTTCTCAAAAACCCTTGCCAGCTTAAGTTTGCTTGCATTGACAAAAACCTTATCTCCCTCAATCCTGTAATTTATTCCCGGATAAGAAGCAAAAATGTCCTCCAGAAAGCGTATCAGCTCAATTTCCTCATAGGTCTCATCTTTTGAGGCTTTGAAAATCCCTGAAAATTGTGCCGAAATCCTTTTTAATTCCTCAACTTTTGAAAGTATGTTGTTGGCAATTTCAGGGAGTACCTCTTCCAGGTTTTTCCCCCCTTTTTTCATAATAGTTGTGAGATATTCAATATTTAATTTTATAGGGGTTAAGGGGTTTTTTATGTCATGTGCAACCTTCCTTGCCATATCTGTGATAACTTCTAACTTGCTTGCTTTAACCACATTTGTTAAATCTTCAACCACAACCATATCTATTCCTTTTTCCACTTCTCTCTTTGACACAAAGAATCTTTTGTCCTCAAACGCTATCTCATCCCTTCCCCTGGAGGATAGAACATCGCTTTTAAGTTTTTCGTTTAATTCATCGAAAACTCTGTTGGTCATTATAATCTTTCCACCTTTATCTATCAAAGCAATCCCTGTGGGAACATTATCAATTATAGTTTTAAGCCGGTTATAATTCTCCTGAAGGGAGTTTGCCATATACTCAATTGACCTGATCAAAACTCCAATCTCATCATCTTTATCGTAATCAATTGAAATTCCAAAGTTTCCATTAACTATGGATTTGGCCCCATCAGAAAGTTTTAAAAGGGGAGTAACAAGAGACCTTGTAATTTCGTATGCAACAAAGTAAGACACAATAAAAACAATGAGAAAAACAAAAGAAACTATCCTTAAAAAGTCAAACAATGGCCTGAAATCATTTTCACCTTTTGCACAGAGCATGGCAAAGGGTATTGTATCAACCGTTAAATTACCGAATGCACTATCTCCAGAGAAATATACCATCTTTTTGTTTTTTAACTTATCCTTTAACAAACTCTGATAAATGTCAAAGGGTATTAAAAGCGATAAACCGATCCCACCACTTGACAACTGGAGCACACCATTTCCATAAACCCCTATTTCCACATTAAAAACACTCTTTAACCATAGAAGGTAATCCACCGAAAGAGAGGACGGGTCATTTTCAATAAACCCTTTCACTTTCAACAGATTATCCTTGATCCCCTTTTCCATCACACCCCTTGCTATACGACTTGAATGAATAAAGAGTATAAGACCCAAAAAGACAAGAATTGTGGCAAAACCCACATATATTGCAAAAATCATCCTTTCAAACAACCCTTTCCTTCTGTTTAAAGAAAAAAAGGATAGAAAAAAGATAATTGACAGCACAAATATCAATGAAATATCAGTTATCAAATTAAATAAATTTATTTCCTTCAAATTAACAATGTACCCCTTTTCCCCTTTTTTTACCTCCATATAATCCCTCAAGAACCTGTAATTTTTCAAAATAGAAAGAGAGTAAACATCACAGGCAAGGGTTAATGAAAGAATACCCACCTTAAATCTTGTACTTCCAGAAACAACAAGTCTTTTCTTACCACCTACCTCAACTGTTGAAAACCTGATCTTTCTCGGGATCTCCATCATCTCTATCATGTTATTCGAGTATTCATCGACAACCTCACCAATTATGTTGAAGTATGCAGCATAAAAGTCCTCTTTTTCAAGCCCGCTTCTTGCAATAAAATCCCTTAAGTTTGCATACCCTCTGGTTTTTGCAAGTTCAAGATAGTACCTTAACCTTTTCTCTCCTTTCTGCCTTAACCTATTGTAAGAAAAGTCTGCTCTCCTTAAAAATGCTCTCAACCTGGATCTTGAAAAATAATGCCCCGTGAGGGATAACATGATTGCAAACAAAAGCAACTTCAAAAGAAAAACAGAGATCTTATTGCCCCTTACAAGAGACAGAACAAAAAGTGTGCAGGAAAACAAAAAAACCTCCTTCCCCAGGAAGGCAGACAGGATCACCCCCGAGAAGGAAAGGATTGATGGCCTTAATGTTAAGAAAAATGTTGATGCGACAATACTTACAAAAAAAGCCTCAAAAAAATCTACATTACGAAAGAAAGAGAGAAGGTCAAAAAACACATAGGGGGTTAAAAACAATTGATAACAACCGGTTATCGCAAATAAAAAAAATATCAGTGAAGCGACCTCGTTTTTTATTCTATCCCTTCCATATTTCAAATAAAGCAGAGAGAAAAAAAGCAACGGGAAAAAAGCACTTTTAAAAAAAAGAGTAAAACATATAAGGAGTAAAAGAAAACCAATATTCACATACCTGTTTTTAATAAATGAAACAATTAAAAAAATAATCAATGCAAGAACATACAATTTTAACCTGTTTTTTTTGTTCAAGTTTTTTATGCCTGCCTCTCCCAGACCCACATATCCTACAGGGTTGTCAAACACCTTTACGGTTTTTACAATGTTGTAGTCTCCATGATAGTTCAATGCCAAATTGTTCCAGACAACAGGCCTCATTGTCAGGTTAAACAAAACAGCAGGAATAGAAAGGGAATTCAGGTGATGGAACACTCTGTTCAGAGAATCTGTGTCACCCTTTTGAAGAGCAGAAATAAATTCACCATCTTTCTCCAAAATTGAAGAAATATTTTTTCTGGAGGAAGATGAAAGAAGAAAGCCATTTTTCGGAAAAACAATATACCCTGTCACAACAATTAAAAGGAGTATTAAAAACAGGTCTCTTTTCATAAACACCTTCATTGATTTCTGCTTTAATTATATCAAATCAATTAAAAAGGGCCTGTCTCAACCTTTCCAACAATTTTTTTTCCATCTCTTCAGGGATATGTTCTTCAGGCAGTTGATGTAACAATTCAACTATATTTTTTAAACTATTAACAATACATCTACATTCAAAGCATTGTTCAAGGTGTTGTTCAACCATTTTGCACAGGTTTTCCGACACCTCGCCGTCTATGTAATCGGAGAGGCATTTCATTATCTTTTTGCACTTTTCATCCATTTTTGCCTTCCCGCAAAAGGTTTTCCACTATTGTTTTAAGCATAAGCCTTGCCCTGTGAAGCCTTACCTTTGCATTTGTAATGCTTATGTCCATTATTTCAGCTATCTCCTGGTGGTTTAACCCCTCTATGTCCTTTAAGATCAATGGAATCCTGTACTGCTCGGGCAGGTGCAAAATAGCCTTTTGAATAAGGTTTTCAATCTCTTTTCTTTCAAAGGTTATGTGTGGATTCTCATTGTGACTGTTTAAAGAATGTATTTGATTGTCTTCAAGCTCGTCAAAAGATACCACATTTTTTTCAGAAATCTTTTTCTTCTGGCAGGCGTTTGAGGCAATTCTGTAAAGCCATGTCGAGAGTTTGGATTCCCCTTTGAAGTTTTTTATGTACTTAAAGGCGTTTAAAAGAGTCTCCTGCAAAATATCAGATGCGTCTTCCCTGTTTCCGCAGAATTTAAGCCCGAAGTTGTAAATGGTGTTTTTGTATCTTTCAAAGAATTCATTGAAGGCTTCTTCATCCCCTGATTTAAGTTTTGTTATAAGTTCTTTCTCTGTCATCTCTTTTAGGTTTTTCAATTCAATTTCTCATACTTGTGATTGGAGCAGGTATTCTTCCGCCTCTATCAATAAATCTCTTGGAAGAAAAGGTGTTTATGTCCTGAACAATAGCCATTCCAAGCAATCCGCCAAACTGCACCTCGTCCCCAACCTTTGCACCGGGAGGAACAATCACCCTTACAGCGGTTGTTTTACCGTTTATCACCCCTATTGCTATCTCGTCTGCAATAAGGCCTGAAATTGTTTCAGCAGGGGTATCTCCCGGCACCGCCACCATGTCAAGCCCAACAGAGCAAACAGCAGTCATTGCCTCTAACTTCTCCAGCGTCAAAGCACCTAACTTCACAGCCTCAATCATCCCCGCATCCTCCGAGACAGGGATAAATGCACCACTCATACCCCCGACATAGGAAGAAGCCATAACACCGCCTTTTTTAACCGCATCGGTTAGCATTGCAAGTGCAGCGGTTGTTCCCGGTGCCCCCGGTTGCTCAACCCCTATCCCTTTCAGTATCTCTGCAACCGAATCCCCTTCGGCAGGGGTAGGAGCAAGGGAAAGATCAAGTATTCCAAACTTAACCCCAAGCCTTCTCGCAGCCTCTCTTCCTATCAATTCACCAGCCCTTGTGATCTTGAAAACAGTCTTTTTTATTATTTCGGAAAGTGTGCCAAGGTCAACATCTCCAGCCTTTTTCACAACATCGTTCACAACACCGGGTCCCGAAACCCCGACATTTATAACACATTCAGGCTCCGAAACCCCGTGAAAAGCACCTGCCATAAACGGGTTGTCCTCAACCGCATTTGCAAAAACAACAAACTTTGCGTTTGCAATTGCCCCTCTGTCCTTTGTCATTTCAGCCATCTCTTTTATAATTATCCCCATCTCTTTAACCGCATCCATATTTATCCCGGCCCTTGTCGATGCAACATTGACAGATGAGCATATATGCTCTGTAACAGACAAAGCCTCTGGTATTGACTTGATAAACTCCTCTTCAACCTTTGTGCTTCCCTTTTGAACAAGGGCAGAGTAACCGCCAAGGAAATCTATCCCGATCTCATTACAGGCTCTATCAAGGGTTTTCGCAATCTTTACAAATCCGTCTCTGTTTATTGAAACCCCTCCTGTCAATGAAACAGGGGTAACGGAAAGCCTTTTGTTTGCAACCCTTATACCAAACTCCTCTTCTATCTCGTTTACAGTTTTCACAAGGTTTCCCGCATACTTCATTATCTTGTCGTATATGTTATCGCAGGTTTTACCAATATCGGATGTAATGCAATCAAAAAGGGATATCCCCATGGTTGTGGTTCTTATATCAAGATTCTCCATGCGGATCATCTTGATTGTTTCAAGAATCTCTTTTGTGCTGAAACTGCCAAGCATAACTAAATCCTGTGCATTGACTTAAAGAGTTCCTGATGCTGCGAGAAAACAGCAACCCCAAGTTCATCAGCCTTTTTTTCAAGCATATCTTTAAGTTCGGTAAAACTTTTAGTCGATGTTGAAAGGTCAACAATGATTATCATTGCAAAGTTTTTTCCGAGAAGGGTCTGGGTAATATCTGTTATGTCAACATTGTTTTCAGCAAGCACCCCTGTTATCCCCGCAACAATTCCGGGCTTGCTCTCCCCGAAAACGGTTATTATTGCAGTGTTTTTGTCGTCTCTTTCAGGTATCCCTTCAACAGAGTCCTTCGATTCTACAGTTCTCAACAGTTCCTTTACACATTCCTTAACCTTATCAGTTCCATACTGGCCAAAGTGTTTGAAAACAATTTCGGTTAACTTATAAACAAACGCTTCTCTATCCATATTTAAACCTTCTCAAATATATTGTGTTTCTTCCCCTCGTCAAGCGCAAGGGGGGTTATTAAAGTTTTATCGTTTATCAAAATCTTCCTATTCTCTTTTAAAGCCTTTTTTATATCCTCTTCGCATACAAAGTCGTAAACTCTTTTTTCAACACTTTCCGAAACCTCAAAATCAGACAGTTTGCTTTCGATAACGGATTCAATTGAATGAGGCTTAACATCCTTGAAGTAAAAGTCATAGGGTGAAAACCTGCCTTTGTTCACAGGCTTTGTCTCAAATGCAACCCTCTTTATATTTATCATGTGCCTTGCCGTAATGTTTTCGCTTGTTATGTTGTTTCCAAATGTGCCACAGCCAAGGGTCAATGAAGGCATTAAATTTGTTGAATACCCCACGGCTCCGTGTGTTGTTGGGGAGTTAACTACAATTCTGAATGCAGGCTTTTTCAATGCAAACTGCTTTAAAACCTCTTTGTTTCTTGTGTGTATCCCAAGTGAATGACCAAGCCCCCCGAACTTTAAAAGTTGAATACACCTCTGACAGGCCTTCTCCCAGCCGTCTTCAATGTAAAGGGCAAGAACAGGGGAGAGTTTCTCAATGGAAAGGGGATAGGCTTTGCCAACACCGTCAAGGGGTGCCACAAGCGCAACAGTTTTTTCAGGTACATTCACCCCGGCAAGCTTTGCAATGTAGGTTGCAGGTTTTCCGACAATTTTTGGATTTGCACCAAACTTCTCGGTAACAACAACAGAGGCAACCTTTTGAACTTCATCACCCTTTAAAATATAGGCATTGTTTTTAAGCAATTCCTCAATTACCTGCTTTGCTATGGGCTTATCTGCAATTATAGACTGTTCCGATGCGCATATTGTCCCATTGTCAAATGTTTTCCCGGTTATCACATCTTTTACAGCCTTTTCAACATCAGCCGTCCTCTCAATAAAAACAGGGACATTGCCGGGACCAACCCCGTATGCAGGCTTGCCTGACGAATAGGCAGCCTTTACAAGCCCAAGCCCACCTGTTGCAAGTATAATCCCTGTTTTAGGATGGGACATCATCTGCTTTGTCAACTCAATTGTCGGGTTATCAACAATCTGGACTGCATCCTCAGGCGCCCCGACCTTTTTCAAAGCCTCTCTTATTATGTCAACCGTTGCCTTAATACACCCCTTTGCCCCGGGATGGGGTGAAAAGATTATAGGGTTTCTCCCCTTTAAAGATATTATTGCCTTATACAGAGTTGTTGAAGTTGGATTGGTGGAGGGTATGACAGCAACCACAATGCCAACAGGTGCGGCAACCTCAATGATTTTATTGACAGTGTCTTCCTTTATTATTCCAACAGTTTTTTCGTTTTTTATAGAATCCCACAAAATCTTTGTTGCAAGTATATTTTTTATCTTTTTATCCTCCACTTTGCCGTATCCAGTTTCATTGTGGGCAAGTTCAGCAAGAGGCAAAGCGTTTGCCTCACCGTCTTTTGCAATTTGCTCAACAAGTCTGTCTATCTCTTCCTGAGAGTATTCTTCAAGGATACTGCCGGCAACTTCTGCCTTTTCAAAAATAGAATCAAGCATTCCAATCTCCAGTAATGTTATTGACGGAAACTATTATTTGCCCTTCTTCTCCCTGTAATCCGGCAAAATCTTCTCAACATCCGAATGAGGCCTTGGAATAACATGGACAGAGACAAGCTCTCCAACCCTTCTTGCAGCGGCTGCACCTGCATCAGTTGAAGCCTTAACAGCGCCAACATCACCCCTTACCATAACGGTAACATAACCGCCGCCTATGTATTCCTTGCCTATCAAAACGACATTTGCAGCCTTTACCATAGCATCGGCAGCCTCTATTGCCCCAACAAGTCCCTTGGTTTCAACCATACCAAGCGCTTCTCTATTCATAAATTCCTCCTTTTAATATTCATAAACATAATACCACAAAACAAAATCACTTAAAAGCAAAGGGGGAAACATAAATTCACTCAAACACCTTCTCATCGTCCCTGTGGGCATTTTCTGCATCCATTTCAACATCTCTAACATTCTCCTTTACAACCTTCTGCCAGAACTCTTTGTACCATTCATGCTGAATTATCAATTGCATTATCTCATTTGTCCCGACCCATATCATTGAAAGCCTTATATCCCTCAATATCCTTTCAATTGGATAGATATCGGTGTACCCTATTCCACCCATAACCTGCATACATTTGTTCACTATGTCCCATGCAGCCTCCGTAACAAATTTCTTGCTTTCCGATATCATTCTCCTGACTCTTCCCGGAGAGGCTTTTTTTGAATCTATTGCAAGTGCGGTTGAATATACAAGCCCCCTTGCAGCGTCAAGAAGCATAACAGAGTCTGCAACCTTAAATCCGACAGCCTCAAACCTTGCAATCTCTTTTCCGAAAGCCTTTCTCCTTGATGTGTACCTTGTTGCTATCTCAATTGCAGGCCTGACCGAACCTATTGTCATTGCAGCGGTTCCAAGCCTTTCGGGTATCATCATCCTTTTGAAAACCTCGTATCCTCCGTTAATTCCGTTCAACGCAAACCTTTCAGGCACTCTTACATTGTCAAGTTTAAGCCTTCCTGCTCCCCCGCCTCTTACACCCATCAAACCGTATATGTACTCTGTTTCAACCCCCTTTGTCCTTGGCACCATAAATGCTGTTATTCTTCTGTGAGGATCAGGGTTATCCCTGTCGGTTACCGCATAGATCAAAAACCAGTCTGCCCCTTCCGCCCCCACAATAAACCTTTTGCCTCCGTTTATTACCCAGTCTTTTCCGTCCTTTACAGCATAGGTTTTAGCACCAAAGAAGTCCGAACCGCCCCTTGGCTCGGTCAACCCCTCAGCAGCATAAACCTCTCCTTTAAGCAATGGCTTTACAACCTCTTCCTTTAACTCATCGCAGCCATACTCTGCAATTGCATCGCAAACAATGTCTGCACCAACCCCCCATAAACACGCAAGGGAATAACTCGGCACCCCTATCTCTTCTGCAACAATTACATTTTCAACCCAGCCAAGCCCTCTCCCTCCCAACTCTTTCGGGATTCTAATACCTAAAAGGTTCCTCTTCCCTGCCTCTTTTAAATACTCTTTTGGAAACTGCACCTCTTCTTTATCCATTGCAAGGATCAAATCCTTGGGTACCCACCTTGAAAACTCCCTTGCCTCATCCCTCAACCTTTTTTGCTCATCGGTAAAGGTAAAATCAAACATGGCAAAACTCCTTATTGACAGTTCTTTATTTTAATAATAACAAAAAATTGCTATTAAGAGTTTCAAATACTGATATAATTTTTTTATAAAACTCAAGATTGGGGAGGTTGAACTTGGAAGAGGAAAAAAGAAATGAAAGCCAGAATGAGAGCATAACTCAACAGGAAGAAACAAAAACAAACCCTTTAAGGGAGATTATCCAGCCTTTTATTGACTTTGCAAAGGTGCCAAAGGTTTTGTGGGGTGTAAACATCTCCTATTTGATTGAGGGAATGGTTTACTTTGGAATACTCACCTTTATGGCAATTTACTTTAACGACTTTTTCGGGCTAAATGACCATCAGGCAGACCTTGTTGTTGGATTTTTCACAGGGGGTATTACCCTTGCAATGCTATTTTTAGGGGGAATGTCCGACAAAATAGGGATAAGAAAGGCATTGCTAATATCCTTAATCCTTATGCTAATTGGAAGAATAATTTTTACAGGGGTGCCATACCAAATTCTGTTTGACCACACCTCATGGGTAATGCTTTACTATGCAGCGCTCATTGGGCTTTTCTTTGTTATAGTCGGGTACGGTATGTACCAGCCTGCTGCATACTCTGCTGTCAAAGAGTTCACAGATGAAAAAACCGCAACAATGGGTTATGCAGTACTCTATGCGGTAATGAACCTTGGAGGATTTTTACCAGGGCTTATTTCACCGAGGATAAGGGCATGGTACAGGGATTTTTTTATTGCAAAATTAAAGGCTGCAGGGATAACAATTAACCCGGAAGTCCACTACGGTATGCTTGGGGTTTTCTGGTTCTATGTAATATGCACCTTTCTTGGAATAATTGTTTTAATGATGTTTGTAAATAAAAAGACAATTGCTCAGGCACTTGAAGAAAAGAAACAAAAAGAGATGGCTTCAGGCAAAAGCGAAGACCAAATTGAAAAGGAAAGGGCTGAAAACAAGCCTAAAAAGAGGAGTTTCAAACAATACCTTGCAGAGCATCCTTTAAGGGATATAAAGTTTGCTTTCTTTATATTCGCCTTAATCCCTGTTCAAACTTTGTTTGCACATAACTGGCTCACCCTGCCCCAGTATGTTGACAGGGCGTTCGGCCCAACTGTAAAGGCAAATATGGAGTTTTTCGTAAACTTCAATCCAATTCTGATATTTATACTCACTCCCCTTGTGGCTGCAATCACGGCAAAAGCAGATGTAATGAAGATGATGATACTGGGAACTTTTGTAATGGCTCTTCCAACCTTCTTCCTTGCTCTTGGCCCAAATGTTTACACCCTCTTTGCTTACATACTTGTAATGTCTGTGGGTGAGGCTATGTGGCAGCCAAGGTTTTTACAGTATGCAGCAGAACTTGCACCTCCCGGAAGAACAGGGGAGTATATGGGTATAGCACAGTTCCCATGGTTTCTCACAAAGATAATTACAGCCCTATATGCAGGGTGGTTTTTAATGCATTACTGCCCGGTTGAAGGGCCAAAACATACCGAAAAGATGTGGTTTATTTACGGATTGATAGCGATAACCTCTCCAATACTCCTCTTTTTAACGAGAAACTGGCTGAAGAAAGACAAAGAGGAGAGGCAGGATTCTCTTTTCGGAAAGATTTTAACCGCAGCAATTGCAATAATTGTTGTTGTAATACTTATTTATATGGTTAAGATGTTGATAACAATACTTGTTACAATCCCAATGTCAAAGATGTGATATGGATTTAAGGGTCGGACAGGGCATAGACTTTCACAAATTTGAATACGGAAGAAAACTTATTATAGGGGGGGTTGAGTTTGACTCCCCCTATGGTTTAAAAGGCCACTCTGATGCAGATGTGTTATTGCACGCAATAACAGATGCAATTTTAGGGGCAATAGGGGAAGGGGATATAGGGCAGCACTTTCCCGATACAGACATGAAGTTCAAAGATGCAGACTCAAAAATATTTTTAGAAAAAGCAAAGGAATTGGCAGAAGAAAAAGGCTATCAAATCTCAAACATAGACGCAACAATTATATGTGAAAAGCCAAAAATAAACCCGAAAAAAGACATTATCAGAGAGAATGTTGCCATTATTTTAGGTCTGGAAAAAGAAAGGGTAAATATAAAAGCCACAACAACAGAGAAGATGGGCTTCTTAGGAAGAAGCGAAGGCATCTGCGCCATGGCCATAACATCTCTTATTAAAGATTAAATAGTCATTCTCTCAATGAAACTTTTAAAGAGTGCGTTGAAAGGAAATCTTCAACACATTTTTTAATACCTCTTTCAGGTACACCGTTTTGAGAATAAATCTGAAAAACTGGGTTTGCTATTTTAAGATTCCTGTACTCATCAATAAGCATGGCTAATTTTTCAAAATCTGCAAGCCCTTCAAAAATTGTTGTTCTAACCTCAAAGTCAACACCTCTATTTTTCAAGATCTCAATGCTTTCAGCGGTTTTTTCAAAATAATTCCTTTTTGTGCCGCTTGCAAAAGGGTAATTTTTTCTGTCCGCTTTCAGGTCTATTCCAGCCCAGTCTATCAAACCTTTATCTATAATCTTTTTCAATTTTTCAGGTGAATAGCCTGTCGTGTGAATGCCGACCTTTAAGCCGCATCTCTTTACATAATCTGCAAGGAATTCAAGTTCATCAATAAACAGAAGGGGCTCTCCTCCACTGAACACTATTGCATCAAGAAAATCCTTTCTTTCATCAATAAATGCTTTGAAGGATTCAAACGGATATCCAGGCTCTCCCCTTTCAATAAACTCCCTGTTATGACAATAGGGGCAATTAAAAACACATCCCTTGAAGTAAAAAACAGCGGATAAACATTCGGGAAAATCAATTGTTGTAAAGGGAGTTACTCCCCCTATGTTGAAAAATTCCATAAATATTCACAATCTTTTCAAAGCAACATCTTCCTTAAAGTAAACCCTCTCTTTGAACTCGCTTTTTTTGCCCCTGTTAAACTCCGAAACCGGCCTGTGATAGCCCATTACCCTTGTCCATACCTCACATTTTTCCCCTTTAACATTCTCGAGTTCACTCTTCAATTGCTCAAGCCTTTTTTCAAGTTTTTCCCTTTCCGTCATCTATACCTCCATTTGATTTAATTTGCTTTCTATTTCACTTATTTCCTTTAAAATTCTCTTTCTTTCCTCTTCCTCACAGACAGGGCAGTACTCGTGCTCTCCCTTAATATAACCGTGCTTCGGGCAGGTTGAGAATGTGGGGGTTATGGTCAGGTAGGGCAGTCGGAAGTTTTCAAGCGCCCTTTTCACTATCTTTTTGCATGCATTTGAGGATGACACCCTCTCGCCAAGGTAAAGGTGCAGGACAGTCCCCCCTGTGTACAGGGTCTGCAATTCATCCTGCAACTTCAAAGCAAGGAAAGGGTCGTCGGTAAAACCAACAGGTAATTGAGTTGAGTTTGTGTAATATGGGGCATCTTCTGTCCCTGCCTGAATAATGTCAGAAAACCTTTTTTTATCCTCTTTTGCAAACCTGTATGTTGTGCCCTCAGCAGGGGTTGCTTCAAGGTTGTAAAGGTGGCCTGTCTCCTCCTGAAACTGAACAAGTTTCTCCCTCATGTGTAATAAAACATCCTTTGCAAAGTTTCTTCCAAACGAGTCTGTTATATCGTGCCTGTCATCAGTGAAATTCCTTATCGCCTCATTCATTCCGTTTAAGCCTATTGTTGAAAAGTGGTTTCTCAATCCACCTAAATACCTTTTCGTGTAGGGGAAAAGCCCTTCATCAAGCAATCTTGATATGGTTTTTCTCTTCTTTTCAAGGCTTACCTTTGCCAGTTCCATCAAATAATCAAGCTTCTTCAAAAAACCATCATAATCGTTTTTGTATAAATATCCAAGCCTTGCCATATTTATGGTAACAACCCCAATTGAGCCTGTTTGCTCTGCAGAGCCGAAAAGCCCGTTTCCCCTCTTCAATAACTCCCTTAAATCAAGCTGTAGCCTGCAGCACATACTCCTTATCATTCCCGGCTTTAAATCGGAGTTTATAAAGTTCTGAAAGTACGGCAAGCCGTACTTCGCAGTCATTTCAAACAAAAGCTCAGTGTTGGGATGCTCCCAGTCAAAGTCATTCGTTATATTGTATGTCGGTATTGGAAAGGTGAAAACCCTTCCCTTTGCATCCCCGTTTATCATAACCTCCATGTACGCCCTGTTTATCAGATCCATCTCTTTTTGAAGTTCACCATAGGTGAAGTCCATCTCTTTCCCGCCTACAATAGGGTACTGGTCTTTTAAATCTTCAGGGCAAACCCAGTCAAAGGTGAGGTTTGTGAATGGAGTCTGGCTTCCCCACCTTGAGGGAACATTTAGGTTGTATATAAACCCCTCGATCTCCTGATAGATCTCCCTGTAACTCAATCTGTCTTTTCTAACAAATGGTGCAAGGTAGGTGTCAAAGGAAGAAAACGCCTGAGCACCTGCCCATTCGTTTTGAAGGGTGCCGAGAAAGTTTACCATCTGGCCAAGTGCAGCGCCAAGGTGTTTCGGTGGGTTTGATTCAATCTTGCCGGGCACACCGTTGAACCCTTCTATCAGCAATTGCTTCAAAGACCAGCCTGCACAGTAACCTGAAAGCATATCAAGGTCATGTATGTGGTAATCACCCTCAATGTGGGCTTTTCCAACCTCTTCAGGGTAAATTTTGTTAAGCCAGTAGTTTGCAATCACCTTTCCTGCAGTGTTGAGTATTAACCCTCCAAGAGAATACCCCTGGTTTGCATTTGCATTAACCCTCCAATCACTTTTTTCAACATACTCCGTAACCGTTGAAATTGCCTCAACAAGGGCTTTTTTAGCCTCTCTTGCCTCTCTTCTCTTCTCTCTGTACTTTATGTATCTCCTTGCAGTATCTATATAGCCTGCCATAACAAGGGCTTCTTCAACAAGGTCCTGAACATCTTCAATAGTCGGGATAGAGCCCTGAAACCTGTAATTTACCATTCTAACAACCATAGAGGTTATCCTGTTAGCCTCAACCTCTGAAAACTCCCCGGATGCTTTGCCTGCCTTCAATACGGCATTCAGTATTCTTAAATCGTCAAACTTTACTCTCTCCCCCTGCCTGTTGGTGATTTCCTGAACAGGCTTATACTTCAAAAACATATCGATTTCCCGCTCTTTTTTCTTCATCTGGTTCACCTCTTTAAATTTCATTCTTTGTAACATTATATTGTGTCAGTATATTAAAGTCAACACAAAATATTGGGTTTCAGGATAAAGTTAAATTGTTTTTACAATGGGGGAAAACCGCATAATTTTAAAAAGTACAGGCGATTGTTTAGAAACTTTGCTCAAAAAAAGGGGGCATAAGCCCCTTAATTTAATATTGCAAACTGTTTGAAAACGATATCTGTTTAAGTATCAATTTCGTTATAATTTCAGGGTACCAGAGGTACTGCCTCTGTGTTGCTGCCACATAGTAACAGTACCAGCCCTTTATTGCACCATAAACTTTGTATGGATAACTTTGTTTAAAGAATGAATAATCGTATGGAATATTGTTGGAATCCAACCATACAAGATACATATCAGAGTTTCTACAACCTTCTTCCTTTGATCTTCCATTGTAGGGAGTTACAATCACCTGAAGTGTTGGATGACCGTTAATGTTTTTAGTATTGAATACAATTGCTTTTGAACAAAATGGTGCAAATGCATTGAGATCTGTTACCACTGCATTTGAAAAATCATGGTCGCTTTTCGATATTGTAACAAGGTATAAGTGTAATTGTCTCCATCCGCCAACAACTGGAGTCTCTTTCCCAACGACAAGATAAATGTGGTCTTCATTTCCTATAAACATTCCAAGGATTTGATGGTGCACACCATCGCTATCCGGCAATGGAGATGGCCCGTATATTTTCTTTGCCAGACTCCCGTCAGTATTCAATAGAACAACCTGCAATTTGTTTTCGAAATATGCAAATGAATAGGCAAGCAACTTGTTATTTGAAGTATCGGTAAAAACCTGAGCGGCACCATATTCAGCAGTCTCTGTAACGCCGTCTATCGAATCAATTATATTGCCTCCTGTGTCAAGTATTACAGTTTTCCCCGAATTTGTTTCTCTATCCATGAAACAGGCCAAAATTGAATTATCTATCCCTGCACAGATAATTTTATAGTCCATTGGATTAAAACTGGAAGATGGAGCCTGACCGACTGTTTTTTCCCATTCAATCGTATTTTGTGAGGATAGTTTTGCCACAATAAATGATGTCCCTCTAACTCCCGAAATAAAAACATCATTTCCAATTGCAACCATATCACCTAAATAATCAAGAGTAAAATCTTCAATAGGATTGGCGAAAAAACTGTCTGAAACCACATTCTTATCAAAGGTCACATGGAAAATAGTATTTAAACGTTCTATGCGAATAAGTACATGGAATTTATAATCCTCTGTCTGTACAATATTTGAAAATTCACAATCCTGATAGTACCAGTACTCTTCATGCCCCCAGCAGTCGGGCTCATTTTTTGGTTTCGTGAATAAAAGTTTATCGTTCTCCTTGCCCGATATAACAACACCTGATAAAGCCGGGATAGATGTTACAACTCTGACAAAATCTATATCTTTGAAAGATTCAACTTCAAAGAAATTGTCAAAGTAATCGACTATCTTTTGATGGGGCTGCATTTCTATTGTCTTGTGAACAAACACATCTCTGTTTTTTCCATAAGCATACAAGTCTACTAAAACACTTTTATTCAGAGTGTTCCAGAGCGCAAAACCACTCCATGTCAGTTTATCGTAGTAATTTGAAAGGGTTAATATCAGGTATTTAGATAACTTTGTATCAGGGGAAAACTCTGCAGTTCCTCCCCCAAGGTCATCCCTCGCTATGTAACTTAATCTCACCCTTAAAGATCCGACACTGCAAATAACCTTCCCTGCAATAGCACCAATTTCTCTTAAAGGTATCTTCTTTGTCTCTTGCGCAGAAATATTATATTCCTTTTTTAAAACAAGAGAACCATTACTGTCATAAAAGTAGCCTGTTGCCTTTATACTTCTGCTTTCTGTGTTATCAAGAATAAGATAGGTCTCCCATGCATCCGAGCCTGTGTGAATGTGGGGAAGGTAATAGGTTGTGGCAAATAGATAGAAACAGGAGAAAAGTGAGAAAAAACAAACAAAAAGGGTTGTTTTCAGTACATTTTTATTCATACTTCACCTCCCTTTTGCAGTTGTTTTGATGAATTTTAATTATAATTTAATCCTGCTTGAACACTTTTTCTGTGATAACGCTCACTTTTGCTTAAATTTTATCCTGATACCGAATAATCAATTATGCAAGGGAATTTTTTAAAAAACAAACCATAAAAAATGAGTGTAATCCAAGACAGTTTATAAAATCAATATCAATTTGAGTACAATAAAAACAGATAGCCCGGTGAATTCTAAAAATCAAAAATTTCTTTCAAGAAAGTGTAATCAGTTATGTCCGTTTTTAAGGGGGTAATTGAAACATAACCAGATTTGACCGCATTTATGTCAGAGTTTTTTCCTCCATTCCAGACAGGAGGCACTCCACCTATCCAGTAACTTTTAATTCCTCTCGGGTCAACACACTCAACAACATTGCCCGGGTATAGCCTTGATGATAGAGAGGTTAACTTCACACCCTTAATGTCGCAATCAGGGTAGTTTATGTTTAGCAAAAAGGGATTATTTAGTTGCAAAGATTCAAGTTTTTTTAACAGTTCAACAAAGTGAGATGCAATTCTTTCAACATTTTCAAAGTTTTTAGTTGATACAGCAATGCTGTTTACCCCGTGAAAGAGCCCTTCCATTGCACCTGCAACAGTGGCTGAGTAAAACACATCCTCCCCCATATTGTACCCGCAGTTTATACCGGATATCACATAGTCAATCTTCTTTCCTTTTAAGAAATAGAAAAGGGCAAGGTATGTGCAATCGGCAGGGGTGCCGTCAACAATGTGGTAATTTGTTTCAATCTCCTTAACATGGAGAGGCTTTGAAAGGGTTAACGCATGAGAGCATGCCGACATCTCCTGATGAGGGACAAAAACATAAACATTGTATCCCCTGTCTTTAAGTGAATTCTTTAAAGAAATGACCCCTTTAGAGAAAGGGCCGTCATCGTTTACCAGAACTATTGTTTTACCCATTACTCAACCTCTTTTATCTCAACCCCTGTGTAGTAGTGCTTCAATATTTTTTTATAGTCCCACCCTTTGGTGGCAAGGCCAAATGCCCCAATCTGGCACATTCCAACCCCGTGCCCCCAGGCATTGCCAACAAGGTAAACCCCTTTCAGTTTTCCATCTTCATCGTACCTTTTGTATAGTTCAAACTTGTTCTCTTTAACCCCGAAAAACCATCTCACCTTTAAGCCTCTATAAACCCTTGAGTATTTTTCGCTTTTAACCCTGATTTTAACAACCCTGCCTGTGTCTGTTTTTTCTATTACCTCTATATCTGTTATGGGTTTTTCAAAACCAAACCCCTTCGCCCTGACATTCAATTCATCTATGGTAAGAAAAGAGTACCACACATAATTACTTAAAAATGAATCAGTTATCCCCTGCTGTGATTCCGGAGTCACGATGGTTACTGCAAGAGGGATATGATTTTCATTGTAGATAACCCTGATTCTGTCTCCAACGCGTATAGTGGCAATCGGGACTGACAACTCAACATTTCCCTGATTTAAGAATATAAATTCAGGGTTTTCAAGACCAAAGAGAAAATCTTTATCAACTATCATAAAATCAAGTGAATAATTGTCAATCTTTTCAAAGTGTTTCAAAACAGAGTACCCAATTGCAATTACATCTATTTTCTTTGCATTAATTTCGGGCAGATCCTGATTTATCAATCCACTTTCAAACAGAGGTTTCAGGGAACTGGTATTAAATATCTGTAAAGAGAGGTACTCCCCAATGTCATTTAACTTTGAAGAGGAAAGGGGAACATCTTTAACCTCAATTCCAAGATAATTTAAAATTCTGTCCAGGTATGCTTTGGCAAAACCTTTCCCCCAGTAACCGTTTATCTCATCCAGTTCATTTTCGCTTAAAAGCCCTCTGGACATCAAAACTGCAATTGCAAGATAAGGCCTTGAAATATACGGTGTTGATATTGAATTAATTACTCTGGTTGCTGATATGGTTTTATGAGGAAAACTCCCCTCTCCGTCACACTTTACACCTTTAAGGTAAGGTACAGGTTTCCCACCAAAGATCCTGTTAAAATCCTCAGTATGGCCACCACAATAGGCTGTAAACATGGCGTTTATGGGTTTTCCATTGTAAAGGATCACCTCACCCATTGTGTCATCCACCGCTTCACTTGAGAGATCCCTCTCAGCATCAAGTCCTTTATAAACCTGACAGCTCTGAGTGGCACAAATATCAAACCCCATTCCCTTAAACTGGTTCAGATTATAGTAAACATAGGTTCTTGCAGCAACCGCCTGAGCCTTTAATGCCTCTATATTGGGGTAAAGTCTGGGGCTCATCTCTGCAGGAACCACCCCTTTTAGATAATTCTCAATATCCAGAATATTAACAACATTCATTCTTCCATTGTGAGGGATTATCTCTATTGACCCCCTGTATCTCGACCCATTTACCTTTATGGGAGAAGCGGACTTTAAATTTATTGCTGAATGGGACACAAATCTTTTGTTGTATTCACTGTCTATAAGGTAAATTCTATCCCTCCTGCTGTTTTTGCTTTGTGAAACAATAAAAACATCAGGGAAGCCACTCATCTTCAGGGTATCCCTTATTGCACTTGCTTCTGCCAGTTTATCAAACGGGCCCAACCTGACAAGATAGAGTCCTCTTCTCTTTTTAACAACAATATCAAGGTCTGTTACAGCAGAAACCTTTTTCTTACAGTTTTTAACAGAAGACAATTTCTTAAATGCACCCACCTGAACAAACCACCCGCTCCTGTGATCTCTGTAATTTCCCCTTTTAATCCAGAAAAAACAACCTGATCTTGCAGGTATGACCTTTATTCTCCTTCCACTTTTGTAAACATATATGGTAGAGGGAGAATACACCGACACCCTTTTTTGTCTCAAAAAAATACCAACCCTTATGGTTTTAGAAAAAACAAATATCGACAACAGAAAAATTACACTGAAAAAAAAATATCTATAAAAAGATCCCATCAATTGTTCTTCTCGTACTCCTCTATTATTGCCTTCGCCTTTTCAAAATCTTCCCGTTTTACAACAACCTTGTAAACTGCAAGGTCA
This sequence comes from Acidobacteriota bacterium, assembly GCA_026986725.1. Classification (GTDB taxonomy): domain Bacteria; phylum Acidobacteriota; class Holophagae; order Thermotomaculales; family Thermotomaculaceae; genus Thermotomaculum. The sequence continues at coordinate 33,336 of JALSOA010000018.1, forward strand.
CCAAATGTTTCAGGTATCATCTGCGTTCCTTTATCCTCAACATAAGCCTCAATACCACCTGTTTCAAGAAGACCTTTTACAATCTCTGCCTCATCCTTCCTTGAGTACCTTGCAATTTCAATGAAATCAGCCATAATTTCCTCCCGTTATTTTGCATTTCCGGCAACCATAAGGCCTTTTGCTCCTGCCTGCCTTGCTGCATCCATCGCTCGATAGACCCGTTCGTATAGAGCACCTTTATCAGCCTTTATAATTACTTCTTTCTTTTCACTTAAGTTTAACTCCCTCTTTATCTCTGCACTTAACTTTTCTGCTTTAACCATTTTCTTACCAATATAATAATCGCCATTTCTGGTTATGTAAACAGTAACATTTTTCTGTTTCACTTTTGTGCTTTTTACCTTAGAAGTGGGAAGGGTTAACGGAAGCCCAACCTCCTCTTTAAATGTGGTTGAAACTGCGAAGAACAGAAGAAGTATAAAGACCACATCTATCAGTGGAGATATGTCTATCAAAACTTTTGTGGATCTTCTTGAATTGGGTTCTTTGAAGTTCATTTCAAATTTTTAAACAACAAAAAGGTCTGGGTTTCAAGTTCAATAATAATGTTTTCAACCTTATCGGAAAAAATATTGTAAAAGATTAAAAATGGAATTGCAATACTGAGACCCGCTGCAGTGGTTATCAAAGCCTCCGAAATGCCTTTAGCAAGGAGATCAGCATGTCCAAGCCCCTTTGCGGAGATTACAGCAAAAACCTTTATCATACCTGTAACTGTTCCAAGAAGACCCAGAAGTGGTTCAATTGAAACTATGGTTGACAGGGTTGAGAGGTTTTTTTCAAGCATTTTGGTCGATTTTTTGCCAACCGTTTCGATAAGCTCTTTCAATTGCTCTTCTGGAAGGTGCCTGTTTTCGATTGCTTCAATCAGAATTGGTTTAACCACAGTATTTGCTTTCCTGCTAACAAATCCCAGTGCTTCCTCAAACTTCCCCTGAGATAGCAAAAATCTTACTTTTTCAAAAAGTTCATTGTTGACAATTCTGTAATACCTCAAATTGAAAAACCTTTCAATAATTATTGCAAGGCCAAGAATGAAACCCCCAATAATGGGAATCATTAATGGACCACCCTTTGACAGAAACTGATACATCTTAATCCAGCCTGTAGTTTGGCGCTTCTTTGGTAATTACAACATCGTGGGCATGGCTTTCCCTTAATCCTGCGTTTGTAATTCTTATAAATCTCGCCTTTGTCTGCAATTCCTCAATATTCCTGCAACCAGCAAGTCCCATTCCCGAACGAAGCCCACCTATTAATTGATAAACAACTCCTGACAAACTTCCCCTGTAAAGAACCTGTCCTTCTATTCCCTCAGGCACAAGTTTTGTTTTTTCCACATCTGAAGACTGAAAATACCTGTCAGCCGAACCTTTTTTCATCGCACCAATTGAACCCATTCCCCTGTATGTTTTGTAAGTTCTTCCCTGGTAGTAAACTGTCTCTCCAGGTGCCTCGTCAGTACCGGCAAAAAGACTTCCAATCATTACAGAATCTGCCCCTGCAACAATAGCCTTTGTTATATCACCTGAAAACTTTATTCCACCATCTGCAATGAGAGGGACACCATACTTATCACAAACTTTTTTTACCTCCGAGATTGCCGTTATTTGAGGCATGCCGCACCCGGTTACAATCCTGGTTGTGCAGATGGAACCAGGACCTATTCCAACCTTTATAACATCTGCCCCGGCCTCAATTAAAGCCTTTGCCCCTTCTTCTGTTGCGACATTTCCTGCAATAAACTCTTTTTCAGGATACTTTTTCTTTAAAATTCTAACTGCCTCCAGAACAGTCTGGGAATGTCCGTGAGATGAGTCAATTACTATTATATCCACATTATTTTTTATCAGCTCATCAGCCCTTTCAAGGTAATCTCCGGTTACACCTATTGCTGCACCAACCCTCAGTCTTCCAAGTTCATCCTTGCAGGCATCTGGATACTGAATCTTTTTTTCAATATCCTTTACTGTTATCAAGCCCCTGAGATGAAAATCTTCGTCAACAACAAGGAGTTTTTCAATCCTGTGTCTGTGGAGGATCTCCTTCGCCTGTTCAAGGGTTGTCCCAACAGGAACTGTTACAAGGTTTTCTTTTGTCATCAGGTCTTTAACCTTTAAAGAAAAGTCTGTAACAAACCTCAAATCCCTGTTTGTCAATATACCTACCAGTTTTCCACCCGGCTTACCTGACCTGGTTACAGGAACCCCCGATATCTTGTACTTTGCCATCAATTCTTCAGCCTGATAAATTGAAGCATCAGGAGAAATCGTGATCGGGTCAACGATCATACCCGATTCAGACCTTTTTACCTTGTCAACCTCTTCAGCCTGTTCCTCAATGGAAAGGTTTTTGTGGATAATACCTATCCCCCCTAATTGAGCAATTGCTATCGCAAGCCTTGATTCGGTAACTGTGTCCATTGCCGCACTAACCAATGGAATGTTTAGCCTTATCTTCCTTGATAAAACAGTTGAAACATCAACATCGTTAGGGTGCGCTTCAGAGTAACCCGGAACTATTAAAACATCGTCAAATGTTAAAGCAATATCGGGCATTTTATCAAGCATTTATCACCTCTCGTTTCTTCCACAACATTTTTTATACTTCTTACCACTACCACACGGGCACGGATCATTTCTTCCAACTTTGGGTTTATCCCTTTTAACAGTTGAAACAACCGGCGCTTCTTTATCCTTCACACTTGCATGAATAAGTTTTCTCTGCTTTGCCTTTGCCTTCCTTTTTTCTTCCCTTACCTGCTCCTCACTTGCAGGCTGAATCCAGTAAAGCACCTTAATAATGTTGTCTTCAACCCTTGACATCATATCTTCAAAAAGTGCAAAACTCTCTTTTTTATACTCAATAATAGGGTCTTTCTGGCCGTATCCCCTTAAACCAATGGCATCTTTAAGGTGGTCCATATTAAGAAGGTGGTCCTTCCAGTGCCTGTCAAGGAATTGAAGGGCAACAAACCTTTCGTGCATCTTAAACATCTCTTCATTCCCTATTTTTTTCACCTTTTCACTGTAAGCCTCTGTCACCCTTTTATACATCTCATCAGTCAACCTATCCCTCGGTATCTTCCTAACCTCTTCAGGGGTAATATCGTATGCAAAGTACTCTTTAATCTTCTTTGCATAGTCTTCAGCATTCCACTCTTCAGGATGTTTCGGATCACCTATGTACTGGTCTTCAAGCCATTCCAGAATTCCCCTGGTCAACTCAAAAACATAATCCCTGACAGTCCCCTCAAGAACTTTCCTTCTTAACCTGTAAAATGTTTCTCTTTGCTGATTCATTACTGAATCGTATTCAAGCAGTTGTTTTCTTATCTCAAAGTTTCTGTTTTCAACCTGCTTTTGAGCCCTTTCAATTGATTTTGTTATCATTTTATGCTGAATTGGAACACCCTCTTCCATACCAAGCCTCTGCATTACACCTGAAATTTTGTCAGAACCAAAAATTCTCATCAGATCATCTTCAAGAGAGAGATAAAACCTTGACGCTCCAGGGTCTCCCTGCCTTCCGGAACGCCCTCTCAACTGATTGTCAATTCTTCTTGACTCATGTCTTTCACTTCCTATTATAAAGAGACCCCCTGCATCAAGAACTTCCTGTTTTTCCTTTTCACATTGCTTTTTGTACTTTTCAAATATCTCCTTTTTCTCCTCTTCCGTTAACTCTTTCCCCGATGCTTCAAGTTTTGCCATTTCTGATTTTGCCAGCATTTCAGGGTTTCCACCCAGTACAATATCCGTTCCTCTTCCAGCCATATTGGTTGCAATAGTCACCGCTCCCTTTCTTCCAGCCTGGGCAACAATTTCAGCTTCCTTTTCGTGGTGTTTTGCATTTAGCACAACATGTTTTATCCCCTTTTTCTTCAAAAGGTTACTCAACTTTTCTGATTTCTCAATTGATATTGTACCAACAAGAACCGGTTGCCCCTTTTTGTGCAACCTCTCTATCTCATCCACTATTGCATTAAACTTCTCCTTCTCCGTCCTGTAGACAACATCAGGATGGTCAACCCTTATCATTGGTTTGTTGGTCGGGATAACAATCACATCAAGGTCATAAATTTTTTTGAATTCCGCAGCCTCTGTATCAGCAGTACCGGTCATACCTGCAAGTTTTTCATACATTCTAAAATAATTCTGGAATGTTATGGTTGCAAGGGTCTGGTTTTCAGACTGTATTTTCACACCTTCTTTGGCTTCCAATGCCTGATGCAAACCATCTGAAAACCTTCTTCCAGGCATCAGCCTTCCCGTAAACTCATCAACAATAATAACCTCATTGTCTTTTACAATGTAATCAACATCCTTTTGAAACAGAGTGTGCGCTTTTAAAGCCTGTTCAACACAGTGTAAGAGTTCGATGTTTGAAGGGTCATAAAGGTTTTGTACTCCCAGTAGTTTTTCAGCCTTCGCAATACCCTTTTCCGTTAAAACTGCTGTGTTTTCCTTTTCATCAACCTCATAGTCTTCATTTGGGGTTAGTTTTGGGATAATTGCATTTGCAAGGTAGTACTTTTCCGTGGATTCTTCCGAAGGCCCCGAAATTATAAGGGGAGTTCTGGCTTCATCAATAAGTATTGAATCCACTTCGTCAACAATCGCATAGTAGTAATCCCTCTGGACACAATCTTCAAGGTAATACTTCATGTTGTCTCTTAAATAGTCAAACCCGAACTCATTGTTTGTCCCATAGGTTATGTCGCAGTTGTAAGCATCCTTTCTCTCCTGATCGTCGAGACCATGTTTTATCACTCCAACAGAAAGGCCAAGGGCCCGGTAAACCTTTCCCATCCAATCTGCATCCCTTTGAGCAAGGTAATCGTTAACGGTAACAACATGCACTCCTCTGCCCACAAGGGCATTCAAAACCACAGGGAGGGTCGCAACAAGAGTTTTACCTTCACCTGTTTTCATTTCAGCGATCTTGCCCTCATGGAGAACTATTCCGCCAAGCAACTGAACATCAAAATGCCTCATGTTTAACTTTCTTTTTGCAGTTTCCCTAACTATTGCAAAAACATCGGGAAGTATCTTATCAAGCAACTCTTGAAGGTCATGTCCTTCCCTGTATTTACTCTGAACTTCCTCCTTAAATTGCTGTATCTTTTCCTTCAATTCACCATCAGAGAATTTCTCGTAAAGCTCCTCAAGGGAATTGATCTTTTCCACAATTGGCCATCTTGATTTAATGTACCTTTCGTTTTTTGTTCCAAAAATTCTGGTTATAATTGATGTAAACATTTTTACCTCTATCAAAAAGTTTTCAAATTGATTATATCAAAATTGGAAGATTAAAAGTGCATTATTTCGCTTACAATGTAATCCTTCGGGTTTACCGCTTTCCCATTAACAAGTATTTCAAAGTGAAGATGAGGACCGGTGCTTCTCCCAGTATTTCCAACAGTTCCAATAACATCACCCCTTCTTACCATCTGTCCTCTCTTCACAAAAATATCCCTTAAATGACCGTACCTTGTAACTATGTTGTTTTCATGGTTTATCACCACAAAATTCCCGTACCCTTTCGTTTTTCCCGCCATTGTTACAATGCCATCGGCAGGCGCTATGATTGGCGTGCCCCTTTTCGCAGCAAGGTCAACCCCTTTGTGAAAAGCCCTTTTGCCCGTAAAAGGGTCTATTCTATAGCCAAAACCATCTGTGATAAATCCCTTTACAGGCCAGATTGAAGGAGTTTTTCTGAGGATATCGTTCTTCTTTTTGTATATATTTGAAAGCCTTTTATAGCCTTCAAAAAGTTTTTCAGCCCTTTCATTCATGGCATCAAGGTCTTTGTTGAGATACTGAGCGTATGGTGAGAAAACATAATCCGAACCACCTATCCCAAGGGGATCATCATCAATGGATATGTCCGCTCCCACCAGCATGGCAAGTTTTTTTGCTTTATCAGAAAAGTAATTCAGTTTTTCTTCAAGGTTATCTGCGGTTTTCTGATACTTTGCATTGACTTTTTTAAGAATTGTAATTTCCTGTTTTAACCTTACAATTTGTTGATTTTTTGCAGAGGAATAGATAAAATGCACAAAGAGAAAAACAAAAAAGAAAAAAAAGAATATTGCTCCACCCAGGAGGAAGTGAAATTGCCGCATGGAAATGGTTAACTTTTTAACCCTACCACTATTGGCAGGGACAATTGTTATTATGTACTTGTTTTTCATATACCTTCCTCATTTTGTATGGTATAAAACAACCCCCGTATTGTCAATAAAAAATGCAATTTTAAAAATTTTTTTACTCTTTTTTCAAAGACTGGTTTAATGCCTTCATCATATTTTCAAACTTTTCCCCGGTTATCCCATTTCTATCAGCATTTTCTTTTATTGTTCCCCATACAGGCTCTCCACAGATAAGGCATGGAAAATCAAAATCCATAAATATTTTAACTGTCTGAGGGTATTTCTGTATTACATCTTCAACAAGGTCTTCAGGCTTTATCTCTGTCATTTTTACTCCTCCATCAAGTTTATCGCTAAATTATACCCCTGTTGCGTGGCATTGTAAATATCAGCAGGATTTTCAGCATCCCCTATTGTATAACATTCAACTGAATTCTTTTTCAATTTCTCTGTAAGATTGTTTAACGGCTTCATTCCAGAGGCAATTATCACTGTGTCAAAGGGTTTTAAGAAAACGCTTTCGCCATTAACCTTGCAATAAACCCTGTCTTTTTCAAATTCCAGAACATAGGTATCTGGCATTATCCTAATGTTTTCTTTACCTTCAAGCCTTTTTAGCATCAGTTTTTTGGTGATCATCTCCATATCATTTGCAATTGTGTCAGTTCTTTTGGTTATGGTTACTTCATATCCTTTATTAACCAGTAACTCCGCTGCTTCCATTCCAATCATTCCAGCCCCGATTATCAGCACCCTGTTGCCTTTGACCTCTGCTTTGCCTTTAAAGAAATCAAGGGCTGTTATGTGATAAACAAAAGATAGGTTTGTTACTTCAGGGAAATCATGGATTGAGCCCGTTGCAACAACAACAATGTCATACCCTTTTGCATACTCCGGAGTGAATTCTGTTTGGAGTTTTATATCCTTTACATTTCTTTCAGTTTTTTTAATTAAAGAATCAAGGGGCCTGTTCATACTCTCTTTGAATGGAGCAAGGGGAGCAAGCCTGAACTGACCACCCAATTCTGAATCCTTTTCAAACAAAGTTACCTCATGTCCTATTTTAGAGAGGGTAATTGCCGCAGACATACCAGCAGGACCACCGCCAACAACAGCGATCTTTTTTGGATTTGAGGTTTTTCTAATTGGCTTTTTATCTATTTCCGGGTTAACTATGCAACCAAGCCCTTTCCCATTTTTTACATTGGCAAGGCATCCCTGCAAGCAGTAACCACAGTAAACTATCTCGTCAAAATCCCCATTAACAAGTTTTTTAGGAAGGTCAGGGTCTGCAACAAGCGGCCTGCCAAAGGCTATAAAATCTATCCCTATATCTTCCATTACTTTTAGTTTTTCAACAGATGCCATTCTGCCTGCAGCAATAATGGGCATATCAGTTAATTTTCTAATAGTTTTTAATGCCTCTATCTGCCTGCTTTCAGGCAATGCCATGTGGGAGTAGTACCAGGGAGGAGAGTCACATGCATTTCCAAGCCCACAGTGAATTGCATCAAAGCCATACTCTTTAGCAAGTTCAACAATTACCCTGTTATCCTCAGGTTTAAACCCTCCATCAACAAATTCAGAAGCAGATATCCTGACAAAAACAGTAAGGTTTTCTCTTTCTTCTTTAACTATGTCAAAAACTTTTCTAATAAAAAGTGTTCTATCCTCTCCATATTTGTCTTTTCTTTTATTTAACCTTGGAGACAAAAATTGATGAACCAGATATCCGTGACCAGCCTGAATTTCAATAGCATCAAAACCTGCCTCTTTTGCCCTTTGCACAGCAATCCTGTAGCCATTCAATATCTCTACTATATCCTTATCTGTCATTTCTTCCGGGGTCTGTCCTGTTGTTGGGCATGTAATTGGTGAGGGAGCAAGAGGTTTCATTCCAGTTGCCTTTGGATTTGCCGCTCTTCCTGCATGGTTTATGTTCAAACATGCGTAAACTCCCTCCCCGTGTAATACATCAACTATTTTCTTGAGGTTTTCCACACTTTTTTCAAGGTGAATTGTGAGCTGTTTAGGGTGTTCTTTACCGCTTTGTGTTACGCTTACAGGTTCAAGTATAACAAGGGATACCCCACCCCTTGCTATATTTCTGTAATAATCAAGGTGTCTTTCTGTTACCTCACCGTTTTTTGTACCATAGGCGGTTTTGACAGGGGCCATTATATATCTGTTCTTACACTCAAGGTGGGAGAGCCTGCCAGATTTATTGTACAGCATAATCCCTCCTTTGTATTTTATAAGATTATTATAAACCTATGTTCATTTTCATGGAAGGTATTATATAAAAAATTACTTTTGCTGAACCAAAACCTTAAATACATCCCCCATTGAATCCGGAAGAAGCAGGGTTTTTAATTGAAATGAATCCTTTAAAGAGAGTTCTTCCCCCTCTTTTAAAACTTCAAACAGACCATTATCAAGGAGAAATTGCCTTTGATTTTTAAAGTACACACTTTCCACTCCAAACTTTTTACCGTAATGGATAAGAGCATCAAAGTTTACATGAGAGGTAATATCCATCTCCCCTTCGTACTGAAACACATTTTCATAGGCTCTGTGCTTGTAATACCCCATTAAAGTTCCCCTGTTCCTGTCAGGGTTGTATAGTTCTTCCTGACCATAACCGTAATCAATGGTCACCATCTTAAAGGAAGTGAATCTCCCGGAAAGCAGTTTATAAATTTTCTCAATATCAGAGTTAATCTCAAATTCGCAGTTTTCACAAACCTCTATATTCAATTCCTCTATCTCTTTCAAAACCTCTTTTGACGGTATTTTGTACCTTTTCACATAGGTTCCATCTTTGTAAGACACAAACAGTTCAACAAGCATTCCTTTTTTCTTTGAAACAATGTGAACAGGGAAGGCATCGAAAAACTCATTTGAAAAAACAAAGGCTTTTTCAATCTCAGGCAAATCCTCAAGGTCTTTGTAAAGTACAAACTTTAATGAGTGTTCCTTTAAATTCCTATCTATCTCTCTGTAAATAGATTCATTTCTTTCAACAATGTGGAAGGTTGTTTTTGAATAAATTTCCATGTTTTCCCTTGCAAAAAAATCAAGCACATCCTTTGCAAGGAGCCCTTCCCCCGCACCAAGTTCAACTATATGAGGTGTTCCATTGTCAAAATATTCAAGAGCAACCCTGGCAATTACCTTTCCAAGTATTGAACCAAGATGGGCTGATGTAAAAAAATCTCCCTCTCTTCCAAGTTTTTTAATCCTTGTATAGTAGCCGTATTTTGGATGATAAAGGCACAGATCCATATACCTTCTAAAGGATATATCCCCTTTTTCTTTTATCTCTTTTAATATCTCTTTTTTTACAGAGTTAAACATCATTTTATGTTGGGAATGGTAACTATCTCTCCATCCTGGATAAAAAAGTCAGTGTCTTCGTCTTTTCCGCCAATTATACCATCCTTACCAAAACATGCAACTATATAGCCTTTTGATAACTTCTTATAGATAATCGGGTTCCCCCAAACATCAGTAACCCTTTTGGGAATGTAATCGGGAATAAGGTCATCCACCGAATCTGGATACTTTCTATGGTCCCTGTAGTAAAGTTCAACAGCCCTTGCAAGACTTTTTGTACGATCAAAGTTTATCTTCTTGTTTGCTTCAATCTCTGCATTAAGCATTTCACTGTACCTGATATAGTTCTCCGCTGCAACCTTCCCGCTTTTTGTGTCAGGAAATGCCTCCATCAACTGTTTATAAAGGAAAATTGCCTTCTTTAAATCACCTTTTTCATAGAAGTAATCTGCCTTTTTCAACAGCAAAGTAGCCTTAGGGGGCTCCTTCTTTTCGCAAGAAGAAGCCCCAACGATCAAACATACTATCAAAAGGATAAAGATTGCTTTTTTCATCAATGCCCTATTCCGTGAATAAAAAATTTGTAAATTCCAAGGCCAAGAAAGAAATAGACGATTATAACAAACCAGGCACCCTGCCTTACATAATCAAAAAAACTTTTCCAGTCAATCGCAAAGATATAAAGTATTAAAACAAAAATCAAAGTTATTTCCACTATGCCCATACTTCACCCCTTTATGTTTAAGCATTTTCTTCCTGTTGTTTTTTGTACTCCTCAATAATCTTCTGCTGAATATTTGCAGGTACTTCTTCATAATGGGAGAACTCCATGTGAAAAGTACCCCTTCCGCCTGTAATTGATCTTAATGTGGATTCATAAGTTAACATTTCTGCCATGGGGACAAGTGCTTTAATAATCTGGTTATCCCCTGCTGCCTCCATTCCCTGAATCCTTCCCCTTCTGGAATTAAGGTCTCCCATTATATCACCCATGAACTCTTCAGGCGCATAGATCTCAACCTGCATTATAGGTTCAAGAAGGGTCGGTTTTGCCTGTTCCATTCCCTTTTTGAAAGCCATAGAGCCTGCAATTTTGAATGCCATTTCTGAGGAATCAACTTCGTGGTATGAACCGTCGTAAAGTGTCACCTTAAAATCAACAACAGGGTAACCTGCAAGAAATCCCTTCATCCTTGCTTCCTGAATACCCTTTTCAACCGCAGGGATGTAAGTTTTGGGGATCGCTCCGCCAAAAATTTTGTCTTCAAATTCAAAGTCCTTACCCCTTTCAAGGGGCTCCATAATTATTTTACAATGACCATACTGACCTTTACCGCCTGTTTGTTTCTTATACTTGGCCTCAACATCAACCTTCTTCTTTATTGTTTCTCTGTACGGCACCTTCGGTGGAAGGAGAATAGCATCAACCTTGAATCTATCCTTCATCTTGGCAAGAGCAACCTCAACATGTAATTGCCCTGAACCTGATATTAACAACTGGTTGGTTTGAGGGTCTCTTTCAAGTTTTAAAAGAGGATCTTCTTCGTTTATTTTCTTCAAAGAAGCAGAGATCTTCTCTTCATCTCCTTTGGATTTTGGCTCTATCGCAAATGAAATAGCTGGCTCCGGGAAATTGATAGGCGGATAGACAACAGGAAAATCCTTTTCTGCAAGGGTATCTGAAATAAATGTTTCTTTGAGCTTTGCAACACCACCTATATCTCCTGCATACAATTTTTCAACCTTATCATGATCCTTACCCTGGAGGACAAAAATAGACCCTATTTTTTCGTCAATATCTTTTACTGTGTTTTTCAAAACCGAGTCAGCCTCCAGAATTCCAGACATAACCCTGAAAATGTTAATCCTTCCCGCATGTTGATCAGATATAACTTTAAAAACAAACAAACTTGTTTCCTCTTCCGGGGCCATTTTTACTTTAACATCTTCGCTGTTCAACTTTGCCTCATGCTCTTTACCCAAAGGAGAATCAAGTACATCAACAATGAAGTCCATTATCTGATGAACATTTATGTTTCTGGTGGCAGAAGCAGGAAAAATGGGGAATAATTCCCTGTTTTTAATTGCCTTCCCAAGTCCCTTTTTCATATCTTCGTCAGATAGTTCCCCTTCTTCAAAAAACTTTTCCATCAATTCTTCATCACTTTCAGCAATAGTCTCCATCAACTTTTCCCTCGCTTCACTTACTGCATCCTTCATGTCATCCGGAACATCGGTCTTTTCAAACTTTCCTGTCTCAACTTCGCCGTAAACATAGGCTACATTTGCCAGAATATCGATCATTCCTTTAAAATCATTCTCTTTCCCTATGGGAAGTGCAACCGGCACACATTCTGTTCCAAACTTTTTCTGTATAGCCTCTACAACCTTATTGAAATCGGCATTATCCCTGTCAAGTTTGTTTACAACAAAAAATCCTGGTTTGTTTAACTCTTTTGCTATTTTCCATGCCTTTTCTGTCTGAACCTCAATACCTGAAACTCCACACACCAGAAATCCCACATAATCGGTAATTCTCAATGCCCCTCTCGCTTCAGGGAAGAAGTTTCCATATCCAGGGGTATCAAGTATGTTAACCTTAACTTTTTTTCTTTCAAAGTATGACAATGAGGTGCTTAATGAGATCTTTCTTTTGATCTCTTCCGGATCGTAATCGGTCACCGTATTCCCATCGTCAACTTTTGTCAATCTGTTTGTAACACCAGCATTATAAAGCATTGCACTTGTTAGAGATGTTTTACCTGTGTCACCGTGTCCAACAAAGGTAACAACCCTTAGATTGTTGGTTTCAAATACTTTCATAACTCCTCCATCCCAGCCTACAATATTGGTAATAAAATATTAACACATCAATTGCTTAATCGCAAACTAACATAAGTTGATTTTTAAACTCATTGGTTTATAATAAAGTTATGAAAAAGGAATTTTATATTAAACTTACTGCAACTAAAGGAAATGAAAAAATAATTGAAAATTTAAATCTAAATGAAAACTTCTTTAATTCTTTAAAAGAAGATTTCCTCAACCACAATTTTGACTCCCTTGAATGTAAAATAATGCAAAATAGTACCAGGCAACATATAGAAAAGGTACTAATGCTTTTCGAATTGATACTTGATACCCTTAAATTTATAAAACATCATGAAAAAACAGATATTATGTTGCTTATCAGTGAGGCACTTTCCAATGCTGTTTATCACGGTAACCTTAAATTACCAGAGAGTTTTAGAAAGGAAAAATCAATACTTGAGTATGAAAAATACATAGCAAAAACAAACCCTGAAGCATTTGATCTTGCCGTTAACATTGAGGCTAAAATATCAAAAGAGAGGTTTTTCTTTAAAATTACTGACAGCGGAAATGGATTTAACTATTTGAAAGAACTGGGGAAAGAAGAACCTCCAAACCCCACAAAAGAGTATGGAAGAGGAATTTTTATTATAAAAAAAAGTGCAGATGAATTATCATTTAACAATAACGGAAGGACGTTAACAATAATTAAATACATTGGGGGTAAAGATGGTTGAAATTGGCATGTCTCAGGAGGGTAATAAATTAAAAATAACCCTGAAAGGGAAAATAACATTTGAAAACACCGGCAGTATCAGAGAGAAAATGAAAGAGATCCTGAAAGATGAAGGTATCAAACACCTGGAATTGAATATGGAAGAGGTACCTTTTATCGATTCAAGCGGTCTGGGGCTTCTGGTTTCCATAAAAAACACCCTTATTAGAAAAGACGGCACTTTCACATTGATCAACCTTTCTGAGACAGTGAAGAAGATCATGAAACAAACAGGGTTAGATAGGTACTTCGGGATCAATTAAAATGAATCCAACCAGAGTGTTAGTTGTTGACGATGAAGAAAGAATACTGGAGATATTAAAACTTTATCTGAACACTCAGGGGTTTAAGGTTTACACAGCCGCCTCAGGGCAGGATGCCCTACATGTTCTTGAACAGATTGAAATAGATGTCATTATATCAGACCTTATGATGCCAAACATTGACGGGACTCAACTTTGCAAAATTGTAAAGAACGAGGAAAGATATAAAAATCCATACTTTATTATGCTTACTGCAAAAACAAACATAGATAGCAAAATTGAGGGATTGAAAATTGGCGCAGATGATTACATCACAAAACCATTCAATGTAAATGAGGTAATTGCAAGGGTCATTGCAGGTGCAAGAATAAAGACATTGCAGAACACTATTCTCGAGAAAAACCTTGAACTTCAAAGGTACAAGTCAAACATGGAAAAAGAGATTTATCTTGCATCAAGGTTTCAAAAATCACTTATCCCCAGAAAAGGCAGAGTAACCAATGAAATTTTTATCGATTACATTTACATCCCTGCAATACAGATCGGAGGGGATATTTTCGATATAAGAAGACAACCGGATGGAAATGTCTCATTTTTCATCGCAGATGTAACAGGGCACGGCATTGTTGCCGCTTTGATAGCAGCAATTTTAAAATTATCTTTTGTGCAGGCTTCAACCCAGTTTAAATCTCCGTACGATATTGCCCACAAGATCAACAAAGACCTGCTTGACACAACCACAGATGAACAATTCGTTTCAATTTTTATAGGGGTTATTGATATGAAAAAAAGGGAATTGAGATACATTAGAGCAGGGCACCCTGAGCAATTCTTAAAAACAGGTGACAGGGTCATTGAACTTGCAGGAGATGGGTTTTTAATAGGAATAACAGACAACCTTTTGATTAAAGAAGAGAGAATTGCACTTATCCCAACCGACACAATATTTCTATACACTGATGGTATAACCGAAGCACAAAATGAAAAAGGGGAACTCTTTGGGATTGAAAGGCTAAAAAACTTACTTGAAAAAAGAAATGACCTAAACGCTGTTTTAAAAGAGATCAGATTTTTCACTTCAAACTTTCAGGATGACATAACTCTTGTGAAGATTCAATTAAACCAATCTGTTTTCTGATTTATTCATCCACCAATTTCAGAACACCTATATAGTTAAGATTTCTGTATTTTTGAGCATAATCAAGACCGTATCCAACAACAAAGGCATCAGGGATATTAAAACCATTATAATCTACCTGAACATCCACCAGTCTCCGCGAAACCTTATTTAAAAGGGTACAGACTTTTAAAGTCTTTGGATTCCTTGCCTTTAAAACCTTTAAAACCTCCCTCAAAGTTAACCCGGTGTCAATTATATCCTCAACAATAACAACATTTTTGCCATGAATATCACTGTCAAGATCTTTTAAAAATCTAACCTCACCTGAAGATTCAATGTCGTTCCCGTAACTTGTAACACTCATAAAATCAAGCATACACGGAATTGTAATCTTCCTTGCAAGGTCAGCAAGGAATATGACAGAACCCTTCAACAATCCCACCAGCAAAATCTCTTCTCTTTTATAATCTCTGCTTATCTCTTCACCAAGCTCCTTCACCCTTTGAAGAAGCCTGTCTTCTGAAATAAGGATCCTCTCAATAACCTCTTTTTTAGCCATATTAACTCCAGATTCAATATTCAATTTAATTATTACCAATATACTTTTCTTTTGCAAGGTAAAGAATCACTTTAGTATTTCAAATTCAACCGTTATGCTGCCATCAATCTCCTTTCTAATATAGACATTTTTCCTGCCTGCCATGTGATAACTCATCTCCATGAGAGTATCACCTGCATCAAGGGATTGTGCATAAAGAAAACTCAACCTTGAAGATAATCCTTTTTCAAAACTTATAACAGGGGACGGACTTCTGGTAACATCAAATACCTGTGAAGAGATTGAAAATCTGTCAACTTTCAATGTTTTCTTCATTTTATTGTTAAATGACGAAAGAATGGTGTTTAAGGCAAGGGCAGCCCCCACCCCGGATAGATTCTCTTCCGAAGAATAATGGTAAAAATCAAATAACCCAGTATTTATACCACCACCAAAAAGGATTCCAAGTATCTTATTCTGACTTAATGGAGGATCAGATGAAAATTTTATGTTAACCTTATCAGAATTCCCCTTTAAATAACAACGAACCCTGTAATTGTTCAAATAGGCTGAAGCCACAATGTTTACATAGGGGTTGTTTTCAATGGGATTGTTAAAAATCAATTTACCCTTTTCAACATAAAACCTTGTATCCCCTATGTTTAAATAACTGTCTTTGCTAATGTATTGAACACCGTGAAGAACTGGGCTTGCTGCAGTGCCAATCATCTCCAACCTTGATTTCCCGAAAAGAAGGGTGATGTCTTTATCAGAGTAACTCACTCCCTCAAGACTGGTTTTTAAATTAAGATCAACAAGGTTAAGGAACCCCTCTTCCTGCTCCCCAGAAAGCATCTGAGAAACATTGAGTATCCCATTTTTTAACCTTAAGTACCCTGAAACAGAGTACCTCTCGCCGTTCTCTTCACTTTTTAAAAAGATCACCCCATAGGAATCAGCATAGAAACCTGGCATATCAACAGGTACATTATTAACCTTTCCCCTGAAGTCAACCATTCCATTTACAATGGTTCCGCTAACATCAACATAACCGTCTTTAATTTTTCCTTTAAAAGACCTAACATTTACTATATCATAATCAATATCTGCGGTTAAATTTGCATCTTTCACCAGATACCCGGCATCGACAAGATTCACATTACCACCATAACTTAACTCGCCTGAATAAAATGGAGAGTAAATTACTCCATAGATTTTAAAATCTCCCCCTAATTTGCCCTGTACATTCACTCCCTCAATGCTGTTTTCCGCAAGAACTTTATTTATTAAAGAAGCATCGCAGTTTAAGGTTAGATCTGCATTCACCTCATCATTGTCAAGGTTAAGAACAATGTTTTGCAGAGTTACTTCAAGGGAAGGATCCTTCTGAAAAAGAAATAGCCTGTCAGCCAACAGTTTCATTTTGCTCATATTAAATTCAATTTTCTCACCTTTAAGGTGAAAAAGATTATTCTTAAAAAGCATAGAGTCTATTAAACCATATCCAGTAAATGAATCAGTTGAATCAACACTACCTTTAAGATTAAAAAACCCGGAAAACTGAACAGTATTTTTATCATCAGAGTAAACAAAGTTTTTTGCAGTGAAATTAAATGATAGATCCTGCCCTCCCTTAATTATCCCACTGCCGGAAAGGCCATTTTTTAATTTGAATTTTATACTAATGTCGTTTTGAGCCATTTTCATATTAAGACTTCCACCACCAAAAGAGAGATCTGAAAACATAACATCCCCGATCTTAAAGGAAGAATCAATCATTAAATTATTAAGGTTGTTGAAAACCCTGACCCTTCCAAAGCAGCCTTCAGCATAAAGGTCTTCAAGGGGGATATAGTTTAACTCAACCCCTTCTCCTTTAAAATCAAGATCAATGGCACCACTTTTAAAATCAATATATCCTCCTCCCTTTAAAAAACCATCTCCGGATTCAATAGCAGTTTTCGAAAGAGTTAACCTATCTTGCAAATAAACAAAATTTGTGTTTACGGAATTAAAAAACAGGCCATACACATTTGTGTGTTCAAGGGTAACATCTCCCCTTACAGATGGATTTTCATAGTGTCCTTTTATATCCACAAGCCCGCTTGCAGCCCCGTAAATCTCAATATTATCAAGTGTTTTTTTATCCAGAAAGAACAGAGCCTTTTTAAATGGAAAAGACATTAGTTTTGCTTTTAGAATCAGGTTATTGTCTTTAAAACTCCCCGTAATCTTTGCTGTCCCATCACCTTCTTTTAAAAAGAGTGAATCTATCACAATGTTATTTCTTGATTTTACTTTTAACCTGGCATCAAGGGTTGGAAGGGTCAGCCCAAAAAGATTAAACCGCTTTACTGTGACAAGACCGCCAAACAAAAGATTGTTTTTAAAAAAATCTCCGTGTGCAAAAGCCTTTACATCCTTTATATCAACCTCAACCCATCCAGTATTTTTTTCAATATCAGTTTTTAAAAAAGGAAGATTAAGTTTAACCTTATCCAATTGAGGAATTCTGCCTGAAATTACCTTTACCCCACAAAAACCACTTCCGCAATCAACACCATATATTCTCGCATTGTAATTCCAGTGTCTTTTTTTTTCTATGTTAACATCCAGATGAAAGTTTTTAAGATACCTGCCTTTGATTGAAGAGTTAAGTCTAAATTTTAATTTTTTTTTAAAGGAAAGAGAAGCAAAAAGCTTTATGTTATGTTGTTTAAAATTACCATTTAAGTTAGATATGGTTACCACCCTTTTAGCCATGTCAAGAAAAATATCCCCTTTTGCACTTCTTTTCCCATCGGTGATCAAAACCTTCCCTTTTAACACATGCAAATTCCCTTTAATATTGAAATTAACCTTTATACCCTTCAACTCTTCAATTCCGGATAATCTGAAAAGGTCTGCGCTCCCTTCAATAGATATACTCTGCTTGAGGTTTGCAAACCTACCTTTTGACTTTAAATTGAGCCCCCCCATGGTTACAGTCAATTCTTTTATGGTAAGGCTGTCTTCATTGAAATCAAAATAGCATGCAACATTCAAAAGGTATGGTTTTTGATTGTAAACCACCTTTCCATTGTTAAAGGCTACAACCCCTGAGTAAGTCCCCCTTTTTAGATCAAACCCTGCCTGAATAAGGAAATCTCTGCTTACAAACGACGCAATATTGCCCTCTCTGTCGCTAAACTTCACATTGACATCTTCAAGCCTGAAATCCCTTACTATAATGCTTCCAAACCCTTTTTTATCAAGTTCTTTCGGATTTTCTGAGAAAGACTTTATATCAAAATCACGGTCTATGTTAACGGTTACTCCGTAAACCCTTGCCCTCTCTATATCAAGTTTTGCCAAAAGAAGTTTCAAACTGCTGATGTCAATATCAATTTTTTTAACCTCTAAAACACCACCAAGTTTTACTCCATCTGCCTGTAATTTCCCCTTAAAAAAGGACACATAAAATCTTGAAAACTTCAGGGTTAAACCGGTTGAATTTAAAACCCTTTCCTCAATCTTTTTTTGAAGAAATCTGTCAAACAGACCTGTATTAACAAAGATAAACAGAGAAACGAAAAAAACAATAAAGGCGAAAAAAACAAACTTTAAAATTCTTGCAATCATCTTACTCTATCTCAATCAAAACTGCATTTGCCTCCACCGGGGTATTTTCCTTTACATTTACCTTTTTCACAATCCCGCTTTTAGGTGCATCCAGTTCATTCTCCATCTTCATTGCCTCAAGCACAACAACAGGCTGTCCAGCCTCAACCCTGTCTCCTTCCCTGACTAAAACCTTCTTCACATTGCCCGGCATTGAGGTTACAACTGCACCCTCATCCTTTTCAAGTTTTGTTGATTTAAGCAATTCCTTCTTCAAAGGGTCTATTGTTTCAATATCAAAGTGCACCCCGTTAACATAAACGGAATTATCCGTAAATATAACATGGTAACTTTTGCCCTCAACAATTAAATTTCCATCGGTTTCAGACAAAGGCTCATAATCAGCGAAAAACTGTTTTCCTTCAATATCAATTTTATACCTGTCCTTTTCCTTTTCTATATTTGCATCAAACTCTCTTTTTCCTGTTCTAACAGAAACTTCCATAATTCCCCCTAAATTATCCAGCAGTTTTTAGCGTAATCCTTCCACTTTGAGGAAGTTTTCTTACCCTCTTTCACCTTGCCTGCGAAAGAAGAATTGTAATACCTTATCAAAGAGGCAACAATCGCAATATCCTCATTTACATTTTCCCTTTCAAGCAAATAGTCAATATTGTTGTCAATAAAGGTTGTGTCGTATTTCCCTTTTACAAAATCAGGGTGTGTTAAAACCCTTTTGTGAAACTCTATATTCGTCTTTATCCCTGCAACAACATACTCATCCAGAGCCCTCAACATCCTGCTTATTGCAAGTTTCCTGTTTCTATGAAATACAGTTAACTTTGAAATCATAGGGTCATAGTAAAGAGACACCTCAGCACCCTCAAACACCCCGGAATCATCTCTCACTCCTGGCCCCGAAGGGGTGATAAGCCTTTCAATCTTCCCCGGTGAAGGCATAAAATTCTTTTCCGGATCCTCTGCATATATCCTGCATTCAATAGAATGCCCCCTCAAAACCACATCCTCCTGTTTTATATCAAGTTTTTCGCCAGCAGCAACCCTTAACTGATACTCAACAAGGTCAACACCTGTTACCCACTCTGTCACAGGGTGCTCAACCTGAAGCCTTGTATTCATTTCAAGGAAGTAAAAGTTTTTGTGCTTATCAACAAGAAATTCAACAGTGCCTGCATTGAAATACCCGACAGCCTGTGCAGCCCTTACCGCAGTTTCCCCCATCTTTTTTCTCATATCATCATCTATAAATGGCGAAGGGGATTCCTCAATAACCTTTTGATGCCTTCTTTGAACAGAGCATTCCCTCTCTCCAAGGTAAATGACATTGCCGTGTTTATCTCCCAATATCTGTATCTCTATGTGATGAGGTTCTTCAAGAAACTTCTCAATGTAAACCCTGTCGTCTCCAAATGATGACAACGCCTCACTCTTTGCCTGCCTGAAAGCCTTTGAAAACTCTGATTCATTTAAAACCTTTCTCATTCCCTTTCCGCCGCCACCTGCCGATGCCTTTATCATTACAGGAAAACCAACTCTCTTTGCAAATTTCAGCCCCTCTTCTTCAGTTAAACCCTCTTTTTCGAGACCGGGAATTATAGGCACACCCGCCTTTTCCATTATTCTTCTTGCCGTAACCTTGTCCCCCATAGAGCTTATTGCTGATGGAGGAGGCCCAATAAAAACTATGCCATTGTCCTCACACATCTTCGCAAACTTTTCATTTTCAGATAAAAAACCATAGCCCGGGTGTATTGCCTGAGCATCGCTTTTCTTTGCAACCTCAATTATCTTATCCATCACAAGGTAGCTCTCTGCTGAGGTTTTCCCCCCCAGAGGATAGGCTTCGTCAGCCATATTTACATGAAAGCTTTTCCTGTCAATATCAGAAAAAACCGCAACAGATTTAATACCCATCTCTTTTAATGTGCGGATAACCCTTACTGCTATCTCCCCTCTATTTGCAATTAAAACCTTATCAAACATAACCACCTCTTTAACCATTTGAAGTTCAATTTATTATTGCCTATTTTTATTTTATTGGCAACTTGAAACATTTTAAAATTTTTTCCGTCTAAATAATTGAAGATACTCAGGAAGCCCTCCTTCCTGAAGACCCGTCTTTGAAAGAAGGCGGGTTTTAATCTATAATCATAAGGTCAAAATTTAAAAAGGAGTGAATATGAAAGGTAAAATCAAATGGATTGAAAACCTTAAATTTGAGGCTGAAACTGAAAACGGGCATAAATTCTTTATGGATGCACCAAAATCATCCCATGGAGACGACACAGCAGCAACCCCGATGCAATACCTTCTTTTGGCAACAGCAGGGTGCACTGCATTTGATGTGGTGGCTATTTTGAAAAAGAAGAAACAGAAAATAGAAGATGTTGAAGTTGAGGTAAACGCAGAAAGGGCTGAAACCCACCCAAAGGTTTTCACAAAGATGGAGATAGTTTATAAAATTTACGGGAAAAACATATCAAAAAAGGCTGTTGAACAGGCAATAAAACTCTCCAAGGAGAAGTACTGCTCAGCATCAATAATGATCGGCAAAACTGCAAAGATAACAACAAGGTATGAGATTCTGGAGAAATAAAAAAGCCCTCCTAAAAAAAGGAGGGCTCACTTTATCGGTCTGTTAACCTTTTTACTTCCTCCCAAACAGAGAGAACATAAAGGTTCTGTCAAGGTCTCCACTTACTTCAATCCCTATCACAGGTTCGGTTGATTGATAGTAAATGTAATCGGTTGAATCAATCTGAACATCCTCAAAGAAGTCTTTTACAACAGATTTAAACCTCTTCATAGAGCCTAACTGAACTTCTTTATGGGATTTAACAGTACCATCCGAAGACATGAGATAAATGTTAACTGTGGCATCGTGCTCTGTTGGATTGGTTACTGCAATCCCGTTCCAGTAATTGTCTCCTGTGACCAATGCCGGTAGATACCCTTCTGTATTTGCAAGGGAGGGCAAAGAATACCCACAAATACCATTTGCCACTGTCCCGTATATCTCAATTCCAAATATGCTCTGATCAGATCTGATTATACCCCATTCTGCATTACCGTAGGCTTCTCCAAACAGGTCACCTGCAAGCCCCTTTAACTTGCTTCCAGCAGGAATTGTAAGATCAACAGTGCTTACCTTTTCTCCATCCTTGGTGTAAAGATCCACTTTTAAATGGGCATCTTCACCATTGGGATTAACAATTGCAAAACCTGTCCAGAATATATCTGTCTCCTCAGGTATGTGAGGTATAAACAAAGTGGAACTCCCTTCAGATTGAAGTTCAACACCGGCACCGTCTGTATTGTTGTGCTGAAACACCTCAAAACCACTTAAATTACTGGGATTACCAAATGGATTACTTGTGTACGATTCGACAGAGCCCCATGTTTTTGCCTCATCAACATCTGAACCAAGCATTTCTTCAAGATTTATTATGGTTGAATACAGAGACATAGTATACTGATTTTCCTTAGTATTCACCTTTACCTTCAGGTCAGTTGGTTGAAGTGAAGAAACAAACATCTCCGTTTCCCAGTAATCTGTTTCCTCCGCTATGTGAGGTATGTAAAGTTTTTCGCTGTAATTTGGCATAAGGTAAGAGGTCATCTGGCCGCTATCTGTTATCACCCTTGAATATGTAAGCACATAGCCACTTGCAACCATCATTGCATAAGGATAGTTGCTCTGATTATATGTTGCTGCATTGTAAATGAATTTCCCTTTCCCCGGTACTGTGTAAGTCTGTTCATCCATTGTGTTTCCATTTTCATCATAGTAAGTGATTGTTAAATTAACGGTTTGATTACCAGGGTTTATTATCCCGCTTACAGTATCGGTAAAGTTTATTGATTTGTTTTTACCTGAATTGGCAACGGGCAAAGGCAGAACAACACTGTAATTTTGCGGGTTGTTTACAACAATCTCCACATCATTGCCCATATTGTCTTTCAATGCCTTGCTTGCGGTTTCTCCTTCGTCATCAACCACTGTTACAACAATGTGGTATGTATCTGCCTCTGTGAATTCGTATGTGCAGGTATTGTTGTAAGTGGTAACTGTATCAGAAAAATTTGTTCCGTTTATCTGCCAGATGTACTGAACTATATCACCACCGTCAGGGTCGTACGCCTCGCATGAAAATACCGCTTTAACAGGCAATGTTCTGTTTAAACTCTGGCCTTCTGCCTTTGTTATTTCAGGCGGTAAAGTTGTTGCAAAAGTCGCTTCAATTGTATGATCACTGTTTATATTCTCAAAGGTATAAGTTTCAACCCTGCCAACCGATTGATTGTCAACCTTAACATCCGCTATAAAGTATCCATTATCTGGGGTTATTGTAAAGGTGATGTTATCTCCCTGATTCACCTCAATCTCACCGTTTGGGTCAATAGTTCCGCCTTCCCCGGCAGTTGCAGTGATAATGTAAGTGGATCTGTGCTCCTCAAACTGTGCCTCAATTGTGTGTTTGATGTTACATTGGTAAATGTGTATGTACTTACCTGCCCAACACTGCTTCCATCCACTTTAACATCCTTGATGTGATACCCTGTATCAGGGGTAATGGTAAAGGTTTTGGTTCCCCCCTGAGGAACAAGCACATCACCAGCAGGGTTTATACTTCCTCCAGAACCTGCCGTTGCCGTAATTTTATAGTATGTGTAAGCATTCAATGCGGCAACAAAAACATCTACCGAACCAAAAAATGATTGCTCAAGAGCATTTTGAGAAACTGGAAAATCATGACTTGCAGTGGTTCCAACAACATAGGCATGATAAGAGGAATCAACGACAACATCAGAGCCTAAATCATTTTTACTTCCTCCTATATATGTTGAAAACTTCAAAGAAGAGCCATCTGCACTTAATTTTGTCAGAAGGGCATCATGTTCACCATTATATGTAGAATCAAAAGTCCCCTCTGTTGTCGGGAAGTCTGAACTTTCCGTATAACCTGTAACAAATGCTTCACCGGTTGAGTTTACCGCAATTCTGTATAAAGCATCAAAACCGGAACCTCCAAGATAGGTTGAATATATCAGGGAAGAACCATCGGGAGCCAACTTGGTCACAAATCCATCATAGTAAGACAGGGTTGTGTCAAATGCCCCATCTGTTACTGGAAAATCATCACTGCCAGTAAATCCTGTAACATAAGCATTACCTGCTGAATCAACCACGATACCGTTTGCTTCATCAAAACTTGAACCACCAAGAAAAGTGGAGTAAACAAGGGAAGAGCCGTCAGTGCTGAACTTTGTTACAAAACCATCAAATGAGTTGCCATGATGAGAGGTGTCAAAAGAACCGTTGGTCGTAGGAAAATCAGGTCCATTAGTCATCCCGCAAACATAGGCATTCCCTGATGAATTGACATCTACACCCAAACAATAAGTGTAACTGTGATTTGTACCATCCCCTAAAAATGTGGAATAAACAAGGTCTGAACCGTTTGAATTCAATTTGGTAAGAAATCCACTGATATAAAGATCGAAAGTCGTATCAAAAGCCCCAGTGGTAACCGGAAAATCATCACTGTAAGTGTATCCTACAACATATGCATTTCCTGAAGAATCAACTGCAATATCCACTGCTTTTTCATAATAGGAACCACCTAAAAATGTGGAATAAACAAGGTCTGAACCATCTGATTTAAGTTTAAAAACAAAAGCGTCTGTGGATGTACCTGAAGTACCATTAAAATTGGTATCAAAAGCATTATCTGTCGTTGGAAAGTTTTGACTCTTCGTTTCCCCGGTAACATAGACATTTCCAGACGAATCAATTGCCATTGCATGAGCATACTCATCATTCTTCCCCCCGACAAAAACAGAATAGATCAAAGACGAGCCATCAGGATTTAACTTTGTAACGAACACATCGTAATAGTTATAGAAAAACAATGAGCCTGATACATAAGAAGGGAAAGAATTTGAGTTTGTATTTCCTGTAACATAAATATTGCCAGAGGAATCCATCGCAATACTCTTTCCATAACTTACACTCTTTGTCCCTATATAAGTTGAGAAAATCAGGTTTGAACCATCTCTATTCAAGCCGGTCACAAAAACATCTTTTGCCCCATGATATTCGGTGTCAAACGCTCCATCTGTAACAGGGAAATCAGGACTTAGTGTCTCACCTGTAATGTAAGCATTGCCAGAAGAATCAACAGCAATAGAATATGGAGTATCATTATCCATTCCCCCTATGTATGTTGAGTAGATAAGAGTTGAAAGTTGCGGGTCTAACTTTGAAACAAAAACATCTCCATATTCACTATTACTATCACCATGGTAAGTTGTATTATAAGCCCCATTACTAACAGGAAACTGACGACTATTTGTCATTCCTGTCACATAAACATTTTCATTTGAATCAAGTGCTATTGCAATGGCATAATCAGAATATTCCCCTCCTAAAAAAGTTGAATAAATAAGGTTTGAGCCATCTGAACTTAATTTAAATATAAAACAATCTTCATGACCATTGTGAGTTTCGTCAAAAGCCCCGTTTGTCACAGGAAAATCAGAACTTGCTGTACTACCTACCACATAAATATTGTCAGAGGAATCCAAAGCAATACCACCACCACAATCACTCTCATTTCCACCAACATAGGTAGAAAAAATAATATCAGAACCGTTTGAATTAAACTTTGCCACAAAAACATCATCATCACCACCGTTAAACGAGTCATCATAGCAGCCTGATGTTGTGGGCATATCAGAACTCTTTGTGCAACCAACTATACAGGCATTCCCCGATGAATCAACCGCTATGTCACCTCCTAAATCATCGTCATTACCACCAAAATAGGTTGAGTATGCAAGATAGGAGAGGTCTGGTTTTAACTTCACAACAAAAGCATCAAAAACACCACCATTAAAAGTGTTATCAAAGGCACCGTTTGTGGTAGGAAAATCTGAACTTTGAGTATAGCCTGTAATATATATATAACCGGAAGAATCGATAGCTATTCTCCTCGGTATATCATGACTACTTCCTCCAATATAGGTGGAATACAAAAGGGTTGATCCATCGGAAGAAAAAGCAGCAACAAACAGGTCTCCTCCCCCATTACTGGTTTTATCAAAAGCATTATCAGTTGTGGGGAAATCATTACTATTGGTTCCCCCGTAAATATAGATCTTCCCAGAAGAATCTATTGCAACACTCGTCGCCCCATCACCACTACCTGAACCACCTAAAAAGGTTGAAAAGATGAGAGAGGAGCCATCCCGGGATAACTTTAAAAGAAAAGCATCTCCACCTCCAGAGTTTGTTACATCAAAACTCCCAGCAGTGGTTGGAAACTCATTCCCTTCAGAATCACCAACAACCACAATGTTTTCATCATTATCTAAAATAATATCTACACCTGTTTCATCATAATCATTCCAATCTGCTCCTAAATACGTACTCCATTGAAGCAGGGTCTATAATCAACTCCTTTGACCTGTCGTAATCCCCTATCTTGAATGTGTAATCCCCTTTGTTTAAAACTTCATACTCCACCTTTACCTCAACCCTTTTCCCTTCAATAACCTGATAGGCAAAGGGCTTACTGAACACTATATATGCACCGTTGAATTCAGCCTTTAAACCACCATCCTTTAAAATCTCCAATCTTTCCGCCCCTGTTGACATCACTATATCTGACGGGTTTGCATAAGGCTTTAAAATTACCCTGTATTCAAGCCTGTTCATATAACCTAAATACTCAACATCTATACCATCCCATACCTCTTTATACTTTAATTTCTGATAGGTGGGCACATTGATCTGCCAGTTTTCCTTTTTGCCTATATAAAAGTTAACCTTTGCATCAGTTTTACCCTCCAAAACAGGCTGAACCATTTTTTTATTCTTTGAAAGTTTATCTTTAAAACCAAGCCCAGCAACAATTAGTTTTTTTCTCTTTTTCCTCTCAAGCCTGCGGTGGAAAAAATCATCAATACCCCTTTCCTTACCCTTTGATTCCGTAATAGAAGAGTCAGGAACAACCATACCTATGAATACCCCTTTTGAGGCAAACTGAATCCTGCCCTTCATTGTCTGGATAAATGCCACCGTCTCACTGTTTTCAGGGATTATCTTTGTACCCTTTTTATTAAACGACCTATTGGGGATAAAATAGCACGGTGAAACCTTAAAAAGCTTCATCGCCTCTTCATTATCCTTCTGTTCCTTAAAATTCTTAAAAGACTTTTTCTCAACCTTAATCCCTGCACTACTCTCATTTGTGTTTGATGAATAAACATTAAACACAAATAACCCGGAAAACAAAAACACAAAAATTGACATAAAGGCAAAAAACCTTTGTCTCAAAAGAGATATAGCCATCATACCCTCCAAATTTTTAAAAAAAATAGTTAATGTAATAGTAAAACTAAAAAAAATAAATTTCAACTATTTTTTCAATCTAATTGATTTACATCACAAAAGTTCTGTTATAATGAGTAAAATAAAAGGAAAGAAAGGGAAAATAT
>JALSOA010000019.1 GCA_026986725.1 Acidobacteriota bacterium
TTTTTATAACATTTCCTCTTTTTTCTCAAAACTTTGATTATCAACTTCAAAACACCCTTGAAAGATTATATTCTAATCCTGAAACAAAAAACAAAGAGGATTTTAACCTTTTTCAAAAAACATTTTTTAGCGAAGGCTATACTTCATTTGAGTATTTAAGCAGTATTTTAAATAAAAATGAGTATATCAAAAAAAATCACATTTTGTTTTTGTACAGAGTTGACCCATCTAAAAAAACATTCAGAAAAATAGAAAAAGACATAATAAAAAGAAATGGGGTTTACAATGCCTTTCTTTTTGCAATTGACAGTTTTTTAAATTACTTATCAAATATTGAACACTTCTCTAAATTTACTGTTCATTGCCTTTCCAATCTTTATCTTGCATTGTTTCTTTTTATTTCAATATTCGGGGTTGTCAGTTTACTTTCTTTTTTCAGGTTGATAAATTACGATATTAAAAGGCTTCTTATCAAACAAAATTTAAACACCAGACTTGCACATTATCTTGCTTTCTTTGTTGTTATATTTTTCCCTGTTTTCTTAACCATTCACATAAGGTACCTCCCTATATACTGGTTGATACTCTCCTTTATTTACCTGGGTAAAAAGCAGAAAATGGCTGTGTATTTGGGGTTGGTTTTTTTAACAATAGTCTCTTTTATAGGGGGGGGTTTGAATGAATTTTCTGTTGATTTTTTTAAGAACAAGGCATTTTACTATGAGAGTTTTGTATCACCTTTTTCTGCTGTTAGTGAAAAAGATGGAAAGTTGAACGATTTTCAAAACCTTGCGATTGGTGTTTCTTATTTAAGAGGAGGAAGACCTGTTGATGGAGTGAAGTTTTTGAAATTGGTTTCAAAAACTTCTGTTTTCTACCCCTATTCTCTCAATAATATCGGAGTTGCTTACATTTTGCTCTCAAGACCTAAACTTGCTCTGGATTATTTTAAGAAGGCTGAAAAAAATGGCCTGGGATTTCAATCAAACATAAACAGGTTTTATTTAAACAACAAGATGTATAACATTGTGGAATCTGAGGAGGCTATTAAAAATGCCTTTAAAGCGGGGAATACAAAAACCGTTGAATGGCTGAGATTAAACATAAAGGAACCGTACCCTCTAATTGCGGTTCCTTCGTTTTACGATTTTATGAGGTATTTTTTCAATTCTTTTTCAATTGAAAAGAGAGGTTTTCCCTTTAAACTTCCATTTTTCTTTTTGTTTATAACTTTGATTCTTGGAATTATACATTTTTTAACTAAAGACCTCTCTTTAACAAGATCATGTATTCGTTGTGGAACCCCGTTCAGGGTGTTTGAATCTCAAAATGAGAAACTATGTACCCAATGTGCAATAATGCAGAAATCCAAAGGAGAGATGTCATCTGATATGATAGAGGCCAAAAAAAGGGAGATCAAGCTTTATTCAATGATAAAAGAGAGCTTTGAAATAGGTCTGGGAATTGTGTTCCCCGGTTTTTATAATATCTTTGTGTTGAACCGCCCTGTTTCCGGAATTATTATCTTTTTATTGACTTTGATTTTGATTTTGGACGCACTTTTTGCTTTCAGAATTACGGAAAGTTTGATCTTAATTACCCCTCTTTTTATAATGTTGGGGTTTTTAATACTGATAAATTTAATCAATGTGTTTTTTGAAAAGGGAGAAGAATAATGGCATTGAAAGGTACTTTAAAAGACTTTTCTCTTGCTGATATTTTC
The DNA here is from genome assembly GCA_026986725.1 of Acidobacteriota bacterium. Classification (GTDB taxonomy): domain Bacteria; phylum Acidobacteriota; class Holophagae; order Thermotomaculales; family Thermotomaculaceae; genus Thermotomaculum. The sequence continues at coordinate 1,724 of JALSOA010000019.1, forward strand.
CAGTTAATTGCCATTCAGAAAAAAACAGGGATACTTTTACTGAAAAGGGATGACGATGATGAGGTTGAGATAAAGTTTCTTGACGGAATGATTGTTGGAGCAGAATCCAAAAAGGGTAAAGCAGATCTGCTTCTTGGCAAACTGCTTGTAAGGATAGGGGCTATTACTCAGGATGAACTTGAAGTGGCTTTAGAGGTTCAAAAATCAACAATGAAAAGGTTAGGGCAGATCCTTATTGAAAAGAACTTCATCTCAAAAGAAGATTTAAAAGAAGCGTTAAAGAAAAGGGTTCTTGAAATTGTTTATGGGCTTTTCAGATGGAGAAGAGGAAGTTACGATTTCAAACCGTTAACGAATGTTGATTACGATAGAGAGAACTTTGAGCCCCTTTCGACAGAGAGTGTTTTAATGGAAGGGCTCAGGATGATAGATGAATGGCCTGTTATTGAGAGAAGGTTAAACAAACCTGAGGTGGTTTACAAAAAAACAGGGAAAATTCCTGAAAAAAAAGAAAGGGAAGTAGATGCATTTCTTGTTGAAAATGAATTTCTTGAAGATAACTCAACTTCTTCTTTACCCTATGAGATGGAGTATGTTCTGGGGCTTGTTGATGGTATGTCTTCTTTGAAAGAGATAGTGCAAAAATCTAAATTGATTGAGTTTTACACTTACCGGGCATTGTTTGACCTTCTGGAAAAAGGATATATAGAACCAACTGAAATAAGTGTGCCTGACCTTCCGTATTATGAAAAAAAGCGCAACAAAGAGATTGCAGGAGAAAAGGTGATTCTATTTGCCATTATAGTTTGTGTGATTTTTGTTATCACCCTTTTAACTTCATTTTCTTCTCCAATTAACAGAATATTACCAGGGCCGAACACTTTTGTTTCTGAAAACTATAAAGATGTTGTCTTTGAATTCTCCAAATTAAAGGCAATAAAGGTACGGGAATTGCAGAGGCTTTTTAACTTTTCCTTCTCAATGAAACCTGAGGTTTTTATCAGGGTGGGAGAAAACACCTATGTGTTGCCTGGAAAGTATGATCTGAATTTACCTGTTTCATTTTATCTGAACGAGGAGATTGAAAAGGGTGAAGAAAGGTAAAAACATTGTACTTTTCACCCTTTTAATTGTTCAATTCTTTTTGTGTTATCTGTTTCACATTAAAAGCATCTCTTATTTTCTTTTAAGTGAGGTTTTTTTCCTGTATCTTTTAAAGTTAGAACTCCCTGTTTTTATTGCGATTATCCCATACTTATTTTTGGATAGAGCCCAGACAATTGTGTGCCTTGCCTTTATTCTGATCTATCATTTTGCTCACAAAAAGATAAAGGTATCGTTGAAGGTGTCAACCATTGTTTTTTTAACTGTGTACTTTTTTACTGCAAGGTATGAAAGTTATGTGATAAAGGCTATTATGCCCGGTTTTATTGCGTTTATTGCTATTATTTACTCCATGACCAGGCTTCCTTCAAGTCAAAAAACCCTTGCAAAAGCAATTTTGATTTTTTCTTCAATTGCAATAGTTTACAGCATATTTTTTGATTTTTTCAATGTTTTTGCTTTAACACCCTATTTTTTAATTGCAATTGACATTGTGCAACTGATTATTTCAACAACCCTCTATTTTTCTCTCTTTCCTTTAGAAAAAAAGTCTCCATATCCCGATAATTACCATTAAAAAGGTTATGGTGGATTTAAGTACTATCCCTCCCAATTTGCCAAGGAAAACACCAACAACTGATTTAGAAATTGTTGAAAAGTCATTTCTTCCTGCAATTAACTCACCGGCAATTACCCCTAAAACAAGCCCCAGAAAGATAAGGTAGAATTGAAGGGTGAATATCGCCAGAAAAAAGCCAGAAAACAAGCCAATTACAGAGCCGTAAACAGCCTGTTTTGATGCGTTGAACTTCTTTGCTCCCACTGTTCCTGAAAAAAATTCTATAAATTCGCATACAAGTGCAAGGAGAAAAAGTATTATCAGTATGGTCGGAGTAAAAGATTCAAAATGATGAAAGTAACCGTAAACAAGTGAGGTTATAAAAATAACAACTCCCCCTGCAAATCCGAAAAGGGAAAGAAGCAGGGAGAGAAAATAAAAGAGTAAAACAACTATTTTTGCAATCATCCTACTTTAAATTCTTCTCCTCAAGCCATCTTTCTGCATCTATTGCAGCCATACACCCTGAACCTGCTGCGGTTATTGCCTGCCTGTAAACCTTGTCCCTGACATCGCCTGCTGCAAAAACCCCCTCAACAGAGGTGTATGTTGAATCAGGTTTGGTTACTATGTATCCGCTTTCGTCTAACTCAAGTTGCCCTTTTAAAAACTCTGTATTCGGTTTGTGTCCTATTGCAACAAAGAATCCGTCAATATCTTTTTCAAAAACCTCGCCTGTTTTAACATTTTTCAGTTTTACCCTTTCAACAGCACTGTTTCCCATAACCTCGACAGGAACTGTGTTCCAGATAAACTCAATCTTTGGGTTGTTTAAAGCCTTTTGCTGCATGGCCTTGCTTGCTCTTAACTTGTCCCTTCTGTGAACAATATAGACTTTTTTTGCATGGTTTGTAAGGTATGTTGCATCCTCCATTGCTGTGTCTCCACCACCAACAACCATAACAACCTTGTCTTTAAAGAAGAATCCGTCGCATGTTGCACACCCACTGACACCTCTTCCCATGAACTCTTTTTCACCCGGTATTCCAAGCCATTTTGCAGATGCCCCTGTTGCAATTATAAGGGCATTTGCCGTGAACTCTTTTCCAAGCATTGTTTTCACTTTAAACGGGTGATTTTTAAGATCCACTTCATTTACATGGTCGGCATCAATTGCAAGGCCAAACTTTTCAGCATGTTCTCTCATCTTTACCATCAATTCAGGCCCCTGAATTGATGTAAATCCGGGGAAGTTCTCAACCTCTGTTGTTATTGTTAACTGTCCTCCAGGCTGCATACCTTCAATCATAAGAGTATCAAGCATTGCCCTTTTGGCATATATCCCTGCTGTGTATCCGGCAGGCCCGCTTCCTATGATAATTAGAGAAAAGTGTGTTTTAATAGTCATATCAACGCTCCTTCTTATAAATTTCAGACAATTTAATAATATAATTTACTGCCAATATATCAACAAATTTTTTTATTTTTGTTATAATTCCTCTGCTATGAGTAAGATAATTAATCCCAAAGAAGGGTACAATCTTTATGCAGACAATTACCAAAATGATTACAGGAAACTTGAATCCTTTGATAATGGAGAGTTTTTAAAACTCCTGCCAGAAAATGTTGATACTGCGGTTGAGCTTGGAATAGGGGACGGAAGGATCGCCGAAAAGGTAAAGGCTATATCAAGCAGGTTTATCGGAATTGATATTTCAAACAGAATGCTTGAAAATTGCCTGAAATTGCACGGCAACATTGAGTTAATAAATGCAGACACTGATTATTCAATACCCTTAAAGTCTGAAAGTGCAGACCTTATCGTTGCATATTTTTTGTTTGTCCATATCAAAGATGCAAAGGGTTTGGTAGAAGAATCTTACAGGGTGTTAAAACAGGATGGTGTTTTTCTGTTCAATCTCATTCATCAGAAAAAACCCCCTGTTTTAAAGGCTGGAAAAGAGAAATTTAAGATAAAGTCATACTACCACATTCCTTCACATATTGAAGAATACCTTGATTACTTCTGGTTTAAGTGGGAAAGGTTTGACACTTTGGATGGCAAATTCTGGGTTTCAAAGATTTACAAGGCAATCAAAATGTAAATCAAAACCCGAATTCACTTATTTTGTTAAAGTAAGTTATTTTCCATGCTCCGTCTTTAAAATGTGCTGTAACTTTATAGTTCTCGTTTTCATTAACGGTTGCTATAAAAAAGCCTATCCCTGTGACCTTTGAGAATTTCTGCAGATCTATCTTTAAATTTTCCTGATTGTTATAAAAAAATTCATCTTCTTTAATGAGAAGTTTTTTGATTGTTTCGGTTATGTGATTTTTTGCCTTTTGTTTCTTTAAAAGTTTCTTGACTATCTCCAATTGAATTGCCTCAGGTTTCATACTTGAAAGAAGTTCCAGTGCAATTTTAGAACTATCCCCCTGTGAGGTATCAATGGTTTTCAACAGCACTGATTTTATCAACTCACCTTTTTCTCTCGTTGATAAAAGAGTATTTAATGCCTCAAGTATTGCAGTTTTAATGTATTCTTTCCTGTTAGTGAAAAAGTATTCTCCTTCAAAAAGTGGGATACTGATTTCTGCTTTTTTTATCTTTTCGTTTAACTCCATTATTGCGGGTTCAACATCAAGATTGGATGATATAAACTTTAATTCCTCCGGCAGAAATTCTCTTGTAATTGCAGGTGTCGAGTATTCTCTTATTTTTTCAGGCTTTTCCTCCAGAATCTCTACAAACTTTCCATAATCAACTGTTATTTTGAAATTATCTTTGGAATAACGATAAATAAATTCCTCCAGTTCCTCTGAGTACTTATCAATAAAAAGGTTATAATTTGAGTAATCTTTACCAAGTGTCTCAAGTATTTCATGTTTAATTATCTTCACTATATTGATCAGATCAGGATAATAATTTTCATGAAACTTAAAGGATTTACTTAAAAGAGAATTCAGAACCTTGAATGACGGCAATTCATTATTTTGATTTAGCAAAACAATGTAACCTGATATGGTTGTTCTGATCTCTCTGATAAATTCCTTTTCTTCCTTAATAATCTGTTTTTTCATTCTACTTATAACAGCAGATACATCTTTTTGAAAAAGTGCTCTTAATTCTTCCCTTATATAAGGTTCAAGTTCCTTTTTTATGTTTTTGGTGAAAACGAGATCTGCAAAATCATCTTTCTGAAATTCCTCCCCGAAAAACAATTTTTTGTCAAAGTTAAGCACCTTTAAAAGAGCAGGGTCATCAAAAAGAAAAGTTTTTAAAAAGTATTTTTTCCAGTTATTACACTTCTCGACAAAATCCTGAAGAAGAAAGGTTATTGATTCAAGGAAGTTTCTAAGCAACTCAGAATTGGTAATAACAGTTTGTTCTTCTTCTGTGAACTTAACATTCTTTCTATTGTACTCAATTATTTTCTGGATTGTTTGTTCAACCTCACTCTGGGTTAGTTTATACATGTTTAACAATTCATTTGATAGTTTTTTTATCTCCAGATCGTCTTTGTTAAAGATGGCAGTGTGAGAATCTGAAATTTTTTTGTTTTTCAAAGCATCGGGGAACCTTGAAATTATGGTGAGAATTAACTTTCCAAGCCTTGTATCCCCTGAATTTTTAAATTGAGGATTATAAAGACTCACTCTAAAATTGATAAAACTTTTAACAAACTCTTTGTCCTCATTTTCCTCAATATCAATTCCGTAAAGTCTTGCCCTAATAATTCGGTGTATCTGTTTTTTTAAATCAACATCGATTTTTGAAAGTAATTCCTGTAAATACTCAGGGATTTTATCAGGAGGTGCTTCCCTTTTTACCCTGTTGTACTCTTGCCAGAACTCATCAATTAATGTGACTTTATTGAGTTTTAAGCGTTTTGTTTCTCCTGGATGAATATCCTCTGCTTCTTTTTTTCTTAGTCCCTTTATCCTTGAAATAAATTTTTTTAATAAACTCATTTAAAGACATCCTCTAAACTCTTTGAGGTTTTGTTTTTAAACTGGGTGCTGAAAGATGGAACAGGGCCTGAATCCTCGTCAAGATAACAACTCACAACCCTGTGCATTGGGAAAAAAACAGTTGTTGCTTTTATTGAAAAATCTCTTTCTTCGTCTTTTGATTTTGAATGATTGTTTGCAAGGTCGTTGAATGAATGCACATCAATACCCCTCACCGTTATTCCTGCCTCTGAAATATTGAGAAGTATTCCTATTACCTTCTCCCTCGGATTTTGAAGGTTGACGACCACAATACTTCCCTTTTCCATATTCCCCTCATCAATGTGATAAAATTATTATATAATTAACTCAATGATTTATCAATAAATTAACTCTTTTTGAGAGGTAAATATGAAAAATAAAATTCCTTTACATGTTCAAATTATAATAGGCGTTGTTTTAGGAAGTTTAGGAGGTGTTTTATTCCCTCAATTTTCGGGTTTTGTAAAAATTTTTGCACAACTCTTTTTAAAACTGTTAAAAATGCTTGTTATACCTCTGATTTTTACCTCTCTTGTAAGTGGAGTTCTGTACAGCAAGGATGCCGCTTCAGTTGGCAGAATGAGTTTCAAAACCTTTGTTTACTATATTATTACCAGCCTTCTTGCTATTTTAACCGGACAGATTCTTGTTAATATCTTGAAGCCGGGGGTAAAGGCAAGTGTTAAAATACCTGAAGGTGTCGATGTTCAGCATCTTGCAACAAATTTCAGTTATTCGGATATATTTACAAGAATTGTCCCTGACAACATCTTCCAATCAATGGCAAAGGGAGAGGTATTGCCAGTTATATTTTTTGCTTTAATTACAGGATTTTTTATTCTAAAGCTTAAAACTGAGCATAAGGATTTTTTAACTGAGTTTTTTGAGTCATTCTACTCTCTTATGATGAAAATAACAGAATTTGTAATTTTGCTTGCACCTTACGGTATTTTTGCTCTTTTATATAAAACAACTGCGGAAAGCGGCTTGTCTGTTTTTAAAACATTGTTTTTCTATTTTTTTACAGTTTTATCTGGTTTGATTATACATTTTTTCATAACTTTGCCTTTTCTCGGGTATGTAATAACCGGCAAAAATCCCTATGCTTTTATGAAGAAGATGATAACTCCATTACTTACGGCTTTTTCAACAAGCTCATCGTCTGCAACTTTGCCGCTTACAATCAAGTATTTACAGGAAAATGTGGGTGTACCAAACAGAATTGCAGGCTTTGTTCTTCCCCTTGGAGCAACAATAAATATGGATGGAACGGCCCTTTACGAATGCGTTGCTGTGATTTACATTGCGCAGTGTTACGGGATTCATTTGACTTTTTCACAGCAGGCTGTTGTTGTGATTACCTCTCTGCTGGTGTCAATAGGGGCTGCCGGTATTCCAATGGCCGGCCTTGTTATGATGTCAATAATTTTAAAGGCAGTGGGTTTGCCACTTGAAGGCATAGGATTGATAATTGCCGTTGACAGGTTTCTTGATATGTTCAGGACGGCAACAAATGTTTTTTCTGATTCAACAGGTGCTTTGATTATATCTTATCTTGAAGATAAGGATAACTGCTGTCCCGGTCTATGATTTTCAGTATTTCCCTTTTTATGCTAATATACAAGATGAAAAAATAGCGGGGAGATTGTATGAAGGGAAGAGAGTTAAGGCAGAAATTTCTAAAATACTTTGAGTCAAAGGGTCATAGAATTGTAAAAAGTTCCTCTTTAATTCCTGCTAACGATCCAACCTTACTTTTTACAAATGCAGGTATGAACCAGTTTAAGGATGTATTTCTTGGAAAAGAGAAGAGGGATTACAAAAGGGCGGCTTCCTGCCAGAAGTGTGTAAGGGCGGGGGGAAAGCACAATGACCTTGAAAATGTTGGAAAAACCGCAAGACACCACACATTCTTTGAAATGCTTGGAAACTTCTCATTTGGAGATTACTTTAAGAAAGAGGCTATTGAATATGCCTGGGAGTTTATTACAGAGGTTTTAAACATAGACAAATCAAGGCTTTATGTATCCGTTTATAAGGATGACGATGAGGCATTTGAAATCTGGCATAAGCATATTGGATTGGCTGAAGATAGAATCTATCGCTTTGGTGAAAAAGACAACTTCTGGCAGATGGGTGATACAGGACCCTGTGGGCCGTGCTCTGAAATATTTTACGATCATGGTGAAGAGTACTCCTGCGGGGAATCCTGTGATGTAGGTTGTGATTGCGACAGGTTTGTGGAGATATGGAACCTTGTTTTTATGCAGTTTAACAGAGACGAAAGTGGCAATTTAACCCCTTTGCCAGACCCATCAATTGACACAGGAATGGGTCTTGAGAGGCTTGCCGCTGTTATGCAGGGTGTTATTTCAAATTACGATACTGACCTTTTTCAGGGGATAATTCAGGCAATTGCAAAGGCAGGTGGTAAAAGGTATGGTGAAAATGAGCAGAACGATGTTGCAATGAAGGTTATTGCAGACCATTTAAGGGCAAGTGTGTGCCTGATTACGGATGGTGTTGTCCCTTCAAACGAGGGCAGGGGATATGTTTTGAGAAGGATAATGAGAAGGGCTATAAGGTATGGAAAAAAGTTAGGGCTTGAAATCCCTTACCTTTACAACTTTGTTGATCCTGTTGTTGATGAGCTTGGCATTGCTTACCCTGAACTTATTGAATCCAAGGAAAGTGTAAAAAAGGTTATAAAGATAGAAGAACAGCAATTCAACAAAACACTTGAAAACGGCCTTAAGGTGCTTGAGGGGATGATTACGGAAAGCAAAAATAAATTGACAGCCGAGCAGGTTTTTAAACTTTACGATACCTTTGGTTTTCCTGTTGACCTTGTTGAGGATGTCTGCAATGAAAAGGGTGTTGCAGTTGATAGAGATGGGTTTGAAAGATTGCTTGAAGAAAGCAGGAAGAAAACGAGAGAGAAAAGCAGGGTTAAGGTTGATTTAACCTTGAAAGATACATTTAAAAACATTGGCAGATTTCCTCAAACTGTGTTCACAGGTTATTTTGAATTTGAAAGTGATGCAGAGGTTCTTGCTGTTTTAGGGAAGAACGGAGAGGTTGAGTTTCTTTCTGAAGGTGAAGAAGGCTATGTTTTGCTTGATAAAACCCCTTTTTATGTTGAATCAGGCGGACAGGTGGAAGACACCGGAAAGATTGAAGGAGATAACCTTCTTGCAGAGGTGAAGGGGGTCATTCAGCCTGTTGAGGGAAGGAGATTGCACAGGGTTTTTATTGTAAAGGGAAGGATTAAAAAGGGTGATAAGGTTAAAGCGGAAATTGACGGGGAAAGAAGAAAGGCTATTATGAGAAATCACACTGCAACCCATCTTTTGCATGCCGCATTGAGAAGGGTTTTGGGGGAACATGTGAAACAGGCAGGCTCGCTGGTTGACCCTGACAGGTTGAGGTTTGATTTTACCCATTTCAGCCGTCTTGATGATAAACAGTTGAAAGAGATTGAATACCTTGTAAACAGGGAGATACTTGCAAATAAAAGACTTATTATTCGTGAAATGGGGATAGAGGAGGCAAAAGAAAGGGGAGCAATGGCTCTCTTCGGGGAAAAGTACGGAGATGTTGTAAGGGTTGTTGAAGTCCCTGATTTTTCAATAGAGCTTTGCGGGGGCACCCATGTTTCAATGACAGGGGAGATAGGGCTTTTTGTCATTGAGTCGGAAAGGTCTGCTGCATCAGGAATAAGAAGGATAGAAGCATTTACAGGTTTCAAGGCTTTCAATTACCTTGATAACTTCAGAAAAGAGCACTTTGAATTGAAGACTGTTTTGAAAACAGGTAATGACGATATTGTTTTTCAGGTTAAGAAAAAACTTGATGAGATAAAGGAGTTAAACAGAGAACTTGAGAAGGCAAAGATGTCAGGCGGGGGTAAGGTTTTTGAAGAAGAATTGAAAGACGGTATAAAATTGGTGGTTAAGCAGGAGGATAATTTGAAACCAAACCTTTTAAGGGAGATGGCTGACAATCTGAAAAACGGTAAAAATAAAACAATTGCATTTGTTATTTCCGTCAACGATAACGGATGCTCTTTTGTTCTCTCAACAACAAAAGACCTTGCAAATTCGGTGAGCAGTGGCAATATTTTAAAGGGAATAGCACCAATTTTTGATGGAAGAGGAGGAGGAAGCCCCACAATGGCACAGGGCGGAGGCAAATGGAAGGGAGACATATTGTCTTTGAAAGAAAAATTGGTGGAGGCGATTAAGGGTTTAATATGAAAAAGTTGTTGTCTGTTTTTTCGGTTTTGTTTTTTGTGTCTTATTCTTTTGCTCAAATATATATGTACAAAGATGCAAAGGGAAGAATTGTTATAACTGATGCTCCAAAGGGCAATGTTAAGCATTACAAAGTGTTCGGTTCTTCAAAGAAGAGTGTTGCCAATTCCTTTTCTAAAAAGAAAAGAAAAAGAATTGTAGCAAAGACAGACAATGTGCTTATAAACAAACTTGTTTCAAAGTATGCGAAGAAGTATAAGGTTGACGAAAGCCTTATACACGCCCTTATAAAGGTTGAATCAGATTACGATATACACGCTGTTTCCCCTGTAGGGGCAAAGGGTTTAATGCAATTGATGGATAGAACTGCGAAACTTTATGAGGTCAAAGACCCGTTTGACCCGGAAGAAAACATAAGGGCAGGGGTTAAGCATTTGAAAATGCTTTTGGACAAGTACAAAGATACCGAAAAAGCCCTTGCTGCATACAATGCAGGAGAGACAGCAGTTGAGAAGTACAATGGAATCCCTCCATTCAGGGAGACAAAGAGGTATGTGAAGAAGATTATGGCTCTTTATACAGGGCAGGATTACACTGTTTACGATACCCCTGAAGAGAAGAAAACAAAGCATAAAACAGTAATTTACAGGTATTACGATGAAAAGGGAAGGCTCTGTATCTCAAATGTTTATCCTTCAAACGCTAAAAAGGTTGAGGTTTTAAGGTGAATATAACTGTTTTTGATGCAGGCCCCTTTATTTTAGACGGCGGGAGTATATTCGGGGTTGTACCAAAGGAAAAATGGGGCAGGTTTTTTAATGTTGATGAAAAAAACAGGATTGTATTGGGGCTTAATGTTGTTTTAATTCAGTTTAAAGACAGAAATATCCTTGTTGATTGCGGGTTACTCTCCTCAAAAAATAAGATACTGGAAAAATTGTTTGAATTAAACCTTGCTCCAGAATCAATTACTGACATTGTTTTTACCCATCTGCACTTTGACCATTGCGGCGGGGCTTTTGAGTTAAGGTATGACAATATTGTCCCTGTTTTTCAAAATGCAAAGTACTATGTTCAAAGGCTTGAACTGGAAAATGCCCTGAACCCTGACGAGAGGACAAAGTATTTTTATAACACTTCTATTGCTTCATTTCTTTCAAGGTATCCGGAAACTGTTGTGTTTGATGAAAGTTTTTCCATTGAAGGGGAGGTTGAGGTTATCCATGCTCCGGGGCACACTGAGGGCCACAGCGTTGTAATGGTTTACGGTGAGAGATTGCACTTAATAGCAGGGGATATGTTTCCTACAAAATACCATTTTGAAAAGCCTTATTATATGACTGCATTTGACGAAAATTTAAAGCAAAACCTCAAAACAAAGAATGAGTTTCTAAAGATTTTGAAAAACAGGAAGTCCACGGTTTACTTTTATCACCAGCCGGAGACGCAGTTTTTAGAAATTTGATTTCCCTTTGCCATTTCTTCATCATTCTTTAAACGGATTTTTTTTTATGCTAAACTTCTTATGTAATTGAAATAAGAGGTGAAAATATGGCTCAATTGCTTGACGGTAAAAGATTTTCTAAAAAGATTTTAGAAGAGATAAAGGAAAGGTGCGAAAAAGAGAATTTAAAGCCGGGGCTTGCGGTTATTCTTGTGGGGAATGACCCTGCATCTTCCGTTTATGTCAGGATGAAAGAGAAAAAGTGCAAAGAATTGGGATTTGTATCAAAGGGATATAAACTTGATTGCGAAACAACAGAAGAAGAGTTGGCCTCTTTGATTAAACAGTTGAACAATGATCCTGAAATTGACGGGATTCTTCTTCAATTACCCCTTCCTCCCCACCTTGACTCAAAAAGAATGCTTGAATTGATATCTCCGGAAAAGGATGTTGACGGTTTCCATCCTGTAAATGCAGGAAAACTTTTAACAGGCCAGTCTGCCTTTGTCCCCTGCACTCCGAGGGGAATAGTTGAGTTGTTAAAAGAGTACTCAATTGAACTTGAAGGCAAAAATGTCGTTATTATTGGAAGAAGCAATATTGTTGGTAAACCGCTTGCAATTTTGATGCTTAACGAAAATTCAACTGTAACCATTTGCCATTCAAGGACAAAGAATTTAAAGAATGTGTGCTCAAAGGCTGATATTCTTGTTGCTGCAATTGGCAAACCTTACTTTGTTTCAGGGGATTTTGTAAAAGAAGGGGCTATAGTTGTTGATGTTGGGGTAAACAGGGTTGATTCTGTTGAGTCAGGGGAAAGGTTGTTTGGAAAGGGAAGTGAAAAGGTTGAAAAAATAAAAGAAAAGGGCTATGTCCTTGTCGGGGATGTGAATTTTGAGGAGGCTTATTTGAAAGCATCTTACATTACCCCTGTGCCGGGCGGAGTTGGGCCTTTAACAATAGCAATGCTTATGAAAAACACACTTGAATCTCACTTAAAGAGGGTGAAAAAATGAAGATTGACCACATTGGCATTGCTGTAAAATCCATTGATGAGGCTAAAAACTTTTACAAAGCACTTGGGCTTGAATTAAGGGATATTGAGATTGTAAAAGAGCAGGGTGTAAAGGTTGGTTTTTTAAAAATAGGTAAAAGCAATATTGAATTGCTTGAGCCTCTCAATGAAAACTCTCCTGTTTTTAAATTTATTGAAAAAAGGGGAGGGGGAATTCATCACATTGCGATTGAGGTAAATAACATTGAATTTGCTTTAACTATGTTAAAAGAAAAAGGTTTCAAACTTATCAACGAAAAGCCTGAAATTGGTGCTCACGGCAAGTTGATCGCTTTTGTTCACCCTAAATCAACAGGCGGGGTTTTGCTTGAACTATGTCAGATAAAAAAATAAAGTTTAAGGAGTGAGATATGGCTTTAAGTGTTTATTTAAACGGGAAATGGGTTTCAAGCAGAAAAGAGGCTTTAGTCCCTGTTTTTGACCATGGTTTGTTATACGGCGACGGTATTTTTGAAGGGATAAGGGCTTATAACGGACTTGTGTTCAGGCTTGAAGACCACATTGACAGGCTTTACAACTCCGCAAAGGGTATTTCCCTTGAAATACCTGTGTCTAAAAAAGAGATGATTGAGCTTGTATGCGAGTCTGCAAGGAGAACAGGTCTTGACAACTGCTACATAAGACTGCTTGTAACAAGGGGTGTTGGAGACCTTGGGATTGACCCCAAAAAGTGTGAAAAGCCTTCAATATACATTATTGCCACAGGCATTGCTCTTTATCCAGAAGACAGGTATGAAAAGGGGCTTGATGTTGTGGTTGTTTCAACAAGGAGAACAAGGCCCGATATGCTGAATCCAATGTTTAAATCATTGAATTACCTCAACAACATACTTGGCAAAATTGAGGCAAACAGAATGGGGGCAGACGAAGGTATTATGCTCAATGCAGAGGGTTATGTAACCGAGTGTACTGCGGACAATATCTTTGCAGTTAAAAACGGGGAACTCTATACTCCGCCTGTATATCACGGAATTTTAGAGGGTATCACAAGAAAGGTTATTATTGAAATTGCAAAAGAGCACGATATTCCAGTGCATGAACAGGGAATGGTTGTTCAAAACTTCCTTTCTGCAGACGAAGTTTTTCTTACAGGCTCGGGTGCAGAGTTGATCCCTGTTGTTACAATTGATAAAAAGCCTGTTGGTGAAGGTAAACCTGGCCCTGTTTTCAAACAGTTAAGAGAATGGTTTAAAGAGAGAACAAAGTATGACGGAATACCATTTAAATAAGTTTAAAGGGTTATTCATAACCCTTGCTCCCTCACTTGGGGGGGCAATTTTAATACTCATTGGGTTTGATATAGGATACAAAGATGGGAATCTATTTACTCCAAAAGTTGTTGAGTTTATGTTTTTTCTTTCTCTTGTTTTGTTTTTGATTTATACATTGCTTTACAGGGAAAAAAAGATTTTACTGCTTTTGCTTTTTATATCTTTCGGTTTTTCAATTTCTCTGGCAAACTATCGTGCCTATTCTGTTTATTCATACTGGATTGAAGCAATTTGTGGGTTATTGAGTTTATTATATCTTGTGTGGTTTAGAAAGGATAATATTCCGCTATTCTTGCTCTTTTCAGGTTCAATTGCTGGAATGTTGTTTTCTTATTCAAACTTTTTATTTCTTTTAAAGCCCATGAATTTTGTAATTATAATGGGTATGGCACTCTCTTTTCTTATGACAAAAAAGGAGTTCAGGAAAACTAAAAATATATCCGTTTACAATTATCAGTACTTCTTTGTGGTTTTCCCTGCACTTTTCTTTATTTTGATGAAGTATTTTAAACATTACGGAATTTTCTATTTTTTAATGTTTTTGGCTGTGCTTTTAGGTGAGGGATTTAGAAATTTAAAAGAGGAATAAATGTTTGCAAGAATTAAAAATTACCTTGATTACTTCCATAAAGATGTTGATAAAGAAGTAAGAAGATTTGCAGAATCTCTGCCTGAGGGAAGCCTTGTGCTTGATGCTGGTGCGGGAGAGGGTAAATACAGAAAGTATTTTTCCCATTGTAATGTTATAGGCATTGACAATTGTGTCGGTGATTCATCGTGGGATTACTCTTCTCTTGATGTTGTTGGAGATATTCATTTGCTTCCGTTTAAAAGTGAAAGTTTTGATGCAATAATTTCAATTGTTGTGTTTGAGCACCTTAAAAATCCTTTTAAAGCAATGAGAGAGTTGTCAAGGGTGTTGAAGAAGAATGGCACTATGTTGGTTGTTTTCCCGTTTGTCTGGGAGTTGCATCAGGAGCCCTTTGATTTTTTCAGGTTTTCTGAATATGGGTTTAAAGAGCTTTCCAATCAGGCTGCTTTGACTGTTGTTAAGTTGAAAAAGCTTGGGTGTTTTTTCAGAGTGTTTCACTATATGACAGCGTCTCTTTTAAAAGATGCGAAAAAAAACTTTGGTTCTTTTTTAATAACAATACTCTTTTTGCCATTTATTCTTGTTTTTCTTTTTGTATCAGACATAATTGACAAGTTTACGAGAATATGCAATTATACTCCTGGATATGCAATAATTTTAAAAAAATAGAGGTGGGTTATGAGAAAAATTATGTTTTTTGCAGTAATTTCACTTTTATCAACGCTTCTTTTTGCAGGGAACGAAGTACATGTTTTTTCCAGTGGTTCAAATCCTTATCCATCAGGTAAGGCTGTAAAGGGGGACAAAGTTAAGGTTATGTTGAAAGGGGATAGGTACTTTATGGTTGATAGGTTTCTTGGACAGGACAATGGTTATTACCTTTTCTTAAAGGATGGTAGAAAGGTTATTATCCCCTCTTCTTTAGTAAAAGAAGTGAATCTCCAGATAGCGGTTGCAAGGGCTGAAAAACCTCAAAAGAGTTTGGTGGAAAAGGCTAAGAACGAGAATGTTAAAGAAAAAAGCGGGAAAAAGCCTCTGATATTAACAGATTACAATGTTGAGAGAAATTATATTTTGGAAAATAATGCAAATGAAGGCACAAAAGAGAAAAAAGGGGAAATGGAAAGTGCCCATGGTTTAAGTATAAAGGTTCTAAACCAGACAATAACAAGAAAAAATGGGGTTATAACCTTTAAAGCAGACCTTAAAAATGCCACAAGTTTTACTGTTGGGAAATTATCCATAATCCTAAATGTTTACGATGTAAAAGGGAAACTTGTGGACAAGAAAAAAGTTTTTCTTGGAAACAGTGTTGAAAGTGGCAAGGTTATACCATTTACCTACACTTTAAAAGATCCTGAAGGCAAAATAACGAGGTTTGATTATTCATTTGAAGGAGTACTGTATCGTAAACCTGCGAAAGAGGAGTGAGCTTTAAAATGAAAAAATTGGTTTTAATTGCTATTTTTCTAATTTCTTTTGAGGTGTTTTCAGTAAACAGGTACTTTAATGGAGACACTTTATTTAAAAAAGTTGCCTTTATGCCAACCAGATTCACTAATGGCCTTGTAAAAATGGAAAATTCCTTTTACACGACTGACAGGCATAAAGACATACTTTATTCTTTTTCTGGAAACTTTAACAATGGATTTAAAATTAAAAGGATTGTTGTATTACCTGATTATGAGCCTTCTGCACTTGCATATAACGGTAAATTATTTGCGGTGGCTGATCTGGAAAAAGAGTTTATTTATTTGATGGATTTTCATTCAGGTGTTTGTGTAAAAACCCTACCTGCGCCTTACAAAAGGATAACTGGCCTTGCTTTTGATAGAGACGGAAATCTGTGGGCATGTGTTTACAGGGGAAAAAAGCTTGTGAAAATATCAAAATCAGATGGCACAACATTGAGGGAGATAAAATCTCCATCTCCCACTGTTTCTGCAATGTGCTTTATGCCTTCTGAAAACAGAGATGGTTATTTATGGGTGGCAGACAGGGGCAAAGACAGGATTTATCTTGTTGATATTCAATCTGGATTAACGATTTTTTACCTCAGGTCCCCGGTGCCGTATCCAACCGGAATTTATTATGAAAATGGAAAACTCTATGTTTCCTGTTATCAACTGGATGAGATTTATAAAGCGGATGTTGAATCTGTTTTTAATAGATGCGAAAGATTCAACATCAGGGACGCAAAAGTTACCATTTTTTCAACCGTTGAATGTATGGGAACGGGGAAAATAACTGATGCTGATACTTACATTGCTATTCCTGAAAACAGGGATAACCAGTCTTTAAGGATTGTTAAACTGTATGGTAAGTATGTTGAAAAGAAAGACAGGTACGGTCAAAGGGTTGCGATATATAAGGCAAAAAACCTTAAAAACGGTGGGCAACTTGAAGCCAGAATGGAGGTCGAAGGAAGATTTTTTGCTATATCGTACAAAATTTTGCCTGACAGAATAGGAACTGAAAAAGATCTACCTGAATCGATAAAGAAGGTTTATCTTAAAGACGATGAAAAGTATGTTTTAAACAGTCCGGTTATTCAGGGAGTTATTAAGAAAGTTGTGGGGAATGAAAAGAACCTGTATTTTAAAGCGAGAAGATTGTTTGAGTTCCTTGCTGATAGAATAAATTATCAAATGGTTGGCGGGTGGGATATAGCCCCGGTTGTAATTTCGAGGGGCACAGGCTCATGTTCCGAATACACCTTTTCTTACATTGCACTTTGCAGGGCGGCTGGTATTCCTGCAAGGTATGTCGGCTCTGTTGTTGTAAGGGGTGAAGACGCCTCATTTGACAATGTATATCACAGGTGGGCTGAAATATACCTTCCTCCCATAGGCTGGATACCTGTTGATGTTAATGCAGGTGACGAGGAATGGCAG
>JALSOA010000020.1 GCA_026986725.1 Acidobacteriota bacterium
TTGTGGCGTTTGATTTCATCCCCTTTTTATGTATTTTCCCGGCAATTTCAAGCCACCTTTCCCCCGAGATCTTGTTTTTACACAGAAGCCGCCTTACCCTATGACTGAATATCTCTGCTCCCCCCCCTGGAAATGAGCCGACTCCAGCATCTTTTAATCTATCAATCACCTCTTCAACCGCTAATCCGGATATATTTGCAAAATGGTCAACTTCAACACAGGTAAAGGCCTTTATGTGCAATTGCGGAAATTTCTCCTTTATTCCTTTTACAATATTCAGATAATTGTCAAACTTCCATTGAGGGTGCAACCCCCCTACAATGTGCACCTCTTTACATCCATTTTCAACCTCCGCTTTCAAAGTATCGATTATCTGTTTAACACCCATCTCATAGCCACCGTCCTCATCAAGGGAATTTCTGTAAAATGCACAGAATTGGCATTTGTTAATACAGAGGTTTGTGGGGTTTATGTGCCTGTTTATGTTAAAAAAGACTTTGTTGCCATTCTTCTTTTTGTTTATAAAATCAGCAATGTAACCAAGCCCAATTAAATCCTCGCTTTCAAAAAGCCTTACACCCTCATCAAATGTAATCCTCTCTCCCCTTTTAACCTTTGAAAAAATTTTATCAAGAAACTGATCCTGAAACATTAAAACTCCTAAAAGTAAAAATCAAGCAAAGAAAATATTAAAAGAATTACGCTAAAAAAACCGTTTGTTGTAAAAAAAGCAACATCTATTTTGGATAAGTCATCTGCCCTGACAAGGGTATGCTCATAAAAAAGCAAAACGGCACCGATAAGCAAACCTGTTTTATACCAGACCCCGGCACCTGCCTTTACTCCGAAAATCAGCAAAAGCAAAACAACAATAAAATGGAAAAACCTTGAAATAAAAAGGGCTTTAGAGACACCTATCTTTGCAGGAATTGAATACAAACCTGCACTTCTGTCAAACTCAATATCCTGAAGTGAGTAAAGAATGTCAAACCCTGCAACCCAGAGCATCACTGCAACAGCAAGATATATTGCATCTTTATCAAAACTTCCTGTAACTGCTATCCACCCGCCAACAGGTGCAATGCCGTCCGCCAGTCCCAGTATAAGGTGAGAAAAAGAGGTAAATCTTTTTGTGTAAGAATAAAACAGCACCACAAACAACGCAATGGGAGAGAGTTTAAACGCAAGGGGATTTAGAAGGTAGGCGGAACCTATAAAAAGAAATGAATTTACAACCACAAATCCCAGCACGAAAATACGGGACAGTTTCCCTGAAGGAATAGCTCTATCTTTTGTTCTGGGGTTTTTTGCATCAATATCGGCATCAAGATACCTGTTGAAAGCCATTGCCGCATTCCTTGCAAAAAGGGTGCACAAAATAATCAAAACAAGTGTTTTTAAATCCGGAACCCCTCTTGCGGCAAACACCATACCAAGCAAAGCAAAAGGCAAAGCAAAAACAGTGTGCTCAACCTTTATCATCCTCAAAACTTCCATCAACTTATTCATCAACACCCCACCTTTTATTATCCTTAATTGAGAACCCGAGAAGGTCGAACAGTCTTAAAGAAAAAAAATCAAGCATATCGTCTATGCTTTCAGGTTTATTATAAAAAGAAGGGATAAAGGGCACAATGTGAGCCCCCGCAAGGGACAGCTTTCTCATATTTTCAAGGTGGATGTACGAGAATGGAGTTTCCCTCGGGACAATTATAAGCTTTCTTCTCTCTTTCATACAGACATCGGCTGCCCTGTGAATAAGGTTGGTACCAGAGCCATTTGCAATAGCTCCTAAACTTGACATTGAGCAGGGAACAATAACCATTCCATCAAATCGATAAGACCCGCTTGCAATCGGAGAAGCAAGATTCTTCTCCTCCTCTAAAATAAAGTTATTTCTGTAAAAGTCAATATCAAGTTTAAACCCCTCCGATTCCGCAACATAAAAAGCATTTTTTGAAATAACAACAAAAACCCTGTCAAAAAGATCTTTGAAATCATAAACTTTTTTTAAAAAATAATCCCCGATTTTAATCCCGCTTGCTCCTGTTAAGGCAACAACAATAGTCTTTTTCATAGCAGTTTAGTATTTTACCACAAATTGAAATACACCCTCTAAAATAAAAAAAGGGGGTAACACCCCCCGAAAATAGATTATTAACAACCTTTATTTACGATAATATCTCTTCAATGGTTACATAATCCCCAACCCTGCCTGTCATCTTTTCTTCATCTGTATTTACAGGTAATGCCTTTTTACCTGGCCTCCAGTTTGCAGGGGTTACCTCACCGGTTTTGTATGCATGCTGCCATGCCTTTATCTGCCTTATTAACTCATTAACATTCCTTCCAACAGCAGGTGCAATTGTCTCCTCTGCCACAATAATACCGTCAGGGTTAACAATAAACCTTCCCCTTAAAGCAACGCCCTCACCGTCAATGTACACACCGAAAGCCTTTGAAACCTCGCCTGTTGGGTCTGCACCAATAGTCATTTTTAAGCCCTTTAATAATGGCTCTGTTTCGACAAACCTTTTGTGTGAATAATGAGTATCGGTTGAAATTGCAAGAACCTCAACTCCAAGGCTTCTTAACTCATCAAGTTTAGCATTCATTGCAGCAATCTCAGTCGGACACACAAAGGTGAAATCTGCAGGGTAAAAGCAGATAACCGCCCATTTCCCTCTGTACTGTTCGTCAGTAACCTTTACAAATTTTCCTGTTTCTGCATTAAAAGCCATCATTTCAAACTTAGGTAATTCCCTTAAAACCATGTTTGCCATAATTACCTCCCTTTCAATTTTTTGTTCGGCAACGATCTTTTCTTTTTTTTGTTCAATCTTTTTAATTCCTTTGGAACATGCCATCTTAACCTCCTGAAAAGTAATTTAACCAAAATAATAATTTTTGTCAACTAATATTTTTTATTTTTTTGATTTTTTCTCAAATTGAAATTTTTATTTGCAAAAAAGCAATAACTATATTATATTAAAATAGAATAAAAGTAAGGAGTTGAGTATGAACACAACACTCGCATCAATAAATGTAAAAGATATTTTGAAAAAGGCAAGTTTGAAGGTAACTCCCCAGAGGATACTCATTCTGGAAGTTATTAAAGAGAAAGGCCATGCCACCATTGAATATATCTACAATGAGGTTAAAAAACTTTATCCGTCAATCTCAATAGCCACTGTTTACAAAAACATCCATAACCTGTACGAAAAAGGAGTTTTGAGAGAGATAAACCCGCAAAAAGACAAGGCATTTTACGAAATAGCATTTTCTAATCATAGCCATTTTATCTGTACCTCCTGTAATACAATATACGATATTGAACCATGTGAGAAAGATCTGGTTGAAGGATGTTTTAATAAAATACCGGGAACAATTGAAGAATTAGAGCTTAATGTTTACGGCGTATGCAAAAACTGTAAACAAGATTAAATATTATTAACAAAATCTGTGGAAAAGTCTGTGGAAAAGATTGTTTAAAAAGAAAAAAATCATTATAAAGCAAGAATTTTTAATCAGTGCACATAAATCTGTTCAAGAAAATAAGTTATTTATTTTCTATAAATTAGTTTTTTTGTTAAATTTTTATACCACAAACAAATCTCCATGTATAAGGTTTTCCACAGAAAAAGGATTTTTTTAGCAGTTATTTTTGGCTAAAATAAAATAATTGGAGTTAATATGAAAATAACAGTTTTCAACGGAAGCCCGAGGAAAAATACAGGGAATACCCACATAATTGTAAAATCGTTTTTAAAAGGCTGTGAAAAGGCTGGTGCAGAAACAGAAAATGTATTCCTTGCATCAAAAAAAATAAACCATTGCATGGGTTGTTTCCATTGCTGGACAAAAACACCGGGGAAGTGTATTCAAAGGGATGATATGGACGAATTGATACCAAAATTTCTTCAATCGGATATAGTTGTTTTTGCAACCCCACTCTATACAGATTCTGTTTCCTCTATCTTAAAAAAATTCTTTGAAAGATTGCTTCCCACGGTTCAACCTTATTTTGAAAGAGTAAACGGAGAAACAAAGCATGTAAGAAGATATGAAAAGTACCCTGATTTTGTATTTATTTCAAACTGCGGTTACCCTGAATACTCTCAATTTCAGGTGCTTGAACACTTTACAAAAAGGCTTGCAAGGGAATTAAATGCAAAAATACTTCTTGAAATTTACAGAACCCAGGGAGAACTTTTAAAGTTGAAGCACATACTTTTAAAACCCATTATCGGCAATTTTTTAAAGAGCGTTGAAAAAGCAGGATTTCAACTCATTAAAAAAGGCAAAGTGGATGAAAGCATAAAGGAAAAGTGGAAAAAACCCCTTATTCCAATCGATATGTTTTTGAAAAAGGCAAATGAGCACTGGGACAAAGAGATCAAAAAGATACAATAAATTCTCCGATTTTTTAAAACAAAGGTTCGGGGAAAAGGTTTACAGAATAACTGTTGACGGGGGGTTTACCTGCCCCAACAGGGATGGGAAAAAAGGGAATGTGCCGTGCCTTTACTGTGACGAAAGGGGAAGCGGTGCAAGGCATATTGACATAGAATTGGATCTAAAAAATCAGTATATTGAAGGCAAAAAAATTGTTAGAGAAAAACTTAAAATAAACAAATTTATTCCTTACTTTCAATCCTTCACCAACACTTATGCAGATTTTGAAACATGTGTAAAAAGGTATGAAAGCGTGCTAAACCTTCCTAATACT
>JALSOA010000021.1 GCA_026986725.1 Acidobacteriota bacterium
ATTATTGACACGACCTCTTCAAGACCGTGTCCATAAGCATTTGCTTTTACAACTGGGAAAAATTTAGAATCAGGGGAAAAGGATTTTAGGAATTTTATATTGTTTAAAAATCCATTTTTGCTCAAAAATATTGTTGAGGTGCTAAGTCTCATTTATACATTCTGCTCCTTTTTAAATCTTCTTATATCCTCATACCTTCCCACCACAACTATTCTATCCCCATTTAAAAACTGTGTTTCAGCATCAGGTATAAAGGTTTTTTTACCTCTTTTAACTATTAAAACCTCAAGGGAATACCTGTTCCTTATAGCAAGGTCTTTCAGATTTTTCCCTGTAAAAGAAGATGGAACTTTTATTTCCATAAGCCTCATACCCTCTCCCAAATTTAACCCCTGAGTTACATCCTTGAATTTCTTTCTGGTAATAACGGCAAGGGCAAGTTCCCTCTTTTTTATTTCGAAGTTGTACAGGTTTATGACATCATGTATAAAAACAACCCCTCTGTAATCCATTGAATTCTTATCTTTTACAACAGGTATCTCTTCAATGGAATACCTGCCTTCAATATCCATTGCCTCCTGTAAATTGGACTCCTCTGTTAGAAATACAGGGTCTAATGCTATATCCTCGGCAATAACAAGTTCTGCAAGCATCTCTTTCTCATAAAATATTGATTTGATGTTGTTCAATGTTAATATTCCAACAAGTTTTTTTGCCTGATCCAAAACAGGAAACACACTCTGGTTTGTTGAAAGCACTGTATCAATTATGTACTTCAAATTCTGGTGGACATAAAAGAATATTCCATCTTTAATAACTGAATCAATCTTTATCTGCTTTAAGATCGACTCCTCTCTTCCCTCAACAAGTTCAATCCCTTTTAATTTGAGTTTAAGGGTGTATATTGATTCCCTTTTTATTGCCGACGCTATCAAAGTGGATATTATGCAGGTAAACATTAAAGGTGCGATAACCCTGTAATTCTGAGTTAACTCAAAGATTATTATTATTGCGGTAATAGGCGCCTGGGTTGCTGCAGCAACAACCGCCCCCATTCCGACAAGGGCATAAGCCCCCGCAGATGCGGCCTGAGGGAAAACAAGATGGGTTATTATACCTATTGCTCCCCCTGTTGCAGCCCCCAAAAACAGGGACGGGGCAAAGACACCACCGGAACCACCGGAACCAAGGGTAATTGAAGTTGCAAGTATCTTCATGGGTATCATTAAAAGCAAAATATAAAGTGGCCATTGATTGTGCAGGGCACCGTTTATAGATTCATAACCGACCCCATAGACAAAAGGGAAGTACAACCCCATTAACCCAACCACCAGCCCACCTATCATTGGTTGGACATACTCTGGAATTCTGGAGTTTTCAAACACCTCCTCAAAATAGTAAAGGGTTACAATAAACAAAACTGCAACAAGGCCTGCAACAAGGCCTAAAAGAGTGTAAGGCATTAGTTCAAAGGGGGAGTTCAATGTGTAGGGAGGGACCATAAATGCAACAAGGTTGCCCTCAAAGTGCCTTGCAACAATTGTTGAGATAACAGAAGAGATTATAATCGGGCTTAATGCGGCAACCCCGAAATCCCCCAAAATTATCTCAACTGAAAACAAAGCACCTGCAATAGGGGCATTGAATGCTGCGGCAATACCCCCCGCAGCACCGCAGGCAACAAGGGTTTGAATATCCCTTCTTTCAAGGTTAAAGTACTGGCCTACAGTTGAACCCAAAGATGCACCTATTTGAACAATCGGGCCCTCTCTTCCTACCGAGCCTCCCGAGCCTATTGATATTGCTGAGGCTATTGCCTTTACAAAGGCAACCCTTGGCCTGATCTTCCCGTCTTTCATTAAAACAGCAAGCATAACCTCAGGGACACCGTGCCCCTTTGCCTCTTTTGCGAAGAAGTAAATTATCGGACCGACAATCAAACCACCAATTGCCGGGGCAAGAATCTTCCTTGATGCAGGCAGGGTTTTTAAAACCTCCAAAAACCTTTCGTACCCTCCAAACGAGATCTCAGTTATCCACCTTATAAGCTGTCTCACCCCAACTGCGCCAAGCCCTGCGCAAACCCCTACAATAACTGATAAAATAATTAAAAGTATCTGTTTATTGCTGAACCTTCCAATTATTTTTTTCATTGCTCTCCTTTGAAAAACTTTGAATACCAGTTCTCAGGGTCTTCTCTGAATTTATTGATTATATCAGCATCTTTTTTACTTAAATAGCCTGTTTTAACAGCATGATCCAAAAGAGAGGATATATTTTCCAGAGAAATATATTCAAGCCCAACAGATGCGAAATTATGGTATGCTTTTTCAAACTGATAACTGAAGATTGAAAAAACACCGACCACCTTAGATCCCTCTTCTTTCAGGTTTTTAACAACCTGCACTGATGATTTACCTGTTGATATTAAGTCTTCAATTACTATCACCCTGTCTCCTTTATTCAACCTTCCCTCAACAGCCTTTCCTTTTCCATGCTCCTTCTTTTTCGCCCTTACATAAACCATTGGCAGAGAGAGCTTTTCCGAAATCCATGCCGCAAACGGGATGGCAGATGTGGCAGTTCCTGCAACAATATCAAAGGAAAGGCCGGATTTTTTTATCTTTTCAACAAAGGCATCAACAACCTTTCTCCTCTCTTCAACATAAGAGATAAAAAGCCTGTTATCACAATAGATTGGTGATTTAATACCTGAAACCCAGGTAAAAGGAGGGTTGAGAGACAATGCAACTGCGCCTATTTTCAACAAACTTTCAGCGATACTAATCCTTTCCATAGTAGTTTTCAAGCTCCTTTACATTTATTTTATAGTGTTCAAGTTTTTTGTACATATTGCTCCTTGGTACCCCAATCTCCTCTGCTGTTTTTGAAACATTGAAATTGTTTTCCTTTAACTTTTCAATAATAAAGTACTTTTCCGCCATCTCCCTCGCTTCTTTTAGAGTTTTAGCCTTTAATATGTCCGGCTGTTTAACGGAATACTTTAACAGATGTCTGGAAATATAATTATCATTTTGTTCAACAATACCCATCAAAGCCTTCTTTACATCGTCAACGGATATTTCTCTTTTCTGGGAAAGAATTATCACTCTTTCAACCCTGTTTTTTAACTCTCTAATATTTCCTCTGTAATTAAACGATTTAAGGTACTCTTTAGAATCCTCAGAAAAAGTAATTGGGCCAATGCCGTTTTCCTCTCCAATTGTTTTTGCAAAGTAGTCTATTAAAAGAGGGATATCCTCTTTCCTTTCCCTTAAAGAAGGCATTTTAATTTCAATCACATTTATCCTGAAAAAAAGATCCTCCCTGAACCTTCCCCTTGCTATTTCTTCCTTTAAATCCTTATTGGTGGCAGAAATAACCCTTACATTCACTGGAACAGGAGTGTTTGAACCAATTGCATAGACCACCTTCTCCTGCAATGCCCTTAAAACTTTGGCTTGAGTTTTTAAACTCATATCTCCAATTTCGTCAAGAAACAAAGTACCGTTATGTGCTGCAACAAACTTCCCCTCTTTATCCTCAATAGCACCTGTAAACGAGCCTTTTTTATGCCCAAAGAGTTCACTTTCTATCAACTCCTCAGGTATTGCAGCACAGTTAACCTCAACAAAGCGGCCTGACCTTGCACTTTCAAAATGAATGTATTTTGCAAGCATCTCCTTCCCTGTGCCTGTTTCCCCGGTTATTAAAACAGGTGCAGTTGTTTTCGCAACACGCTTCGCAATGGCAAGTATCCTTTTAAATGGTTCACTTTGGCCTATTAAAACAAAATTGATTTCTTTTTCGTTTCCTTTTTCCTTTTTTTTAGAATATATTGCATTTTTTAATGCTATCAAAACCTGTTCAGCCCCAAGTGGCTTTTCAAGAAAATCAAAGGCACCCTTTTGAACCGCCTCAACCGCTGTTTTTATATCACCGTGACCTGAGATAATAATAACCGGATTATCAAAACCGCTTTCTTTAAGTTGTTCAAGCACTTCAAGGCCGTCAACCACAGGCATTTTAATATCAAGAAGAACGACATCGGGTTTTTCTTTTAAAGCGATATTCAAGCCATCGTATCCCCTGTATGCTTTCAAAACAGAGTATCCCTCAAGTGAGAGGATATTTGACAGAGATTCAACTATATCTTTCTCATCGTCAATAATCAAAACCCTTTCTGTCATACAGGTATTATACCAGTAAAGAGGGAATATTGAAACGAAAGGGTTTAATTAATCTCTTTTACACTACCATGTTTTATAATTTTGCCTTCAACAATGTAAATTACATCTTCACATATATTTGTGCAAAGGTCGGCAATCCTTTCAAGGTTTCTGGTGATCCTTATTAACTCAACAGATCTTTCGACTGTTTCAGGATTTTTTTTCATAATTCCCACAAGGTCTTCTATTATAACATCCCTTAATCTATCAGCCTCTTTCTCCATTTCAAGAACCTGTTTTGCAATTTCACCGCTTCCGTTAACAAAAGAATCAAGGGCAAGTTTTTGCATTTTCTTTACAACATTTGCAAGTTCAGGAAGGTCAACAAACTCCTTAACCTTTGGTTTTTTTATCAATTCCTTTCCGCTTAAAGCAATGTTAACTGCAAGGTCCCCAATCCTTTCAAGGTCATTGTTTATCTTCAAAGCCATTAATATAGTTCTCAAATACAAAGCCTCCGGCTGAAAAAGCGCAATAAGCGATGTGCAAAACTCATCTATCTCAATTTCAAGTTTGTTTATTTGGTGTTCGTTTTTGTTTAAAACTTTATCAAGCAATTCCCCATTCTCCTCTATTAGCCCGGATATTGCCTTTTCAAGGCTGTCTTCAGTGATACTTCCCATTAAGATCAACTTTTTTTTCAACTCTTCAATCTTTCTGTCTAACATAAACGCTCCTTTATCCAAATTTTCCTATTAAATACTCTTCCGTTTTCGGGTTTTTAGGGGTTGTAAATATGGTTTCTGTTGAACCGTACTCTATCAATTCCCCCAAATAAAGAAAAACCGTAAAGTCAGAAACCCTCGCAGCCTGTGTCCTGTTGTGGGTTACAAGTATTATTGTAACCGTTTTTTTCAATTCCACAATCAACTCCTCAATCATCGCAGTTGCCTTTGGATCCAATGCCGAGGTGGGCTCGTCAAGCAATAAAACATCCGGGTTAACAGCCATAGCCCTTGCAATACACAGTCGTTGCTGCTGGCCCCCCGATAAAAAAGTCCCTTTTTTGTGAAGGTTGTCTTTTACCTCTTCCCATAAAAAAGCCTTTTTCAAAGAATCTTCCACAATTAAGTCAAATTCCTTTTTTGAAAGTTTTATCCCGTTTAACCTATAACCTGCAATTACATTGTCGTAAATACTCATTGTGGGAAAAGGGTTTGGCCTTTGAAAAACCATCCCTATCTTCTTTCTTAAAAGAATCGGGTTTGTTTCAAAAACACTTTTTCCGTTAAAAAGTATGTCCCCTTTGTGAATAGCGTCCAAATTCAATTCGTGCATTCTGTTTATACACCTTATCAGTGTTGATTTTCCACAACCGGACGGTCCCATAATTGCAGTTACTTTGTTCTTTTCAAAAGAAAGGTTTATGTTTTTCAAAACAAAATTCTGTCCGTATCCTGCCGAGAAATCCCTTATCTTTATAATTTCACTCTCCATCTTCTCCCTCCAAGTTTAACACCGATATTTATAAGCAAAACAAAAGCTATTAACACGAAAGATGCCCCCCATGCCGCATTCTGCCACCTTTCATAGGGACTCATAGCATAATTGAAAATTAAAAGAGGCAAAGAATCCACCGGCTTTGCAGGATTAAAATTCAAATACGGGTTACCAAAGGCTGTGAAAAGCAACGGGGCAGTTTCCCCTGCAATCCTGGCTATGCCAAGTAGAATCCCGTTCAAAATGCCTGAAATTCCAGCAGGCAAAACAACCTTGAAGATGGTTGTAAAATAATCAGCCCCAAGCGCATAGGATGCCTCTCTTAAAGTATAAGGAATAAGTTTTATGGTCTCCTCCGTCGATTTTACAACCATTGGAAGCATCATTATACCAAGGGCAATTCCACCTGACAAAGCGGAAAACCCACCCATTGGTTTAACAACCCAGAGGTATGCAATAATGCCTATAACTATTGAAGGCAGGCCCTGCAAAACATTGATCAGCACCCTTAACATATTTGCAAACCTGTTTCGTGTCTCAACCAGAAAGAGACCGGCAACTATCCCTATGGGGATAGAAACAATCGAAGCAATTAGAACAAGCAAAAATGTCCCTACAAGTGCATTCAATATACCGCCTGCATCAGGCGGGGGCTTGGGAAGGGTGATGAAAAAATTTAAATTTATAACCCCCAGACCCTTTTTCACAAGGGAAAAAAGAATGGCAAAGAGGGGTATAACGGATAAAAAAGTAAGAAGGTAAATGATAAATGTAAAAATTCTGTCTTTTAAAATTCTTAACTTAACTTCGCCCATTTACCGACATCCTTTCTATTATCATATTGCCAATGTAATTGATAAAAAATGTAATTATAAAAAGAATCAATCCAAGATAGATTAGAGAACTTAAATGAATGTCAGAGGTTGCTTCCGTAAATTCATTTGCAATAACCGAAGCAAGTGTGTTTGCAGGTTCAAAAAGACTATGAGGTATTCTGTTTGCGTTTCCTATAACCATTGTCACTGCCATTGTTTCTCCAATCGCCCTTCCAAATGCAAGCAACAAACCTGCAAAAATACCAGATACAGAGTAAGGGAAAATAACCTTTTTTATAACCTCAAGCCTTGTTGAACCAAGGGCAAAACCTGCCTCTTTCAAATCAGAAGGCACCAGTGCAATAACATCCCTTGCCATGGAAGACGCATAGGGAATTATCATTATTGAAAGAACGAGAGATGCCGTAAAGATACCCACCCCATAAGGGGGGATATTAAAACTTAATTCAAGTTTTCTTATAAGAGGGACAAGGAAAAACAAGCCCCAGAAACCATAGATAACAGAGGGAATTCCTGCAAGAAGATCAGTGGCATAGGCAATGAGAGAGGATATTAACCCCTTTTTGGAAAACTCCCCTGAAAAAAAGGCAATTGCAAGGGAAAAAGGTAAAGATATGGCAAGCGCCAAAACAGAGGTAAGCAATGTCCCGATTATGAAAGGCAGGGCAGAAAAGTGCTCTTCAACAGGATTCCACTCTTTCCCGAAAACAAAAGAAAGCCCAAACTCTTTAATTGAGGGAATACTTGCAATAACAAGGGATACAAATATTGAAAAAATCAGAAGGGCAATAAGCCCCCCTGCAAGTTTTAAACCAAACTTAAAAAACCTATCCCTGAGCATTTACTTTAATAAAGCCTTTCCTCTGTACTTTACCTTTTTCAAGATTGCCAGTGCTTTCTTCTTCGCAGTTTCAGAAAGAGGAGCATAGTGTAAAGGCTCGCAATACTTCTGACCTTCAGTAAGCATCCACTTCAAAAGATTTACAAGTTCCTTTGCCTTTTCCTCACTTAATTTACCATCTTCAAGGTTCTGGTAAACAAGTATCCAGGTGAAACCTGAAATAGGGTATCCATAAGATGCACCGGTATTTGTGAGGCTTACCCTCATATCATCGGGCAGATCAATATTTGCAGCCTTTGAAACGGATTCCAATGAAGGTTTCACAAAGTTTCCGGCCTTATTTTTAAGTGTTGCATAAGGCATATTGTTTTGAATTGCATATGCAAGCTCAACATACCCTATTGAGCCCGGCATATTCTTAACAAGACCGGCAACCCCCTGATTCCCTTTTCCACCAAGGCCCACAGGCCAGTTTACCGATTTACCCTTTCCAACCTTCTCCTTCCACTCTTTGCTCACCTTTGAGAGGTAATCGGTAAATATGAATGTCGTTCCGCTGCCATCAGATCTGTGGGCAACCATTATTGGAAGGGACGGAAGCTGTACATTTTTATTTAATTCAGCAATCCTTTTATCATTCCACTTTTTAATCTTTCCAAGAAATATATCTGCAAGTACTTCAGGAGTAAGTTTTAATTGAGGATTCCCCGGCAGATTGTAAGCAACAACAACGGCACCTGCAGTCATTGGAATGTGAACAATTGGACTTGCAAACTTTTTTAACCCTTCATCATTGACAAATGCATCAGATGCACCAAAATCAACTGTTTTAGCCCTTAATTGCCTTATACCGCCACCAGAGCCTATTGCCTGATAATTCACTTTCGTTCCTGTTAATTTATGGTATTCGTTAAACATCTTTGAATACAGGGGATAGGGAAATGTTGCGCCTGCACCTGTTAACTCAATCCCCTTTGAAAAACCCGCCGTATTAAAGCCTGCAATTAAAATCACCAAAAGGATAAACAAAATCTTCTTCATCTTTTTTCCTCCTTTTAAAATTTAAAGTTAAGGTCAAACTGTACAACCTTCTGTTTGTGATTGGTATCGGAAATCTTCTTCATATTGTAAACATCAACCGTTAAATAAACATTTTTTTCAAGGCAATACTTAACCTCTATCTCTTCACCCTTTACCCCTGTTTTTCCACTGAATGCGTCTGAATCCGGGAAAATATCAAGCCAGGCATCCTTTTCAAGATGTCTGTAATTCAATTTAACCTCAAAGTCTCCCCTTGATTTTAACTTTTTGCCAAACCCAAGCCCGAACTCGTAACCTGAGTCATTGTCGTCAACCTCTGTATTGTTTGCATACTCGCCAAACAGTTTGAAAAATTTAACCCTTTCACCATCAACCTTCCACTTTGCCTCAAAAGAGGGGCTAAACACTTTGTAATCGTACTTTAAAACCCCGTTTTCAAGGGTGTTTGTCCCGGAAGAGTACTTAAATACATTGCCTTTTACATGCACCCCGCTGTAATACGCAAGCCCGATTTTAACAACAGTGTTATTTAAATTCACTTTTAATCCAGGCTGAACAAAATATATAAAAGGGTCTGCCCCGCTTGACTTGAATTCGTCAAGGGCAATGTAAGAACCGTTTAGAAAAAACCCTGTACTGTCAGTCAAATTTTTTCTGTAAATAAAGCCAACACCTTCCGGGGTTATGTCAGAGTCCCATAAAAGGTCGGTTGGCCTGAAAAGGGCATGCTTTATTGATGTGTATTTGCCGCCCCAGATAGAAAGGCTATCCAGTACTCTGTAAACAAAGTAAACCGAATCAATGTTAAATTCCTTCTTTGATTCAGAATCTCCAAGTGTTACATTGGTTGAGCGGGGGTCTCCTGAACCTGAAGCAAAATTAAACCCTATTTTAACCCTTTGGTTGATAGCGGTGAGAAAACCAAGCCTGAACCTTATCCTTGTTCTATACCTGTCAACCTTACCGCTTTCATCCTTGTACTCTTCCCTTAACCTGAAATCTCCCTTTACCTTTGTGTTTGCTATCCAGGATGGTAAACTCTGGCCTAACAGGGAAAAACCAAAAAACGCCATAAAAAACAGGGGAAAAAGTCTTTTCATCAAAACCTCCCGAAAGTATTTCGGAATAAGTTTTTCATCGGAAGGTTAAATTTGAATTAGCAATTTGTTAAATTACTGTTAATTTCCTGATTTTTATTTTTCCGGCAGAAAGACAGAGAAAGAAGAGCCCTCTTGCAATTTTGAATTAACCTTTATATCTCCGTTGTGAAGCATAACAATGTGTTTCACTATTGAAAGCCCAAGCCCTGTGCCCCCCATGCTTTTGGAGCGGGATTTATCGACAACATAGAATCTTTCAAAAATTCTTTCAATGCTTTTTTCGGGTATTCCAATACCTGTATCCGAAACCTTGACAAGGAAACCCCTTTCAACCTTTTCAAGTAAAACATCAACTTTCCCTTTATCAGTGTACTTTATAGCATTGTCAACAAGATTGATAAAAGCCTGTTCCAGTTTAAAGGGGTCTCCCTTTATGAAAGCATCCGATTCAATTCTGTTTTTAAATTCAAGGCTTAACCCCTTTTCCTCAGCCCTTTGTTTAAAAAGAAATACAACATTCTTCAAAATTGAAGTCAAATTCACATCAACCCTCTCTTCAATCCCCCTGTCTTCAATGCCTGAAAGGGTTAACAGGTCATTGACAATATTGGTCAGCCTGTCTGTATTTCTCCTGACAATGTCCAGAAAGGTTCTGCCCTGCTCGCTAACCTCATCTTCAAGGGTTTCAAGGTATCCTTTTATTGCAGTTAAGGGGGTTCTTAACTCGTGAGAGGCATTTGAAACAAAGTCTTTTTTTATCTTTTCAAGGTTTTTAAACTCCGAGATGTCTCTCAACACAACAATATACTCCCTGTTTTCATCAACAATGGCAATGCTGCAAAGAAAGGGTTTGCCTTTTATCACTATCTCTTTAAGGGTTGTGCTCCCCTTTTTTGCTTCATCAATAAGGTTTAAAAATGTGTGGCTTCTAATGTATTGATAAATTTTGTCTCCCTTTCTGACATTTCCGAAAAAGGTGCGGAATGCTTTGTTAAAGAAAAGGATACAATCTTCAATATCAAGCACGACAATCGCCTCGGAGAGAGATGAGATTATGTTAGAGAGTTCCTGCTGTTTAAGTTTCAGGTCATTGAACAAAACCTTCAATTTTTCAGCCATTTCAACAAAGTTTTTTCCAAGCAACCCTATCTCGTCATCTCTTTTAATATCAATCTTCACATTGAAATTCCCTTCTGCAATTTTCTCTGTTTCTTTCGCAAGTTCAACTATTGGCTTTGAAAGGTTTTTTGAGACGAGAAAGGCAAAAATCAAGGCTAAAAGAGAAATTGCGACAACTATAAACAAAAGCCTTCCCTTTAATTTGTCAAGCAACCTGTTTATGTCTCTTAAAAAAAGGCTAACCCTGACAAATGCAATTACCTTCCCGCTTTTTTTAAGAGGGATTGCAACATAGAGCATCTCTTTTTTAACTGTTTTACTGAACCTTATTGAATACCCGAAACCGTTTTTTAAGGCATCTATAATTTCAGGCCTGTTTCTATGATTTTCCATTAACGCGGGGTCTTTTTTTGAATCTGCAAAAACCCTTCCTTTAACCGAAACAATGGTTATTCTTGTATCCGTTTCACTTCCCAATCTCTTCACAAAATCATCAAGGGATTTAAACCGCTCTTTTTCAACAAAGGACAAAACCTCCGGCGAAAGGGTGATTGCAAGGTTTTTTAAATCCGAGACAAGGGTTTTTATGTAATGGTTCTTAACAACACGAAAAGAAAAAGCGAAAACAAAAAGTGCAAGGAGCAGAATTATAATAAAGAAATTGAGGAATATCTTTAAAAAAATTGAATCCTTCATGCCTCAAACCTGTACCCAACCCCCCGCACATTTTTTATAAAACACCCTGCCTCTCCAAGTTTCTCCCTTAAATGCCTTATGTGAACATCCACAGTTCTTTCAATCACATACTTTTCATTTCCCCACAGGTAATCAAGTATTTTCTCCCTTGACAGAACCCTTCCCTTTTTCTCAATCAGGATCTTCAAAATCCTGAACTCTGTGGCTGTCAGTTCAATCTCTTTACCCTTAACCCACACCCTGTACCCCTCAAAATCAAGTTTCAATATACCTTTAATTTCAACTGTATGGGCTTCACTTTCACCCTTTCCCCTTCGCAAAACAGCCTTCACCCTTGCAACAAGCTCCCTCGGGGAAAAGGGTTTTGTAACATAATCGTCTGCCCCTAACTCAAGGCCAAGCACAACATCTGTTTCAGAGGATAATGCTGTGAGCATCAAAACATAGATATCCCCGTATTTACTATCGCTTTTCAACAACCTGCAAACCTCAATTCCATCCATATCTGGAAGCATTAAGTCAAGAACAACAAGGGCGGGCCTTTCTTTTTCAATCTCTTGTAAGAAACTGCCCGCCTCTTTAAATTCTTTAACCTGATAGCCTGCTCTCTTTAAGTGCAGGGAAACAAGGTTTAAAATATCTTCTTCATCGTCAACGACAAAAACCTTTTCTTTCAATTAAATCCCCGTCCTTTACTGTGATTCAGGAACAAACTGCCTCTGGGCAAGCTCCCTATCCAGTATAAAGATACCGTTTTTGCTTCCCTCAATCAACCTTAACCTGTCAATAATCTCCCTGTCGTTTTCCTCTTCCTCAACCTGCTCGTCGACAAACCACTGCAAAAAGTTCATTGTAGGCCTGTCTTTCAACTCCTCGGCAAGGTCGGTAAGTTCGTTTATGCACTTTGTAATAAACTGCTCATGCTTCAAAGTCTCTTCAAAGGCATGAAGGGGGGAATCCCACTTTTGAGGGGGTTCTTTAATTGCAAGGAGTTTTACCTCTCCACCCCTTGACTGAATGTAACTGTAAAACTTCATTGCATGCTCCGTCTCCTCCTTGTACTGCACCATCATCCAGTTTGCAAAACCCTTCAATCCAATTGAATCAAACCATGCAGACATTGAAAGGTAAAGGTAAGCGGAGAATAACTCCTCGTTTAACTGTTTGTTTAAAGCATCGTTCATCCTTTTATCCAGCATATCAACCTCCCTGATAAAATGTTAACCTATTAAAACACTCCTGTCAATAATTTTTATCAAAAAATAAAAATTATTCTTTATTCAAATGTACATCAAGTTGCGGGTATGGAATTGTTATCCCGTTATTGTCAAATGCAACTTTAACACTTTCAAGAAGATAAAAGTAAACATCCCAGTAATCCTCGGTTTTTACCCATGCCCTAACCTGAATATTAACGGAATTATCCCCAAGCTCGCTAACAGCAACCATTGGTTCCAGGTCTTTTAAAATTTTTTCATTCTCATTTAAAATACCAAGAATAATCCCTTTTGCTTTTTCAATATTATCCCCATAACCTATTCCGAAAGTCAGAATAACTCTCCTCCTGTCTTCTTTTGTAAAATTGATTACCGTTGTATTTGTAACAGAAGAATTTGGGATTATAACTGTTGCATTATCCAGAGTATTTAATGTGGTATGGAAGATGCCTATATCCTGCACAAACCCCTCAAAACCGTTAACCTTAATGTAATCCCCAACAGTAAAAGGGCGAAGCAATACAATTAGAATACCAGAGGCAAAATGGGAGAAAGAATCCTTTAACGCCAGCCCAACAGCAAGACCCATTGCGCCTATAACTGTTAAAAGAGAAGCGGTATTTACCCCCAGTTTATTTAATACCGCAATAACAATCAAAACAGAAAGAGAGTAAAAAACAAGTTTTCTAATGAGAGAAGAGATAGCCCTCTCCACATCCTTTTTCAAAAGTGCTTTCTCAATTATCTTCGACAGTTTTAATGAAATATAAATACCTGTAAAGCCAAGAAAAAACACAATTACTATTTCAAAACCATGGACATTCAGCCAATTCCTTGCAGAATTAAAGAGTCCCGAAAAACTCATTTGTACCCCTTTTTCTTTCTAAAATAAAGTTTAGCAGATTTTTCAAATAAAATGAAAAATTAAGAATAAAGAAATTAAGAATCTGTTTAATCTTAAAATTTATATCCGCAACAATCTATGCAAACCACCTTTTCTTCTTCAAGTTTAACATAATTTTCCGCAACCATCTCTCCGCACATGCTGCACTCTACTATTTTAAAACAGGGTTTTTTCTTTTCAATGTGAAAATCAAACGGCCCTTCAACCTTCACCAATTGATCAAATTGCAATGAAAAAGGCCTTTTAAATCCAGGCTCTGCAATGTTCTCAGGGATATCTGTGGGGTTTATCCCTTTAATTCTGTAATCCTGAATAAAAGGTGCTGAAAAAGCCTTTTTTAAAATCTCTCCCTTTAATGTAACCTTTACAGCCTTTCCCTTCTTTTTATCAATTAAAAGAAAACTCCACTTACCCTTTGGTTCTTTCTTTAAAATTCCCTTACCAGAGGTACACCCTGTAGCAAATTGAACACCATCGGCAAAACACCCTGCTGCATGGCCATTTCCTACATTGATTATTGCCATAGTATCCATATTTCTTTCCCTTTTAATACCAAGGGCTTTCAGTCCAGCAAGCCCGGCCACATAACCCATTGGCATTCCGCCGCATATATGCCCGTGAATATTCAATGCAGAGTACAAAAACTCCCGTTCTTCCTCTTTTAAACCCTCGATTGAATTAACAATATTACGGTGCCTTTCAAACATATTAAGCCTCCTATTTCAATAAAATATCCTTGACAATGAGGATAATCCCAATAAGATAAAGCACTATTGCAAAAACCCTCTTTATTTCCCTTCCCTTTAGTTTTTTTACCATAAAGTTTGAACCAAGCCTGCTTCCTGCAAAAACAGCAATTACGCACAAAAACCACAATCCCCAGTCCGGCTTTGCAGTCATTGCAATGTGTGAGAGAAAACTTGAAATTCCCGAAAATGTTACGATTAAAGAGGAAGTGGCAGCAGAAATCTTTGCCTCAACACCGGCCATATATAAAAAAGGGACAACAAACGAGCCTCCGCCCCTTCCGATAAGCCCTGCAAGAAAGCCAAGCACACTTCCCCCTGTAAACCCTAAAATAACCCTTCCCTTTCCTTCCATTTTTCTTTCAGGCTGCCATCCTATCCACATCATAGTTGCAGATATAAATGTGAACAATGCAAACACAAAAATGAGAAATTTAGACGGCAGAATTGTTGAAAAATAAGCCCCAACAGGTGCAAACACAAGCATAGTTATCCCGAAAAAAACCCCTATTTTAAAATCAATAAGTTTCTTTTTCCAGTAAGTAAAAGCAGCGGATGAGCTGTTCACCACATTCAAAAGCATACCAAGAGGTATTGCCTGAGTCTTAAAGTCAAGCCCTGCCCAGAAAAGGACAGGTATGTAAACCTGAGAGCCCCCCATACCAAGCATTGAAAAAACAAAGGCTATAAAGAAAAAAAGGACAGGTATCCACCACATACCTCACTCCTTGAATTTAAGGGAGCAAACATCAGGGGACAATTTATCAACCTTTTTTAACATTTCGCTAAAAAACTCATCATTCTTCAAAGAGTTAAAAACATCCCCTATTATCTTCCGGATAAAACGGTCGGATTCAAGGGAATAGAAAACCCACTTCCCCTCTTTTCTGCTTTTCACAATACCTGCCCCCTGCAACAGCCTCAAATGGCTTGAAACTGTGGAAAAAGAAACAGGAAGGCATTGAACAATCTCACAAACACACATCTCCCTTTTGAAAAGCAAAAGGCAGATGGTCAATCTGTTAACATCCCCAAGTGCTTTAAAAAGGCCTGAGAAAGCGGATAATCTATCCATTTTCAACCTCTCTTAAAAGGTGAGGCAACTCGTATCGCACAAACTCTTTTATCTCATCCCTTACCCGCCTGAATTCATTTAAAATTTCATCTTCACTTCCCCTGAATTTAGCAGGGTCCTCAAAGCCGTGATGAATCACAATTGCATTTTCTTTAAGGTAAACAGGGCAGTTTTCTTTTGCATGGCCGCAAAGTGTAATAACAAAATCAAAGTTGATGCTGTCCAGTTCGTCAAGTGTTTTTGAGTAATGGCCACTCATATCCACCCCGTCTTCATCCATCACTTTAAGCATATAAGGGTTAAGCCCGTGCTTTTCGGTGCCTGCCGAATAAACATCAACAATATCTGACAAAAAGAGTTTTCCATACCCCTCAGCCATCTGACTTCTGCAAGAATTCCCTGTGCAAAGAAAAAGAAGTTTTCTCTTCATCTCTCCTCCCATCATTTTTACATTTTGACAAATATCAAAATATAAAGTCAAGGAATTTTTCAGCCCTTTTATCTGGGAAAGTTTAATTCAAAAAAAATCAATGAGTTTTAAAGCAATCTCAATATCACTTTGCTCGGTGATTTTAATGTTAAAATGCCAGTCTTTTACAGGGAAGGGGTTAAAACCGAAATCTGAAAGCATGGTGGATTCGTCTGTGTAGATCTTTTTTGCTTTTTGAAAACAGGTGTGAAGAATAGAGAGTTTTGCCCCCTGAGGGGTGGTTATGGCAACCGCATTTTTCCTGTCAATAACCTCTGAAAACTCACCGTTTTCAAGCCTTCTCAATGTGCCGCTTAAAGGGATATAGGGAACAGCGCAGCCTTTCTCCTTTGTCTTTTCTATCACCTCTTTCACAACCTCTAAACTCAAAAACGGCCTTACCCCGTCGTGCACAAGGAGGGGAATATCTTTTTTATTTTCCTTCCGAAAAACAAACTCAACCCCGTTTTTCACAGAGAAAAACCTCTCCTTACCCCCTTTAACTAAAAAAAGCGGGAAGGAAAACCTGTTTTCAAGGAATTTAAAATCACTTTCAAACCCTTCAGGGTAGGTTAAAACACAAAATGCGGGCTTTATTTTTTCAAAAAAACCAACAGTCCACTCAATTAAAGGCCTGCCGTTAATCTTCTCTAACTGCTTTGGATAGGGCTTTCCAAACCTTTTCCCCACCCCCCCTGCGGTGATGAGAAGTATGTAATCAGACATTAAAACACCTTTTTGGCGGTTTTTTTGAGGATAAAGTCTCTGAAAAAAGCAGGCATACAGGATAAGAACCTTAAAACAAAGTAAAACAATTTAGGGAATCCATACTCTTTTTTGTTTTTGTCAATTGCATACTCAATTCTGTCAAGTGCATAATCAAGTTCCATTAAAAACGGCATTTTGAATTTGTTTTTTTCTGTCAAAGGGGTTTTTATAAATCCGGGCATTATGTTTATCACCTTGATGTTATAGGGGGATAGAAGGTTTCTCATTGATTCGCAGTAAGAGTTCAAAGCCCTCTTTGTTGAGGAGTAAGCAACCGATGAGGGGGAAGCGATTATTGATGCAAGAGAGGATATTACAACGATCTTGCCTTTTCCCTGCTCAATCATTTTGTTCACAAGTGGCTCTAAAAATGCGTGTACTCCAAGCACATTTAAGTCATAGGTTTTTTTAAATGATTCAAAGTCAGGCACTTCAAGCCCGTGCCCTGTTGATGTTCCTGCATTTGCAATTGCAATGTCAATGAAGTTTCTTTTTGCCACCTCTTCAACTATCTTTTTAAATGCACCGAATTTTGTGATGTCTATTGGATAGACAAAAACCCTGTTCGGAGCAAGGGCTTTCAATTCTTCAAGTTTTTCCCTTCTTCTCGCAAAAAGAAAGAGGGTGTGCCCTTTTTCAATATACCTTTTTGCAAGCCCATACCCTATGCCGCTTGAAGCACCTGTAATTGCTATGTTCATCTGTCCTCTATTTCAGGTTTTCAAGGTTTTGTTTTAATACCTCGTACTTCTCTTTCAATTCTCTATAAATGTTTCTGTTTTTCTCAACAACCTCTTTTGGAGCCTTGGAGAGGAAATTTTCATTTTCAAGCTTCTTTTTAACCTTTTCCATCTCTTTTTCAATCTTTGCCATCTCCCTTGAAATCCTCTCCCTTTCAGCATCTCTGTCAAGAAGCCCCTCAAGGGATACCCCTATCTCTGTTCCCTTTGCAGCAGCCTTTGAGTACATTTTTTCATCATCAAACTTCTCAACGCAGGAGATTGATTTTGCGCCTGCAAGAAGTTCTATTAAATCCTTTTCCCTTTCAATTAAGGTTTTGATTTCATCGTTCAGCGGTATTAAATCAACCTCTATCTTTTTTGACGGCGGTATCTTTTTCTCTGTTCTAATTCCCCTGATCTTGGAGATTATCTCCTGCAATGTTTCAAACTCACTTTCTGCAGTTTCATCAACCCAGTCCTGCCTGAAAACAGGGAATTGCTCAATGGCAATGCTTTCCCCATGCCCCGGCAGTTTCTGGTACAATTCCTCGGTTATGTAAGGCATAAACGGGTGAAGGAGTTTCAATACCCTTGTTAAAACAAGGACAAGGAGTTTTTTTACATTCTCTTCGTCGTTTAAAAGCCTTTTCTTTGTGCTTTCAATGTACCAATCACAGAAATCGTGCCATAAGAAATGATAGAGGGTGTTTGCAGCCTCGTGAAACCTGAACTTGTCTATGTTCTCGTCAACATTCGCTATAGCCTTTGAAAGTTTGGATAAAATCCACTTATCAGCAAGGGCTAAAGAAGAGTAATCAACGGTTGTGGCATCAACAGTTTCATCTATGTTCATTAAAACAAACCTTGTTGCATTCCATATTTTGTTGCAGAAAGCCCTGTAACCTTCAAGCCTCTCCTCAGAAAGGGATATGTCAGTTCCGGGCACAGCCATAATGGAGAGAGTAAACCTTAAAGCGTCTGTCCCAAACTTCTCCATTACCTCAAGGGGGTCAATTACATTGCCCTTTGACTTTGACATCTTCTGGCCGTGTGCATCCCTTACAAGGGCATTGAAGTAAACTGTGTAAAACGGGACATCCCCCATAAATTTAAGCCCCATCATAATCATTCTTGCAACCCAGAAAAACAGTATGTCAAAGCCTGTTAAAAGAACACTTGTAGGATAGAAAGTCTTTAGGTCATCGGTCTCGTCAGGCCAGCCAAGTGTTGAAAAAGGCCACAATGCAGAAGAAAACCAGGTATCCAGAACATCCTTTTCCTGCTCAATGTTTTTTGAACCGCACTTCTCACAACTTTCAGGGTCAATTTCAGCAACCGTAATGTGGCCGCAATCCTTGCAGTACCACGCAGGTATCCTGTGCCCCCACCACAATTGCCTTGAAATACACCAGTCGTGTATATTCCTCATCCATTCATAGTAGGTTTTCTTCCACTTTTCAGGGACAAACTTTATATCATCGTTTTCAACAACCTTTAATGCAGGCTCGGCAAGAGGTTTTATTTTAACAAACCACTGGGTTGAAACAGCAGGCTCAATTATAGTAGAGCACCTATCACATTCCCCTACAGCATGTTTATGAGGCTCAAT
This sequence comes from Acidobacteriota bacterium, assembly GCA_026986725.1. Taxonomy (GTDB): domain Bacteria; phylum Acidobacteriota; class Holophagae; order Thermotomaculales; family Thermotomaculaceae; genus Thermotomaculum. The sequence goes on from JALSOA010000021.1 coordinate 18,813, forward strand.
CTTTAAAAGAAGGCCCAGCTCTTCCATCTTTTCAACAACCTTTTTCCTCGCTTCAAACCTGTCAAGCCCCTTAAACTCTTCACCGGCAGCATCAGTCATATTACCGTGCCTGTCAATAACCTCAACTATATCAAGTTTGTGTCTTAACCCGCACTGGTAATCGTTGGGGTCATGGGCAGGGGTTACCTTTACGCATCCTGTTCCAAACTCTTTGTCAACAAAGTCATCGGCAATAACAGGCACTTCCCTGTTAACTATTGGGATTATAACTGTTTTGCCAACAAGGTCTTTGTACCTTTCGTCATCAGGGTGAACGGCAACCGCCGTATCTCCAAGCATTGTTTCAGGCCTTGTTGTTGCAACAACCACAAATTTATCCTTCTCCCCTTTTACAGGGTATTTAAAGTGCCACAACTTCCCGTCTCTGTCTTTATGTTTTACCTCAAGGTCTGAAATTGCAGTCTCACACCTCGGGCACCAGTTTACAATCATACTATCTTTGTATATTAAACCCTCTTTGTAAAGGGTAACAAAAACCCTTCTAACAGCCCTTGAAAGTCCGGGGTCAAGGGTGAAGCGAAACCTTGTCCAGTCAACAGAGCATCCAAGTTTCCTCAACTGGTTTTTTATTGCATCCTCGTTTTCCTCTTTCCACTGCCACACCCTTTTTTCAAACTCTTCCCTTCCAAGGTCTTTTCTTGTTTTACCCTCTTTTGCAAGCTGCTTTTCAACAACATTCTGGGTTGCAATTCCCGCATGGTCAACACCAGGAAGCCATAGGGTGTTAAATCCCTTCATTCTTTTGTACCTGACAATGACATCGTGAAGTGTATAAACAAGGGCATGGCCCATGTGAAGGTTACCTGTTATGTTTGGAGGGGGAATAACCACTGAAAAGGGGGGTTTATCGCTTTTTGAATCTGCTACAAAGTAACCCCTTTCTTCCCACATCTGATACCATTTTTTCTCTGCCTCTTTGTGATTGTAAGCCTTATCAATCTTAATATTAGCCATTTTATCACCCCGTTATTTCTTTCTTTTTCAAAACAACCATTGCCTCTATTACCATCCAGATTTCAAGGATAAAAACTGCAATGCCTATCAAGAGTAAAAGTATATTACGCTTATGAAAAAAATCAAGGATATTGTATGCCATGGCAAACCCTGTCATAACAACCATAAAAACCAAGGGGATTGCAACATAGAATAGCGGTTTGTTCTTCCTTTTAAGATAAACGGTTATTATGAGAAGCGCAAGCCCTGCAAGCAACTGATTAACCGAGCCAAAAAGAGGCCACAGAACAAGAGCCCCCTTTCCACCTTTATTTGAAAAGGCAAGAAGGGCTGCGGTTGCAACCGCAATAAAGGTTGCAATGTACTTGTCTGATAGAGGTTTCAATTTGTAATCAAGTGCAAGCTCAGAGATAACATACCTCTGTATCCTTGCAGCAGTATCAAGGGTTGTATTTGCAAAAGAAACAAGGAAAACTCCAAGTATTGTTGCTGAAAGGTTTTTGGGGATCCCTAACTTCTCAATCATATTAACCGCACCTGTAACAAATGCGGAAAGTTTGGCACCGAGCCCTTTTATGGCTGTCCAGGAAAGGTAATGGTGCATATAGGCCTCTTTTCCTGTTAAAACAACCCCGTTTGCCCCGTGTGTGCCAAGCCCTATCCCTGCTATGCAGGCAACTATAACAAGGGTTGCAAGGAATCCCTCTGCAAGCATGCCCCCATAGCCTATAAATACGGCATCAGATTCTTTGTCAATCTGTTTTGAGGTTGTCCCCGATGCCACAAGTGAGTGGAACCCTGATATTGCACCGCAGGCAATTATTATAAACAGAAACGGGAAAATCGGAGGTGCACCCTCAGGGTGAAGCCTTAAAGCGGGGGCAACAATGTGAGGGTGAGAGACAAAAACCGCAAGTGCCATCAAAACAAGTATAAGAATCAACTGCAATGCGTTTATAAAATCCCTCGGCTGGAGCAGTACCCAGACAGGGAGGACAGAGGCAATAAAACAGTAAGCAAAAAGGATTATCATCCAGATCTCCTGGCCGCTTAAACCGAAAAGAGCAGGCATTTTAACAGGGTAGTAGGTGCCGATGTATATGGTGAAATACATTAAAATTATGGCAATTATTGATGCAATGTATATGTTGCCGTTTTTTTTGTAAACATAGTAGCCAACTCCCATTGATATTGGAATTTGAAGCCATACAGGGATCACAGAGCCGGGATAAAGGGTAAAAAGTATGGCAATAATAAGGGCAAAGACAGCAATAACCATCCACAGTTCAAAGAATATAATAAAAAGAAAAAGCATCCTTGTTCTTCTGTTTACAAGTTTGGTGGTTATCTCCCCTATTGAGTACCCTTTGTTTCTCATTGAAACAACAACAGAGCCAAGATCGTGTATTGCTCCCATAAATATTGAGCCGAATATCACCCACAAAATTGCAGGCACAAACCCCCATATAACCGCAATTGTGGGTCCTACAATGGGGCCAAGCCCTGCAATTGAGGTAAAGTGGTGGCCAAAAAGCACCTCCTTTTTTGTGGGGATATAATCTATATTGTCCCTTAACCTGTGCGACGGAGTTTCATTTTCATTGCTTAATCCGAAAATCCTGTGCCCAAGATACTTCCCGTAAATGGAATAGGCAATTATGTAAAGAAAAAATGTCCCTGCAACCATAATTACGGAGTTCATATCCCCTCCCACAAAAAACAGTTACCACAATTTTACTTCAAAAAAGGGAAAGAATAAAGAATGGAAAGGATTAAAAAATTCAGGCGTTGTTTTCAGGGGCTTTCTCAATGTAAATGCTCTGAGAAGGAAAGGCAAAATTGACCTTTTTACTTTCAAGAAGTTTCATAATTGAAAGATTCAATTCCTCTTTTATTTCAAGGTATTTCTTCCAGTTTGTTGTGGTTGTAAAGCAATACACAAATATCTCAAGCCAGCTGTCCGCAAAAGTTGTGAAGTTTACAAGGTAAAAATCCTTTGCAATCCCTTCGTTTGACTCTATCAAAGATTTAATTCCCTTTAAAACAGATTCAACCTTTTCAGGGGGGGTGGAGTATTCAATTCCAATTGTAAACTTGATCCTCCTTCTATCCCTGTTGGAGAAATTCTCAATAGATTCGTTTGCTATTTTGTAGTTTGGAACAGTTATAAGGGTTTTTTCAAATGTTCTTATCTTTGTGCTTCTAAACCCTATCTCTTCAACAACCCCCTCAACACTCCCCATCTTTACCCAGTCTCCTATTTTAAAAGGAGAATCAACAAGTATTACAATTGAACCGAAAAAATTTGAGACAGCATCCTTTGCAGCAAGGGCAACGGTTAAGCCGCCAAGCCCAAGGGATGCAATTAAACCGGAAACAGAGTAACCCATATTTTGAATGAGAAACAGAATACCAAGAATTACCGTTACCACTTTTAGAGACTTTCTTGCAACAATTGCAATCTGGTCGTCAAGTGGAGACTTTGTTTTAGCAGTCCACTCTGTAAGAAGAATTACGAATGAGTCTATTAACACAAAGAAAAACCTGATTACAACAAAAACAACTATGAAAAGGAAAACATTGTCAACAACCTTTTTGAAAAGGGGATGAGAGATGTCTGTCTTGAAAAGGGATGCAATAATGTATATTGCGACAACCAGTACAAAATTGTTTATAACAGGGGGGATGTTCTCTGTTAAAAAGTCATCGCTCTTTGTTTTTGTTTTCCCTGCAATCTTTCCAAGAAGTGTGAATATTTTTTGAACCGCAACCCTTCTTAAAAAAAATGCAAAAAACAAAACAAGAAGGGCTATTAAGCCCTTCCTGATATATTCGTTTTCAATTAGGTGGACTAAAAAATCCTTATTCACCATACAAACTATCTATAATGTCTTTATACTTTTCGTTAATTACCCTTCTTTTTACCTTCAATGTGGGTGTTAACTCTCCCCCATCCTGCGTCAATTCTTGTGGTAAAAGGGCAAATTTCTTTATCTGCTCATACCTTGCAAGGTCTTCGTTAACCCTGTTAACCTCTTTTTGAATAAGGTCTTTGACAACCTGTTTTTCAATAAGTTCTTCCCTTGAGCCGAAGTCAACCCCGTTTTCTTTTGCCCACCTTTCCAGAACATCAAAATCAGGGACAATCAAAGCGGAAATGTACTTTCTCTTATCGCCTATTAACACAGCCTGGGTTATGTACTTGCTTGCCTTCAAAGCGTTTTCTATTGGTTGAGGAGCAACATTTTTACCACCTGATGTAACAATTATCTCCTTCTTCCTATCTGTTATAACAAGGAAACCGTCTTCATCTATCATTCCTATATCCCCTGTATGGAACCAGCCATCCTCGTCAATTGCCTCTTTTGTATCCTCAGGCCTTTTGTAATATCCCTTCATCACATTTGGACCTTTGCAGAGTATTTCACCGTCTTCCGCTATTTTTACCTGAACATTTGGGATAGGCAATCCCACAGTACCGGGTTTAATTCTGTCAAAGGTGTTAACCGATATTACCGGAGATGTTTCCGTTAGCCCATACCCTTCAAGAATTATCAGGTCGGCTGCAAGAAAGAATTCGGCAATTTCTTTGCCCAGCGGCGCTCCCCCTGAAATGAAAAACCACAGCCTTCCGCCGGTTTTTTCCTTTAACTTGCTAAACACCAACTTTTTTGCCAATGAGTACTTGAACTTAAGCATTCCCGATGGCTTTTTCCCATTTACTTTATGTGCCACAATCTGTGAGCCTATATTCTTTGCCCAGAGAAATATCTTTTTCTTTAAGCCCCCCGCTGAAAGAGCGGTGTCTATTACCTTTGCGTAGATTTTTTCATAAAGCCTTGGAACAGATACCATACAGGTTGGCTTAACTTCAAGCATATTTTGCGCAACAGTATCTATACTCTCAGCAAAAGCAACAGTTGCTCCATTGTAAAGCATCAGATAATATCCTGCCATTCTTTCAAGAGAATGGCTTAATGGGAGAAACGAAAGGGCTGTCAGTTTGCCCGGCTTTAACCTCTCACCAAGAACATGAACGGTTGAATCTTTTACATTGGTTACAAGGTTATTGTGAGTTAACATAACCCCTTTCGGGTCGCCGGTTGTCCCTGATGTGTAAATAAGGGTGAGCAGATCCTCAGGTTTCCTTGATTGCCACCTGTTTTTGTATTCATCAGGGTTTTGGCTTTTATATTCTTTCCCCTTTTCTCTCAACTCATCAAAGGTCATAACATTCTCTTTATCCACTTTTGTGTTGTCCATTACCACCATGTATTTCAGTTTAGGACAATCCTTCCACACACCCTCAATCTTTTCATATTGAAGCATATTCTCAACAAAGATAATCTCTGCATCAGAATCATTGATAATGTATGCAGCCTGATGACCCAAAAGTGTGGGATAGATGGATGCGGTAACTCCACCTGCAGTCACTATTGCAAGGTCGGCAAGAACCCACTCAATCCTGTTGTGGGATATAATGGCAACCTTTGAATCAGGCTTTGCCCCCAGGGATATAAGCCCGTTTGCAAGTTCTTCAACAATTTCTTTTACCTCTTTTCCACTCACCCCCTGGTAAACACCATCCTTTTTGTACTTAAAAACGATATGTTCCGGGTAATTGTCCACAAGGTCAAAAAACAAATGACATATAGTTTTTATTTCCATCCGTCCCCCCAAAGTTTTGTGATGTTCCTTTTATTTTACAAAATTATTCGCTTTTTGCAATACCGTAAACAAAGGTATTCACTATAATGTCAGCATCCTTTTCAAGGGAATAATTTTTATTCGCTATCAACCATGAGGTTACCATTTCATCTATAATGCCAAAGAGGACTTTTGCACAGAATCTGGGATTAAGTTCTTTAAATACTCCTTTTTTCTGACCCTCCGTAACAACACTTTCAATAATTTTGAAATAGTCTGCAAGCCTTGTCTTCGACAACCTTTCCATAAAAACGATATTGTGCCTGAATTCAATCTGAAAAACCATCGCAAGATCTCTGTTTGAGCCTAAATGCTTTAAATGGAGGTAAACTATGTTCCTTAACTTTTCAATCGGATCCTCAATCCCTTCAAGGAGTCTCGTGGATTCTTCAACAAAAACCTGCAGGGCTTCGTCAAAAATGGCCGAAAGCAACTCCTCTTTACTGGAGAAGTAAATGTAAATGGTTCCATCAGCAACACCCGCTTCTTTAGCAATTTCAGATACCCTTGAATTAAAGTACCCATTTCTTGCAAAGATCTTTATGGCTGCGTTAATAATTTTTCTCTTTTTTTCTTCTTTCTTCAATTTCATAGCCCACCTTAAAAACTGAATGAATTATCATTCATTATTAAAACATATTTAAAAAATTATTTCAAATTTAAGACAAAAAATACTGTAATCCTGTGTGTTATAATTCTTTTGATATGATAAAGGAGTTTCTTTTAAGATACAGACTATGGATAACAAAACCAGAATCTGCTCTGGTAACATCATTCGCCATGGTTATACTTTTAGGTGGGATTCTGCTAACATTGCCAGTATCCTCCACACCGGGCAACCACACCGGTTTTATTGACGCATTATTCACCTCCACCTCAGCAACCTGCGTAACAGGTTTGATAGTATTTGACACAGGAACTCACTTTTCAATATTCGGTCAGATAGTAATTCTATCCCTGATACAGATTGGCGGGCTGGGAATAATGACATTCACCGCAATCTTTGTGTGGTTAAGCAAGAAAGCATACTCAATTCAAACTCATTACACCATTCAGGACACCTTTGGGGGCGATATTGAACACCTATCAATAGAAGACCTTTTAAAGTTCATAGTATCGTCAACTTTTTTAATCGAGGGCATTGGAGCAGGGATATTGTTTTTAAAATTAAACAAGTTTTACCCGGCAAAAAAAGCCCTGTACTCTGCAATATTCCATTCAATTTCAGCCTTCTGCAATGCAGGCTTTTCAGTATACTCCGATAGCCTGGTTCATTTTCATTCATCCTGGATAACCCTTGGAACAGTCATGTGGCTGATAGTTATGGGTGGGCTTGGCTACCCGGTTCTATTCGAAATAAAACAACTATTACAAAAGAAAAAGAACAGGGCAAGTTTTCACACAAAAGTCGTACTTACCACAACCGTTGCTTTAGTAATAGGAGGAGCGATACTTATAAAAGCAGGGGACCCCAATCTCACAATCCTTGATAGTTTGTTTCAATCAGTTACAACAAGAACTGCCGGATTTAATTCAGTTGACATTGGGAACCTTCCCTCATCCTCGCTTTTTATCATGATTACATTAATGTTCATTGGGGGGTCTCCAGGCTCATGTGCAGGCGGGATAAAGACAACCACTTTCAGTGGATTTTTAATAGTGGTAAAAGATATGTTCTTTGGAAGATTCAGAAAAAGGCTATTTGAGAGAAAGTTGACAGAAGATACAGTTGAAAAGATCAAATCAGTCATTATACTGGCGCTCTTTACTGTTTTATTTTCTTTTACAATTTTGCTTTACACAGAAACAAACATACTTGCCACCTTCAAAGAAGGTTTTAGAAACCTGCTTTTTGAAGTTGTCTCTGCATTTGGCACGGTGGGGCTTTCAACAGGCATAACCTCACACTTAAGCACAGCAGGAAAACTTGTTATAATAGCTGATATGTTTGCAGGAAGGGTTGGGCCGCTTGCCATAGTCACCTCCCTGCTATTTAGAAAGAAAAGCAAGAAAAAGATTGATTACCCTGAACAGAAGATTATGATTGGATAAAAGGAGAAAAAAATGAAAACCGTGTGTGTCATAGGCCTTGGTCAGTTTGGAGAGCACCTTGCAATATCTCTATCAAAACTGGGAACTCATGTAATTGCAATTGACAACGATCAGGAGAAGGTTAATAAAATTGCAGACAATGTGGCGCATGCCTATGTTGCAGATGCAAAAGACAAAGAGATACTTGAAACACTCGTGCCAAAAGATGTTGACGCCTGTGTGGTAAGCCTTGGAGAACAGATAGAACCGAGCATCCTCTGTTCTCTTCACCTTAAAAACATCGGAATTAAAAAGATAATTGTGAAAGCCATAAGCGACGATCATGCCGCCATTTTAAGGGCACTTGGGGTGCATGAAGTTGTTTTCCCTGAAAGAGATATGGCTGAAAAAACTGCTAAAAACCTTATTGAAAGGAATATGGCTGACATATTAACCCTCACAGAGGAGTATTCCATAAAGGATATTGAACCCCTAAATGAATTCATAGGTAAAACTCTAATAGAACTTGACCTGAGAAACAGGTACAAGATCTATGTCATTGCGATAAAAGACAAGCACAATCCTGAAAACATTATTATCCTCCCCTACGGCGATACGAAAATCCAACCCAATCACATACTAACGGTTGTTGGCAAAGATGAGGATATAAGCAACATTGTAACAAGAAAATCAGAAGAGATAGAGCCATGAGAAAACTTTTAATCATTCTGCTATCATTATTTTTATTTTTAAATGCTACTGCAAAAGAATACAGATACTGTTATCATTTCATCCCACTGCCAAAACCAAACCTCTATATAAAAAACAGGAAAGCGGTAATATCATCAATGGGGCTTACAATATCTGTTGAACAGGTTGAAAATGTGCCCTTTTCAAAAGACTTTAAGGTTTTTAATCTAAAACCCAATGTGTTCTTTATTTACTTTAAAATCAAAGTAATCAACAACTCCGGTAAAACCGTTTACATAGATCCGAACTTCATTTCACTCATATCAAACAAAAAAGAGTACAGGAAACCCCTTCTCTATAACGATATGTTCAGAGCATTGATAAAAAAATATCCAGAAAAGAAAATAAACGATGTTTTAAGCAGGTACCTTCTTGATTTTGCCACCCCCATAAAACCGTCAAACAAAACAATAAGATACCTTGTTTTCAAAAATTTCACTGAGAAAGTAAAAAATGCAATGCTCACATTTGATGCGGTTACGATCGGAGTTGAACAGACAAAGTTTTTGATTATATACTCGGTTACAGGTGAAAGGTACGATGCAAAGAAATTTTATAAAAAGAAAAAAAACTATTAGTATCATACTAATTATAATACTGTTTAACCTCAACCTGATAGCATCTCAATTTACCGTAAAGGCTGACAGAATAATTACCGATAGAAAAAACGGAACTGTAAAGCTCTTCGGGAACTGTTTGGTAAAAAGCAAAGAGTTTTCAATCAGAGCAGACAACATCACAATTGATAAAAAAAACGGGGTGGTAATCGCAAAAGGAAATGTTGTAATAAGAAAAGGGGATATAAAAGGCAAGGGGAAAACACTTCTATATCACAAAGCATCCGGAAACATCACCATACTGAAGGGAGAAATAATACTTGAAGGGACCTACAGATTTATTGCCAGAAATATTACCTTTCTCCCCGACAATGTTTATTCAATGGAAAATTGCACATTTACAACCTGCCCTGAAGGATGCAATTACTGGGGATTTTTCTCAAAAAAGGTCAGGGTTAAAAAAGAGGGTTATGCGACATTTAAATCTCTAAAATTCAGGGTAAACAGAAAAACAGCCTTTTACCTTCCTTTTTTTGTGTATCCTGCCAAAACCAGAAGAACCTTCGGGCTTTTAATCCCTGAACTTGGAAACTCCTCAAAACATGGCTTCAATTACAAACAGGAACTCTTTATCCCAATAGGCCAAAGCCAGGATATCACATTAGGGGTTGACTATTACTCTAAGGCTGGAACCGGTTTGACATTTGAGTACAGAGAGAGTTTTAAAAAAGGTGAATACGGCAGATTTAAAATATACTCAATAAAGGACAAACTGATAAACAATAGAAGAACTATGGGTGAATTTCAGTACTCCTATGAACCATCACCAGATGAGACAATCTCTTTTAAAGGCTTTTTGGGTGACGATTATTCCCTTGTAAGGGACTACACTTTCGGGAAATATGACCTTGCTATGAGGGATTTTTATACCTATGGCGGGTACTACAGAAAATTGGGAAAACACTTTGCCATAACAACATCTATCTATCTTGAAAAGCCTATTTTAAAAAAAACAGTACTGTACTCTTCCACCATGCCCGCTTTAAGCATATATGGAGACAGGTTTAAAATATCCGGAAGAAACATAAAATTCAAATTAAAGGCATCGTTGATATCAGACGATAGGGTTAAAAACGCTACATATTCCAGATACTCCTTAAATATTTTATCAACAAAAGACATTGTACTAAGCCAGCTTACAATAGAAGAGAAACTGAAAATAAAAACATTGAATTACTCTATTGAAAAAATGGAACAAAACACCTCCATTGATTACTCATATACATTGAAGTTTCCCATGTTGTATAAAAAATACAACCATTTTAAAAACACAATCCAGCCATTTATTCAGGCAGGTTACAGAGATAACTCAGATGGACCGACATTTCTATTTCACAGCATTGAGGATTACTTTGATCCTTCAGGATTCTACATAAAAGGAGGGTTATACTCAAACTTTCTATTTAAAAATAAAACAGGGACAGTTGCACTGTTTGGAGAAAAAAACATCAGTTCAAAAAGATACATTGACCCCTACAATCCAGTGCTGTCATCAGAATTCACAGAAATACGGGCAATAGTATTCTTTCCAGTAACAAAAGAGATCTCAATCTCTTCAACCATCAAGTACAACCCCAAAACAAACAGGTTTGACACCCTTTCCTTTAACACCTCACTTTACAATCTTTACCTGACCTACTACAGAGGCTTTGTTTACGGAGAAGAAAAAACCAGAAACTCCCTGATAGGTAGATACAGATTAAGGTTAAGTTCAAACTGGAGGGCAATAGCACAGTTTGATTACGATTTCTCATTAAACGATTTCAGATACAAAAGGATAACATTTGCGTACTATAAAAGGTGCATTGGAGTAAACATAACATATCAAAACAATGCATACTCAACTATAACCACAAACCAGTTCACCATTTCCCTGGTTTTAAGAAGCATTGGGGAACTATTTAAATACAGGCTCGGGCTATAAACATTTGTAAAACAGAACCGTATAAAAAGGAGAATAAAAAAAGGAGAGGAGCCATGAAAAAATTTCTGTTGTTGTTTCCTTTTATATTTATCAGCCTTACAACAAATGCCAGAACAATAAAAATCACTCTGAACGATGCAATACAAAGGGTGTTAAAAAACAACCTTGATATTCAAATATCAAAGATCTCGTATAAAAAAGCAAAAAACAATCTTTACGGGGCATACAGCGTTTACGACCTGAACTTTAACCTAACCGTTGAGCACCAGGATTCAACGCAGCCGCCTAAAACACTTCTTGACGCTTCCCGATCCATTCAGGACTTTTTAAACTTCAGCCTTACCCAGCAAACATCCACAGGTGCAAAGATTACCTTTACCACAACATCATACAAATACAGAACAGAGAACTATATGTTTTCCGTATTAAACCCTGTATATGGAACAACATTCAGGCTGAGAATTGATCAGCCCCTTCTAAATGGCTTCGGGAGAAAGAATGTTGAATACCAGATAAATGTAAACAGGCACATGGAAGAAAAAGCAAAAGAACAGTTCAAACAGCAGGTTATGAACCTAATTGAACAAACCACAAAATCATACCTTGACCTTGTGTACGCATATCAGAACCTTAAAGTTGCAAAGGAATCGTTGCAACTTGCAAAGGAGCAGTATAACATAACAAAACAGAAAATTCAGGTCGGCACAATGGCTGAGGTTGAAATCTATCAGGCAGAGGCCAACCTTGCAAGCGCTGAACAGCAATTGATAGAAGCCGAAAACCTTGTCCAGCAAACTCAGGATAGTCTTAAAAAACTTCTCAATGTAAAACAAAACCAATGGAATACTGTTATTGTCCCTGAATACACTCTCAATTTTGAAAAACAAAAAATAAACCCTGAAGAAAGTGTCAAAACGGCACTGAAAAATAACCCGGAAATAAGGATAAAAAAAATAGAGAATAAAATTGCGAATTTAGAGGTGGTTTTCAGAAAAAATAAAAGATTACCGAAAGTCAACCTTTACGCATCTGTCGCCTATGCTGGGAACAATTCCGTGCATCAAACTGACCAGAATGGAAACCCCATAATAATTGCCGGGTCACTGGGAGATGCCATTGACATGGCTTTAAAACTTGACAATCAAACATGGGTTGTGGGGTTAAATGTAACCTTTACATTTCAAAACAGGGCTGCTAAGGCTGCATATAAAAACGCAATTTTGGGGGAGAAAAGCAGTATTCTATCCCTTAAAAACACGATATACTCTGTCACGGTTAATGTTAAAAATGCAATAAGAAAAGTAAAGGCAGCAGAAAGGGCATACCTTGCTGCCAAAAAAACAAGAGTACTCAGGGAAAAGGATTTAGAGGCCGAGAAAAAGAAATTCAAAAATGGCATGTCAACAAACTTTCTGATATCCCAGAAAGAAGAAGAACTGGCAAAGGCAAAGGTTAACGAATTAAATGCAATAATAAACTATAAAAAAGCCCTTATAGAACTTGAAAAACAAAAGGGTACCCTCCTTGAAATGATGAACATTAAAATTAATTAATTTTCAAAAAATCAATTCTTTTCTAAAATATTACAACTTCAATTCTTGATTTTTCAATAGTATGTTCTAAAATATAATTAAGATTTTTTTTGTAAAGCAAAACAAAATTAAAAGGAGTAAAGTATGGAAGCAATTTTAATCTTCAATGAAGGTCAGGCTAATACACCGCCAACTCCTCCTACAGAGCCTCAAACACCACCTCCACCGCCTTCAGGTTCAGCGGAAGGGGAAAGACCACCGCAAAAGGATGTCAATGTTTTAATGGCAATTTTAAGTTACTTTGGCATATTAACCCTTATCCCACTGTTCGTTGAGAAAGAGGACGAGTTTATTCAGTTTCATGCAAAGCAAGGAACAACCCTTTTCATCATCGAGGTGGTAATCGGATTTGCTGCAGGTATTCTGAGTCTGGTGCCCCTTATAGGTTGCGTTGTCGGGGTAGCAGAGTTGCTTTTTACACTGTTCCTGTTTGTTTTTCACATTATAATGATGATAAAGGCAAGCAAAGGAGAATGGTACAGGATACCATACATTTACGATTGGTCTTTAAAAATCTTTAAGCAGTAATAAAGGGGGGTAACCCCCTTATTTTTTTAAACAGAAACAAACTTCTCCCCTTTCAGTGCAGATGATTTTTTCTTTATCTTTACTCCTGCATTTAGGAACAATTCTTATACCCGGAACATCTGACCTATCACACCCTTTTAAACTGTTGCAAAGCATAAAATCAACTCTGTTAATACAGTTTACAGGTGACACTCCAATTCTTAATCCCCCAACCTCAACAACGAAACCATGACCTGTGTTTAAAATCCTGAACTTTCCACCATTAAAGGTCTCCCCGTTTGCTAAAAATCTGATCCCCCTTAAATGATAAAACCTCTTTATCCATTCAAGCCTGTAAAAAAAGACACTGTGCATAAATCTGCGGGAGACTATTATCTCTTTCACCTTTACTTTTTCACATAAAACCTCAACCCTGTCCAGGATACGGTCATTTAAAGAGGCAAGTAACAGGCAATCAATGCTTTTTACCCCGCAAATTCCAAGTTCTTTTTGCAACAGGGAAGATGCAAAATAAAAATCCCCGGTATTGCAAACAATGCACCTGCCTGCTTCAATAGCAGAAAAACATTGGGGTTTGCCACTATCGTAAAAGCATAGAGAGTTGACCTTCTTAACAGGGAAAAAACCCGCAAGGAAAAAAACCAATAATCCCCCTGAAAAAAGAAAAAACTGTTTTTTGTAAACGAAAAACAAAAGCAAAACAAGAACGAAAAGCAACAAAAAAAACCTGCGTGGATATATGTTCAGAGAAAAAGAGGGAAGATGATTCAAAACACCAAGAAAAAACAGAACATACCTTTCCAGAAACGGGGTAAAAAACTTGAAAAAAACAATGTTTGCAAAAAATAAGAAAAACAGCAAAAACACAAAGGGAAGCAAAAAGATATTGTTCAGAGGGGAAAAAAACGGAACATAATTAAAGACAAATAGATAAAAGGGGAGAATGGAAAAAAAGGCCACAAAGGGAACCAAAAGATAAGAGACAAATCGGGAACAATTCTTAACGCCATAAACTATTGCACCGCTCGCTATATAACTCATTAAAAAACCTGCCCCAAACACTGAAAACGGGGAGAAGATCAGAAAAGAAATTCCGGAAAGACCTATGGCATCTTCTGGGGGTATATTTATTCCCCTTAAATTAAAAACATAATAAAAGAGTATCATCAGATAAACCCTTAATGCGGGAGAAGAAAAACCTGTTGAAGCAATCATCAAACTTAAAATAAAGATGGCAAGAAGAGATTTTACCCTCTTTCTTAAAGGAAATGGAAGAAAAAAAAGCATCAAAGCCCCGAAAAAGATCCCCTGATGAAAACCTGAAACCACAAAAAGATGGTAAATGCCGAGCCTTTTCCCCCTGTCCTTTAATCGGTAATCAAGGGCTTCTCTGTCTCCAAAAATGATTGCAGATAAAAAGGATCTCACCCTCTCATTTCTAAAATCACTTAACAGAGATCTTTTGTATGAAAAAAGTTTAACATCCCTGATATTTCTAACAAAACGCCTGTCTTTAACTTTGACATAAAACAATCCCCTGGACAGTTTAAAGAAAAAATCATTACTATTTTTGTTCAAATAAACCTTCTCTTTTTCCAGAGTCCCCTTTACAGAAACAATTTTACCTGTCAGATCACCATTAACATTATGCACTCTTACTTTAACCACCTTTAAAAAGTAAAACTTCCTTTCCCTGAAATCTTTTAGGCAGGGTATAAGTACGAATAGATCAGTGTTAAACCTGTGAACAGATTGTTTTAAAACCACCCCTTTTGTTTTAACCCCGTTTCCAGTAAAGGAGTTCATTAAATTGTACTGATGGAATTGAAACCACGAAGACAGAATAATCAGAGAAAGAAAGGTCACAAAGAAAGGAAGAATCCTTTTTGCAAACAACAAAATAAAAACCGATAGAAAAGACAGATAAATAATCACAGAATGGGGATAAAAAAAGACAAATGGTACAGGTATCAAAAAAAGAAACAGGTAAAAAGAATACCCTCTAAGCATCACCCATTGAAATACGAACTATTTAGATACCACCTGTAAGCCCTTGAGAATAGAACAAGCACTATGCTTGCGACAGGCACAGCAGAAAGAATACCAACAAACCCAAAGAAATGCCCCCCCAGAAGAATTGCAACTATAACCATAACAGGATGAAGGCCCACCTTCTCACCAACCACCCTGGGGGACACAACAGTTCCCTCAATTGCCTGAGCTACGGCAAAGGTTCCAATTACTCCCATAACATTTATCATGGAATGAGAATCAAGATAACTGAGAAGAATGGCAGGAACGAGACCTATTGCTATTCCAAGGTAAGGTATAACATTTGCAAAGCCGGCAACTATACCTATTACTATTGCAAGTGGCACATCGAACAGCCACAAACCCACACAGTACATCAAAGCAAGGATAACGCAAACGATAAACTGCCCCTTTAAAAAAGCCTTTATCTTCTCATCTATCTCGGAAAAAATACCGTCAATCTGTTCCCTGTATTCAGGTGGAATGGAATACCTTATCTTCGCTATTATACCGTCTATATCTTTAAGAAGATAAAATACCAAAACTGGAATCAATAAAAGATCAAGAATATTTAAAACAACTCCGATAACCCCTGAGAAAAAGGATTTGAAAAAACCAAAAACACTTTTCAATATGTCAAAGCCGAAGTTTTGAACCTTCTGTTTCAGGTAATTTACCTGGTCAGGGTGTTTATCTATGTAATCCTTTATAAATGGTACGGTGCTTTTTTTAAGGGATTCAATATACACAGGCAATTTTTTAGAAAAAGCAGAAACCTCTTTCTCAAAAACAGGAACAACCACAATGAAAAACATCGCTATTAACCCCACAAACAACACAAAAAGTATTAAAATCCCCGCCACTCTTCCCAATCCCTTCCCTTCAAACCAGTCAACAAATGGGTCAAAGACATAGGCAATAATAAAGGCAATAATTAGGGAAGAAAGCACTCCTGAAAGGGAAAAGACAAGAATTAGAAGAATCAAAAAGACAAGAGAAAAAAACATCCATTTCTTCATATTACGCTTCTGACCCCCTTAACAAGGTACATAACACCGGAAAGCATGGTGAAAAACCCAATCACATAAACAAGTTCATCAATGAAACGAAACCTCATTGAATAAGCGTTGCAATAAAGAATTATCGAAGCACCAATTATCTGAACAACAGTTGATATCTTGCCGTAAATGGAAGGGAGTATTGCATTAACATCCTTTGTAAAGAAAACAATAATCCCACCTATTGCAATAAAAACATCCCTGAAGATTATAAGAAGAGTAAGCCACACAGGTACAATGTTAAGGTTGCCAGTACTCTTTAAGGAAAGCACAACATAGATTGATATCAACATAACTTTGTCAGCCATAGGGTCAAGTATCTTTCCAACATCAGTCACACTTTTGGTGTACCTTGCAATAAACCCATCAAGGAAATCTGTAATACCGGCAACCACAAAGGTAAAAAAGGCAAATCTCTGATAACCGTAAACAGATGATATAACAAAAACCGGGATAAGGAACATCCTTGTTAAAGTGAGTGTATTTGCAACTCCAAAAGCCTTTATATAAACCCCATAACCTTTATCCATCCAATCTCCTTTACAAAAGTTCAGCCGCTCTCTCTGCAAGGAAAGACCTCTCTCCTTTAACAAGGGTGATATGCCCAAAGATAGATTCTCCCTTGAAGTGCTCCACCAGGTAAGAGAGGCCATTGGTACTTGCATCAACATAGGGGTTATCGATCTGATACGGATCTCCTGTTAAGACTATTTTTGTTCCCTCTCCGGCCCTTGTAATTATGGTTTTTACCTCTAAAGGAGTGAGGTTCTGTGCCTCGTCTATTATTATAAACTGCTGTGGAATACTCCTTCCCCTTATGTAAGTTAAAGGTTCAACCTGGAGTATATTCTGGTTCTCCAGTTCCCTGTAAGAGGGAACAGCATACTCCTCATTCCTTGAGATTATAAAATCAAGGTTATCATAAAGAGGTTTCATCCAGGGACCCATCTTGCTCTCAATATCTCCCGGCAAAAAACCAATATCCCTGCCCATCGGGATAACAGGCCTTGATATTAGAAGTCTTTTATAGGTGTCCTGATCCGCAACCTGCATAAGACCGGATGCTATAGCAAGGAGGGTTTTACCTGTTCCAGCCTTTCCAACAAGGGTAACAAGATTAACAGAGGAATCAAGCAACAACTCAAATGCATAGATCTGCTGTCTGTTTCTTGGTTTAATCCCCCAGACATCCTCAACAGGGGTTAAAAGTTTAATGACATCAGTACCAAACTCCCCCGTTTTATAGTACCTTGCAATAGCGGTATTCTTGGGATTTTCAGCATTTATCAGGGTTACAAACTGATTGGGTAAAAGTTCAAGTTCTTTCGGCCTTTCAATGACCTTTTCACGATAGATCCTCGATATCAAAATACCGTCGCAGTAATACTCCACCTCTCCCCTGTACAGGTCCTCAATGGAAACCCTATCGCTTTTATAATCCTCTGCTTTTACCCCCACAGCATCCGCTTTGATCCTCAAATTGGCATCCTTGGTAACAAAGATAACCTCTTCCCCATGGGGCTCTTTTTCTTTAGTTAATTCAAGAGCAACATTCAATATTGCATTATCAGCAGCATTGCCGATCTGGGGCCAAAGGTCCACCTGTTTCCTTGAAAACACTATCCTCAGCACCCCGAGGTTTTCCCCTAACTTAACCCCTTCGTCAAGTCTTCCTTCCTTCCTTAAAGCGTCAAGATACCTTGCAACATATCTTGCATTCCTTCCTATCTCATTCATGTTCTTTTTAAACTTGTCTATCTCTTCAATAACAACAATTGGAATGTAAATATCATTTTCTTCAAACCTTTCAAGTGCAGTTGGGTCATGTAAAAGCACATTTGTATCCAGGACAAAACTCTTCTTTGCCATAAAAATCCTCCACTATCTTTTAAAAAACTTTAACACAAATCGTTGAATTTTAAAAGGGAAAGAAAACTTATCTCAATGATTGAGTAAAACTGTCAACAAGCCTTCGAAACCTTGGGTCTGAAGCGATCTTCTCTTCCACCTTTGAACATGCGTACATTACCGTTGTATGATGCTTGTTACCAAAAGCCCTCCCTATCTCAGGGTAAGACATGTTGGTTAATTGTTTACAGAGGTACATTGCCACCTGCCTTGGAACCACAATACTTCTTGAATTGTTTTTGTCTTTTAACCTGGAAACCGGGACACGATAATAATCTGCCACCAGTTTCATAATCTTTTCAGGGGTAATCAGCTCCTCATCTTCAAGGATATCCTTCAATGATTCCTTCGCTATTTCAACAGTAATGGGGCTCTTTTTCAGATTTGCGTAAATGCCGCATTTCTTTAAAGCCCCCTCCAGTTCCCTCACATTCTTTCTAAGTTTTTTTGCAATGAAGAAAACCGCATCCTCTTCAATCTTTAAATTAAACACTTTTGCCTTTTTAAACAAGATCGCAATCCTTGTTTCAAGATCAGGCGGTTGAATATCCGCAATTATGCCCCATTTAAACCTTGAAACAAGCCTGTCCTGAAACTGATAAATATCCCCTGGCAGGGAATCACTTGAGATCACTATCTGTTTCCTTCTGTCAAATAGGTCGTTAAATGTGTTGAAAAACTCCTCCCTTGTCCCTTCTTTATGGGCAAGAAATTGGATATCATCAACAAGAAGAACATCAAGTTCCCTGTACCTTTCTCTAAAAGAAGGAAAATTATTGGACCTCACAGCAGAAACATAATCATGGAAGAACCTTTCTGCAGACACGAGCAGTATTTTTTTATCAGGGTAAATCTCACAAAATCTGTGAGCCACCGCATGCAAAAGGTGAGTCTTCCCAAGCCCGGTATCTCCGTAAATGTAAAGAGGGTTATAGTTTACCCCGGGTTCTTCAGCCACCGCTTTACATGTTGCAAAAGCAAGTTCATTACTTGGTCCAACAACAAAATTATCAAAGGTATAATCAGGATTTAAATTCAATTCCTCTATTCTTTTTTTTATCAAATCCATGTCATTTCTGGCAATCTCTTCTTTTAAATCAGGTATTTGCTTTTTACATACAAAATCAATCTCCTCTTCAACACCCATCTCTTTCATCACCTTAACTATGTAATCCCAGTAATAATCCTTTATAAAATCCGCAACCTCTTCAGAGGGAACCCCAACAAGCAATCTGCCATTGGAAGATTCAATCTCTTCAGTTGACTCAAACCACTCTTTGAACGATTCTTCCGGGATAAACCTTTTTAGCCTTCCCTTTAACTCTTCCCACATATCCACACCTTTTCCACAGTCTGTTAAAAAAATTCACGCTTTCTGCTCAATGATAACACCATGAGATTTTTATATCAACACTGATTTTTTTTAAAAAACCTAACATTATGAATCAAAAGAAAATAAAAATATTATGCCATTTTGGCATGGTTTTTCAGGCACAAATTTTGCATAAAAATCTAATGAAAACATATTGTGGAGGTGAACATGATGAAGAGGTTAAAATTCGGGATAACGATAGCACTGGTTGCTGTTGCGGCTTTCGGGTGGGGATACCTTTTCAGGGATTTAACAACCGGCCATCCTAAAAAGGTGTATGCTGCAACAACAAAAAAGATCGTAACCCTTCCTGACTTTTCAGGAATAGCAGAAACGGTAAATCCTGCCGTGGTGACAATAGAATCCACCGTTGTTTTTCAACACCCGGCAATATCCCCCTTTGCAAACGACGACTTCTTCAGATTCTTTTTTGGCCCAGACTTCCAACCCCAACCGAGAACACAGAAACAGGTAAGCTGGGGATCGGGTTTTATAATCTCAAAAGACGGGTACATCGTTACTAACAACCATGTTATAGACAAAGCAAAGAAGATAGTGATAACCTTGAAAGATGGAAGGAAGTTTGACGCAAAAGTGGTGGGAACAGATCCAGAAATAGACATAGCCCTTTTAAAGATTGACGCAAAAAATCTGCAATCCGTTCCCCTTGGTGACTCTGACAAGGTGAAGGTTGGAGAATGGGTAATTGCAATAGGAAATCCACTAATGTACGATCATACAGTAACCGCAGGGATAATCTCTGCAAAGGGCAGAAAACTCGGCTCAGGCCTTGAGTCCTTCCTTCAAACAGACGCTGCAATAAACTTCGGTAACAGCGGTGGCCCTCTGGTGAACATGAATGGAGAAGTGATCGGTGTAAACACTGCAATTTCTGCACAGGGGCAGAACATAGGGTTTGCAGTACCTATAAACATGGTAAAAAGCATACTGCCAGACCTTAAAAAGTACGGAAAAGTTGAGAGAGGAGCACTGGGAGTCACTGTTTCAAAGCTGTCAGAAACAGACAAAAAGGCATTTGGGATAGACCACGGAGCCCTGGTTCAAACGGTTCAACCTGGAATGGCCGCAGACAGGGCAGGGATAAAGCCCTACGACATAATAATAAAGGTTGACAACAACAAAATTAAAACAAACGATGACCTTGTAAGCATAATTTCCTCTCACAAACCTGGTGATACCGTAAAAATAACGGTTTTCAGAAATGGGCAGAAAAAGAAATTTAAGGTTAAACTGGACTCAAGAAGTGATTTCAATGGAAAAGGAAGGGAAAACAGCAAAGAAGAACAGAACAATACCCCGAAGTCGATCAAAGAGAAACTTGGCTTCTCGGTTATGGACATAACCCCAAGATTAAAATATCAACTGAGATTACCTGAAGACTTGAACGGAGTGGTAATTACAGATATTGATCCTCTGAGTGAAGCCTATGATAAATTTTTAAGAGAGGGTACAATAATAACCGAGTTAAACAGAAAACCTGTTATGAGTGCATCTCAATTTGTAAGAGAGATCGCAAAAACCAAAAAAGGTGATATAATTATTTTGAAGGTTTACCAGCAGGGTTCATTCAGGATACTTTCACTGGAGGTTAAATGAAAAAATTACCGATAATCTTTCTCTTCTTGATAACTATAAGCGGCTGGGCAACCAGCCGTTTTTCTGTTTATATAAACGATCAAAAAGCGGGCAATATAACCGTTGAAAGGCTTGAAAAAGGCTCAAAAATCATAACAACCACAGTTGAGACAATGGTGGTAAAAAGAGGCTCTTCAATAATTAAAACCAGAAATACTTATAAAACAATTGAAACCAAAAAAGGGGGATTTGTATCACTGGAATTTAAAGCACTTGAAAAACAATTAACCCTGTTTCCTCGATTCAAAATCACAATTTCAGGTAACAAAGCAACCCTTCATCTCCCTTCAGGCAACAAAACCTTTAATGTTGAATCTCCAAAAATAAAACAGGATTTTGGAGAGCAATTGACCCTTAAAGAAATGATAAAAAAAGGGGAAAAAGAAAAAGAATACCTAAAATTTGATCCATCCATTATGGGATTTGACCACATAAAAGTTAGATTTTTAAAAAAAACAGGAAAGGGATACCTTTTTGCCATCACATCAAAAGAGACGGGATTAACAGAAAAAAGAATTGTAAATAAAAACGGAGAAATGATATTCTCTGAAATGAATTATGCAGGCATAAAGTTCAGAATAGAAAAAGAAGAAGTATCCAGTTTAAAAGAAAAAAAATCACCCCCCCAGGTGTTCACCCCATCACTCATAAAAATCAATTACTTCTTTCCCCACGGGGAAAAAGTGTCCTCAATAAAATACAAACTTACAAACAAAAAAGCCTACAATTTTACAGCATTAAAATTCAATAATCAGTACATTGAAAAAATCAGCGAAAAAGAATGCGTACTCACCGTAAAAAGGGCTTATCTGCCTGAAAACCCATTTGTGAAAAAAGACAGTCAGTACCTCAAGTCCAATTCAATTATTAACCTTGAAAATCCGGAACTTGCACATATTGTCCGCCAGATAAAAAAAGAAAGCAAAAATACCCGTCAATTTATAGAAAAAACAGTTCATTTCGTCTTTAACTTTATCACAGATAAGAATTTCGACAGCATAATCTCCCCAACGGACACCATTATTAAAACAAGAAGCGGTGATTGTACAGAACACTCCTTTTTAACAGTTGCAATACTGAGAAAGGCCGGTATCCCTGCAAGGTGCGTTGTGGGATTGGTAAGCATTGACAATATTTTTGGATATCACATGTGGGTTGAAGTCGAACTAAATGGAAGGTGGTATCCGGTTGACCCCACATTGAATCAGGTATCTCCTGATCCCTCTCACATAAGACTGGACAGGTTTTTAATCACCCCACAAAGCATTAAAACAGTTTACAAAACAGTGTTACCATTGCTAAACTCCCTCTCCATAACACCACAAACGATAACTTTTCAAGATGGCAAAAAGATTGAAGACCCACAACACTTCTTTGAAAAACTGTTCAAGGCAAAAACCACAGGTTTTGACACGGAACACTCATTGTTTCTATTAAAGGGGGAAGAGGGGATATTTGAAAAAGAAGTATATCTTGCATCCCTTTTCAGCAACAAAAAAAGGCAGATAGAACAGGCATTGAGAATGTTTAACAAATGGAAATTTTACACCCAGGACATAAAGGGTCAGAATACCCTGTTATTTTTAACCAGAAAAAAAATGGCCTGTGTGTTTTCAAGAAGATCAACACTTATCATTTTTGTGATAAAAACAAAAAGACCAATAAAGATGGAAAACCTGAAAAAGTACTGTCAGAATAAATTTATAGAGGTAATTGGCAGATGTCAGACAGAATTTTAATAGTTGATGATGAAACAAACATAAGGATAACTTTAAAAACCATACTTGAAGAAGAGGGATATCAATGCCTTATCGCTTCAAACGGCAAAGAGGCAATAGATATTTTATCTGAAAACGAAGTTGACCTTGTTATAACCGATATATGGATGGAAAACATTGACGGGATACAACTTATTGAGCACATTAAAAAGAGAAATATTGATGCAGAGATAATAGTAATTTCTGGCCACGCAACAATAGAACTGGCTGTTAAAGCGACAAAAAAAGGGGCTTTTGATTTCCTTGAAAAACCACTTTCATTTGACAAACTCTTGCTTGTTGTAAAAAATGCCATAGACAGAAAGAAGCTGAAAGAAAAAAACAGGAGATTACTTGAAGAATTAAACAGAAAAACACCATTGATCGGGAACTCTCCACTTTTTCAAAAATTGCTTGAAGACATTGAACTTGCGGCTCCATCAGACGGAAGAATATTAATCTACGGGGAAAATGGAAGTGGAAAAGAGGTCGTTGCAAAGGCAATACATTACAAATCAAAAAGGGCCCACATGCCCTTAATAGATGTGAACTGTGCGGCAATACCTGAGGAACTCATCGAAAGCGAATTGTTTGGACACAAAAAGGGGGCATTCACGGGAGCGATAGAAAACAAGAAAGGGAAATTTTTAGTTGCAAATGGTGGGACACTTTTCCTCGATGAAATAGGTGACATGAGTCTCAAAACACAGGCAAAATTACTGAGGGTTCTGGAGGAGAACAAAATCACCCCCTTAGGGGATACAAGGTCTTACTCTGTCGATGTAAGGATAATTGCTGCCACAAACAAAAAACTTCAGCAGGAAATTGAAAAAGGAAACTTTAGAAAAGACCTGTACTACCGTTTAAATGTTATTGAACTCTATGTCCCCTCATTGAGGGAAAGGATAGAGGACATACCGCTCCTTGTTGAATTTTTTATAAAACAATTCTCTATTGAAAAAAAGATACCCCCCAAAGAGATAACAAACGATGCAATGAATATTCTTATGTCATACAGCTGGCCCGGTAATGTGAGAGAATTGAAAAACCTTATTGAAAGGCTTATGATAATGGTGCAGGAAAACAAAATAATGCCGGACCACATCCCCTATCCGGTAAACAAAACAACACCCAAAGAGAATGGCCTACTATCCTTAAAAGATGCAAAGGAGGAATTTGAAAGAGAATACATTGCAAAGGCACTCAAAATAACCCACTGGAACATAAGCCAGGCTGCAAAATTGCTGGGTATAGAGAGAAGTTACCTTCACAAAAAGATCAAAAAGTATAACATAGAATTTAACGAAGAAATAAATCAGTAAAAAGGAGGGAACATGCCAGATGCAATAATGTGGTACATTGCAATTGCAGGTCAGCAACAGGGTCCATTCGGTAAAGAAGACATCGTAAACAGGATTAAAAACGGGGAACTTAACCAGGATACCCTTGTTTATGCTCATGGAATTACCACAAACTGGACAAAAATATCCGAGATACCTGATTTTGCCCGCTACTTCACAGGAGTAAGCGCTCCACCGGTACCATCGGTTCCCGGTAACCAAAAAGCCCATGAGATAGATTACAGGGTATTTGGGGATGATCTGCAATTCGTCGAAATTGAGCTTGACCCTGGAGAAACCGTTGTTGCTGAAGCAGGGGCAATGATGTACATGGAAAACGGAATAGAAATGGAAGCTAAATTTGGGGACGGCTCCAGCGAAAGTCAGGGCTTTATGGGGAAAATATTAAGTGCTGGCAAAAGGCTTTTAACAGGTGAATCACTTTTTATGACTCATTTTACAAACAGGGGAAGCGGAAAGAAAAAGGTGGCTTTTGGCGCACCCTATCCGGGAAAAATAGTACCTGTTGACCTGAAAGAAGTTGGTGGAACCCTGCTATGTCAGAAGGATGCTTTTTTATGCTGTGCAAAAGGCATCTCAGTGGGAATAGCATTTCAGAAAAAAATAGGAGTGGGACTGTTTGGTGGAGAAGGGTTTATTATGGAAAAACTTGAGGGAGACGGGCTTGTATTTATGCACGCTGGCGGAACCATTATTGAAAAAACCCTTTCAGCAGGTCAACAATTCAAAGTTGACACAGGCTGTATAGTTGCCTATCAACCAACAGTCAATTACGATGTGCAATTTACAGGCAGTATAAAAACCTCCCTATTCGGTGGGGAAGGGTTGTTTCTTGCAACATTGACAGGCCCAGGTAGAATCTGGTTACAATCCCTTCCGTTTTCAAGACTTGCCGATAGAATTTACTCAGCAGCCCCCCAGACTGGAGGGAACAGAGTTGGGGAGGGCTCAATATTAGGGAGTCTTGGAGACCTTATAGACGGTGATTGATTTTAACTTTTCAATAAACAAGGGGGTTAACCCCTTTTTTGTTATAATAATGCCATGCAAACTCTTTTAATTGCAAGAATAGGAAAAAACAACATAGCCATTGATATAAAGTACATACACTTTATAATAAGAAACAACGGTATCGTGAAACTCCCCCACATGCCAGACTGGATGGAAGGAATTATCTCATACAGGGACAGGGTTATCCCCGTTTTCAACAACAAACAAAAATTTGGGTTTGAAAACGATTCCGGTGAAAGGAAGAGGATTATTTTAGTTGAAGCACAAGAAAACACACTGTTTGGAATAAACATTGATCAATACTTTGGAATTGAAAAGGCAAACGAAAATGGTACAACATTGAAACTTAAAGACAATCTTGTATCAGTCATTGATGTTGAAAAATTGATAGATGATAAAGAGGTTGAGTTTGCAAAAAAACTTTGATTTTATAGTCTTCACAGACACCCATCTCCCGGTTGCAAAAAATGACAGGGTATTTGAGGAATTTTTAGAAACAATCAATATATCCGAAAAACTAACGAGAAGAATAATTTTTCTGGGAGATGTTTTTGAGGTATGGAGCGGGGTCTCAAAGTACAATCATGAAAGGGGGAAAAAACTCCTTCAACACATAAAAGATCTGAAAAAAGACAAAGAGGTTTACCTTGTTGAAGGGAACTGGGATTTTTTTTTGTGCAGGCACTTTCCGAACCACTTCACAAAGTGTACATCAAGAGAACTTAAATTCAACATCAACGGAAAAACCCTGGTCTTTACCCATGGTCACAGGTACAATGACTGGCAAACAAAAGCACTGCACTTTATACTCACAAACCCAATAAGTTATCTTGCGTGGAAAACAGAGTTACTAAAACCCATTGAAGAAAAGGTTGCAAAGATCTTTTTAAACAAAGAGACAAATCCTTTGCCGGATAACTTTAACCCTGAAATGATAGCAAAGCGGTTAAAAAACAAATTTAAAGATGCAGATTCAATCTTTGTTGGCCATTTCCACAGAGAACACTTCACCACAAAAGTTTTCTTTCTAAGAGATTATGCTTCCTCAGGGGTTTTTTATGGCATAAAAGAAACAAAATTACAACCACTCAAACTTGAAAACGGTGCAATCAAAAAAGCCGGGGCAGGCCCGGCAATGGGGAAAACTATAAAGTCAATCAGGCAAGTGTAACATCCTTATCCAGAAAAACATCCTGAATGGCGTTCAGCAGTTTTACTCCCTCGTCCATCGGTTTCTGAAAAGCCTTTCTTCCAGAGATTAGCCCCATTCCACCTGCCCTCTTGTTTATGATTGCGGTTTTTACAGCCTGGGCAAGGTCGCTTTCACCGGAAGGACCGCCAGAGTTTATAAGCCCTATTCTTCCCATATAGCAACCTGCAACCTGATACCTTGTTAAATCAATTGGATGCTCGCTTGTCAACTTATCATAAACAAGTTTATTTGTCTTACCAAAGTTTATTGCAACAAAACCGCCGTTGTTTTCAGCCTGTTTCTGCTTTACAATATCAGCCTCAATTGTTACCCCAAGGTGGTTTGCCTGATTTGTTAAGTCTGCAGAAACATGGTAATCAACACCGTCTTTCTTGAAAGCGGAATTTCTTAAATAGCACCATAGAATTGTTGCCATTCCAAGCGAATGCGCATACTCAAACGCCCTTGAGATCTCCTGAATCTGCCTTGAAGACTCAGGCGAACCAAAGTAAATTGTGGCACCAACTGCTGCACAACCCATATCAAATGCCTGCTCAACTGAGGCAAAAAGAATCTGATCGTACTTGTTAGGGTAGGTTAAAAGCTCATTGTGGTTAATTTTAAGAATAAACGGGATCTTATGGGCATACTTCCTCGCAACAGAGCCTAAAACACCTAAGGTTGTCGCAACCCCGTTGCATCCCCCTTCAATTGCCAGTTTAACAATGTTTTCAGGGTCAAAGTATATTGGGTTCGGAGCAAAGGAAGCGCCGGCAGAGTGTTCAATCCCCTGGTCAACAGGGAGAATTGAGAGGTACCCTGTTCCTGCAAGCCTTCCTGTATTGTAAAGCCTTTGAAGGTTCACCAGAACAGAGGGTTTTCTATCACTTGGAATAAAAATCCTGTCAACAAAATCAGGGCCAGGTGCATGTATCATCTCCTTTGGAATGGTTTTACACTTGTGTTCAAGAAGGTTCTGAGCCTCTTTCTCCCCCAAAATCTTTTCATAATCAAGCAAAGCCATATCAACCTCCACAAAAAAATTAAAATCCTTAAAAAAATTGTAATTTATTTTAATTTCAAAAGCAATAAAATAAGAATGGAGCAAAAAATAAAAAAGGGGCAGGTATGAGGGTTTTTGTCACAAAAAGGATACCTGAAAAAGGGATAAACTACCTTGAGAAACAGGGTTTTGAGGTTGTGGTAAGGGACAAAGAAGAAATAATTGGCAAAGAAGAGTTAATTGATGCTTTGAAAAACTTTGACGGCATTATATCAATGCTATCCGACGATCTGTCAAAAGAGGTTTTAAAGCATGCAACAAAAACAAGGGTGATTGCAAATTATGCTGTGGGGGTCAACAACATAGATGTTGAGTATGCAAAGAAAAAAGGGATCGTTATAACCAATACCCCCGATGTTTTGACCTATGCCACTGCAGAACTTGCTTTCGGACTGATGCTTGCAGCATCAAGAAGGATAGTGGCGGCTGATAAATTCACCAGAGAGGGGAAGTTTAATGGATGGCACCCTATGCTTTTTCTTGGTAAAACCCTTGACGGGGCAACGGTTGGAATAGTTGGAATGGGAAGGATAGGCCAGAGGTTTGCAGAGATGCTAAAAGGCTTTAATGTAAACATTGTTTATTTCTCAAGAAGCAAGAAGGATCTTCCCTACCGTTTCGTTGATTTCGAAACGCTTTTGAAAGAATCTGACTTTATCTCACTTCATCTTCCTTTAACAAAAAAGAGCAAACACATGTTTACCGAAAAAGAATTTGAAAAAATGAAAAAAGGGGTTGTCTTTATAAACACAGCAAGAGGGGCAATAGTAAAAGAGAAAGACCTTGTGAAAGCAATAAAAAAGGGGATTGTATCCTGTGCAGGGCTTGATGTTTACGAATTTGAGCCTGAGATTGCAGAAGAATTAAAGAAAATGGACAATGTGGTTATTCTCCCTCACATTGGAAGTGCCACCGTAAAGGCAAGAGAGGATATGTCAATGCTTGTTGCAAGGAACATTAACGCTGTTTTAAAGGGGAAACCTCCTCTTACCCCGGTTGATTAAGTGTACTCTATCTGCATAGCCGCCATCAAAGCACCTATTACCCCAAAGATCACCGATAAAAACACTATTTTAACCTGCAAACCATAAGAAAGCAGAGTAAAACCCTTTAAAAAAAGCGACACATTCAACCCTGAAAGGTATGAGTGATAAAGGTTGTAAACCGAAAGATTGCCAATCAAAAGCCCAATTATCCCTCCTGCTATCCCCTGAAAGATGCCTTCAAACACAAAAGGCATCCTAATATAGCGCATATTTGCCCCAACAAGTTGCATTATGGCAATATCTTCCTTTCTGGAGACAACGGTAATCCTGATAACATTGTAAATGGTGATTACTGATGAGATTATTAAAATCAGGGTCAGAACCGATGCAAAAACAGAAAAAAAACTTGAGACCTTTTTAAATTTTGATAACAGAAAGTATGGAGTATAAACCTCTTCCACAATATCAGAGTACTTTTGTAAAAATGTCTTAAGGGTATCGATATGCTTTGAATCTGTTTTAACAAGAAAGGTATCAGGAACGGGGTTAAAATCAAGTTCCCTGTCTGACCCTTTAAGATAAGGAAATCTATTGTACAGAATCTTTAATCCCCTTTCTTTCGGGATAAACATGACATCCTCAACCCCATTTAAAAGAGACAATCTGTTTTTTAGCAATGCAATATCACTTTTCGAAACATTGTCTTTAAGGTAGATAGATACAACAGGATGTGTTTTTAAATGTGCAAGATACCTATCAATGTTGATAAAAAAAGTTAAAAATATCGTTATTATTGCTATTGAGATCGAA
This sequence comes from Acidobacteriota bacterium, assembly GCA_026986725.1. GTDB lineage: Bacteria > Acidobacteriota > Holophagae > Thermotomaculales > Thermotomaculaceae > Thermotomaculum. The sequence goes on from JALSOA010000021.1 coordinate 48,181, forward strand.
ATTATAAAAACAGAAACAGCGGTTGTTCCTCCGGACCTTTTAAAATTCAACCATCCTTCAGAAACATAAAACTTCAGATCGCTTAAAAGCCTCAATTTCACCTCTTTAAATATCCGTTTTCCAGCCTGATAACCCTTTTTTTAAACATCTCAATAATACTTTTATCGTGAGTTGCAACCACAACGGTTGTTCCCCTATTGTTTATTCTCTCAAACAACTTCATTATCTCGATCGAAAGATCGTAATCAAGGTTTCCCGTTGGCTCATCTGCGAGAAGGATCAGAGGGTCATTAAGCAGAGCCCTTGCAATTGCTATTCTCTGTTGCTCTCCCCCTGAAAGAGAGGGGGGGTATTCATTAAACTTGTGCTGCAAACCAACCCATTTTAAAACATTATGAGCCTTTGTTTCTCTGAACCTTTCAGGATAACCAAGAACCTTTAAAACAAATGTAATATTTTCAAAAACAGTACGGTTATCAAGAAGTTTGAAGTCCTGAAAAACAACCCCTATCTTCTTCCTGAAATCAGCAAGTGCCTTTTTCCCAATCAAAGAGGTGTCCATACCGCTAACAACAACCTTTCCATCGGTTGGAGTCAATTCCCTGAATATCAAACGCAAAAAGGTGGTCTTTCCGGCACCTGAAGGCCCTGTGAGAAACACAAACTCACCCTTCTGTATCGAAACAGTCACATCTTTCAGAGCAAACTGGTTCCTATTATCATAAGCCTTATAAACATGGTAAAACTTTATCATGAGTTTTCTTTAAAAAATCCCTCTATCTTTACGGCAATTGAATTAGAGTCAAGGGCAAAGTATTTCAGAAGGTCTCCCGCTTTACCTGACCTTCCAAACCTGTCTTCCATTCCAATCCTTTTAAGTTTAACAGGGAAATTCTCAATTAAAACCTCTGAAATAACCCCACCAAGCCCTCCAATGATATTGTGTTCCTCAACAGTGACAGCGAGTTTTGTATCTTTAACCGCCTCAACAATTCCATCAACATCAATGGGTTTAATAGTTGACACATTCACCACTTTAACAGAGATACCCTTTTCTTCAAGCAAGTTAGCAGCCTCAAGCGATTCAGCAACCATTAACCCGCAGGCAAAAACGGTTACATCGCTCCCCTCTTTCAGAACTTTAACCCGCCCATGTTCAAAAACATAATCCTCATCAAATACAACAGGAGAAGATGATCTGGCCATCCTTATGTAAATCGGACCTTTATACTCTGCTGCAAACTCAACAGCCCTTCTCGCCTCAAAATAGTCGGCAGGAACAATGACACTTATGTGGGGAAGAACCCTCATTACCGCTATGTCTTCGAGCGCCTGATGGGTTGCCCCGTCTTCTCCAACAGTTATTCCACCGTGTGTAGCACAGATCTTCACATTTTTGTTTCCAAGACACACAGCCTGCCTCACCATTTCCCATGCCCTTCCCGTTGCAAACATTGCAAAAGATGAGGCAAAAGGGATCTTTCCAACAGTTGCAAGCCCTGCGGCTGTTGCTATCATATCCTGCTCCGCAATTCCCATATTGAAAAACCTATCAGGAAACTCTTTTGCAAACATTGCAGTTTTGGTTGATCCTGAAAGGTCTGCATCCAGAACAACAATGTCTTTGTTTTTCCTTCCCAATTCTATTAAAGTCTCACCATATCCCTCTCTCATTGCTTTTTTTTCCATTTTTTACTCCGATAACAAAGTTTTTATTCTGTTAACCACAAATCTTATAGCCTCTTTGTTGTGTGCCCCTTCAGGAATAATCAAATCCGCCCACCTTTTGGAAGGCTCCACAAACTCCTCGTGCATGGGTTTTACCTGATTAAGGTACTGCTCAATAATACCGTTTAAATCTCTGCCTCTCTCATTTATGTCCCTTAAAATCCTTCTTAAAACCCTAACATCGGCGTCTGTGTCCACATAGAGTTTAATATCAATCAAATCTCTTAACTCAGGAATAACAAAAATCATTATCCCTTCAAGAATGATAACCTTTTTGGGAACAACAGTTGTAAATTTATCCCTCTCCCTTGTGTGGGTAACAAAGTTATAAACAGGTTTTTTTATTGGGACATTGCTTTTTAAAGCCTTCACATCCTCTATTAATCTGTCAAAGTCAACCGAATTGGGATGGTCAAAGTTAACCTTTTTCCTCTCTTCAAGAGGAATATCTGAAAGGTCTTTATAGTACGAATCCTGATCGACAAGAACAACCTCTCCTTTTGAAAAGTGTTTCATTATTTCAAGGGCAAAAGAGGTTTTACCGGAGCCTGTCCCTCCGGCTATACCTATAAGCAGATTATGCATTACTTCAACTCCTCCATTGCTATTTTATACTCTTCCTCATTCGGTGCTTTTCCGTGGAATTTATAATTGTTTTCCATAAAGGAAACCCCTTTGCCCTTAACCGTTTTTGCAATTATCATTGAAGGCTTCTCTTTTTGATTTATGGCATTCTCAACCGCATTATCAATCTCTTCAAAGGAGTGACCATCTATCACCTGGACAAACCAGTTAAAAGCCCTGAATTTATCTTCAATAGGTTTAATATTCATAACACTTTCAACCGCCCCATCTATCTGAAGGCCATTGAAATCCACAAAGCCAATCAGATTATGAAGTTTATAATGACCGGCCGCCATTGCCGCTTCCCATACCACTCCTTCCTGACACTCTCCATCTCCCAGAACCACATAGATATACCTTTTAGACATATCAAGTTTGTAACCTAAAGCCATGCCAACAGCCTGGGGAAAGCCCTGTCCAAGTGAACCTGTTGTTACATCAACACCGGGAACAAACTCGTTTTCAGGGTGTCCCTGCAAAAAAGAATCAACCTGTCTGAATCTAAAAAGTTCGTTTCTATCGAAAAATCCCTTTTTGCACAAAACGGCATAATAGGCAGGAGTAGCATGCCCCTTGCTCAGAACAAACCTGTCTGAGTTAAAGTTGTTTCTGTCTTTGAGCGGATACTTCATTCTATAAAAAAACAGATAAGTCAAAATATCGATAACAGACAAAGAGCCTCCCGGATGACCACTTTTAGCCCTGTAAACCATTTCAACAATGTCTCTCCTGAACCCCCTTGCCAGTTTCTTTAACCTATCCATATTCTCTTTATCCACATCACCCTCCATTCAATTAATAAACATATCTGTAAACCATTATATAATGAGAAATAGCCCCGCCTAAAACAAAAATATGCCAGATTTCGTGAAAACCCAAAAATCTGCCAAAATCAGGTTTCTTAAAGGCATATATTATAGCACCTATTGTATAGAACAAGCCACCAACAATCAACCATAGAAAAGCATGAAAAGATAGAGCAATATAAACATACTTTATACCAAATAAAGCAACCCAGCCCATTAAAAGATAAAGCCCCGTTGAAAACCACCTGGGGGCATCAATCCAGAAAAAGGATTGCAAAGCAGAGATAACAGCCAGTATCCATATAACCAGCAGCAAAACAATACCAGTCTGCGAGTTTTTTAGAGAGATTAAACAAAGGGGAGTGTATGTCCCTGCAATAAAAATCCCAATCATTATGTGGTCAAATTTTCTCAAAGTCTTTATTATTGAATCCTTTGCATCAACAGTATGGTAAAGAGCACTTGAAAAAAACATCCCAAACATTGATATACAGAAAACAAGCGCTGCGATTTTTTTCTCAAATGTATCGCTTTTAATCAGCAAACCGTACAATCCAATAAAGGCAAACAAACTACCAAAAAAATGGCTTAACGAGTTAAATCTTTCCCTTATCCTCATCAAACACCCCTTCTGTCTCCCCATATAATTTTATGGATTTGAAGATTAAACCTCACTCTCAGCCTATCCTCCACAATCCATTCGGCAAGTAAATAAGGCTTTAAAAATGGGATTGCAGGGGAAAAATTTATAACAATGTCTCTATCAGTTAACCTATATTCTTCAATCAAATCTTTTGCCCAGTTATAATCATATCTATCCATTATGACAAACTTTAGTTCATCACATTCTCTTAAAATAGAAAGATTATTAAAATTGTTTCTATTAGATTCTTTACTGCCCGGGGTTTTCATATCCACAATAAGCCCTGTATTCTCAAGCTGGAAGGGGGAAATATCCACACTTCCATTGGTTTCAATTAAAATTTTTTTGTTTTTTATGCCTTTTAGCAGAGATATTAAATCTCTCTGTATTAAAGGCTCTCCCCCTGTTATTAAAACATGATTAAACCCAGAATTATTCACTATTTTAATCAACTCATTTAAAGTGTATTTCTTCCCCTCATTGTAGGCATAGGTGGTATCACAGTAAGCACACCTTAAATTGCACCCTGTAAAACGGATAAAAAGCATGGGGATTCCCTGATAAGAACTTTCCCCCTGTATTGAGGTGAAAATTTCATTAATCAGGTAGGTAGGTTGCGACATACTTATCTGTTTCGTAAACTTCAATTTTAGAAACTTTATTTGGATGAAATCTGCTTTTCAACTTTTTATAGAAAAAATAAGCAATGTTTTCAGCGGTGGGATTTATCTCCTTCCCTTTAAAGTATGGGTGATTATTAATTACACTGTGATCAAGTTCTTCAGCAATCTCTTCAAGTGCAGATTTTAATTCCTTGAAATCAACAAGCATACCAAGTTTGTCCAGCTTTGCCCCTTCAATTTCCACACTGACCCTCCAGTTGTGACCGTGCAGATTTGCACATTTACCATTGTAACCTGAAAGATAGTGTGATGTTGAAAATACAGTTTCAACCTTCACCTTAAACATAACGATTTCATTATATTCAATACTTAAAAAAATTCAATCAATATAAATTCAAAGATACCAGAAAGAACCACTATAGTAAAACCGAATAACCTGCATGTTCAATAGCATTTCTCAGAGAATCAAAATCAAAATTCCCTTTAATCAGAACAGTGCCATCTTCAGGTGAAATCGAAAAACTCTCAATTCCCTCTATGCCATCTAAAATTGAAGACACTGTTTCAACACAGTGATGGCAGGTCATACCCTCAACTTTAAATACAAAAGTATCTTCTTTGTTTATGATTTCACAATCCTCTATTTGTTCATCTTTCAAACTTCTTTTAAACAAAAACCCTTTTACAAAAGAAAAAATAAGAAGTAACAACAACAAAACCCCACCGGATACTTTCATAAATGAAAAAGAAGATTGGGAGTTAAGGATCAAAACCTGCTTTACAATCAGATTTGAAAAGAAAAGATCAATGGTAATCCCTCCTAAAATCGCACCGAAAACTATGCTTAAAAGGTAAAAAATGGTTGCTTTTTTCCCTATGCTCTTTAAAAGCACTGTAAATGTCACAGAATTGGTTGCTGGCCCTGCCATAAGAAAAACAAAGGCTGCACCTGGCGAAACACCCTTTAAAATCAAAGAAGAAGCAATGGGGATAGAGCCTGTTGCACAAACATAGACGGGGATAGAAACCAGCAATAACACAAAATAAAGTGCCATTCTATTTGGAAGGTATAAAGAAAAAAAGTTTTCAGGAAGAATAACATCTATAAACGCACCTAAAACAAGCCCCACAACAATCCATTTTGCTATTGAGTCAAGCAACTCCCCAAAACCATAGTTAAAAGCCTGCTTTATGTTACCCCATAGACCTGTCTTCTTTGATTCAGAACCTTCATTGCAACAATAACCCTCTGAAACACAATGACAATCAGGAGCATTCTCATTTACACCATCAATATCCTCTTTCTCCTTTTCTTCACGATCAACCAAATCGGTCAAAACACCACCGGCCACCCCGCTTATAAACGCAACCACAACCCTGAAAAAAGCAAAAAAGCCTCCAAGCAAACTGTAAGTTGCTGCAATACTATCCATCCCTGTTTGAGGTGTTGATACAAGAAAAGAAACAACGGAACCCTTTGATGCCCCTGATCTTTTCAAAGAAAGAGCCGCCGGGACAACTCCGCAGGAACAAAGTGGCAAAGGAACGCCGAACAGGGCTGATTTAACAGAAGAGAAAAAACCCCTTTTGCCAACATGCTTCTCAACCAGCGAATCAGGAAGAAATACATGAATTAAGCCAGCAACAAAAAAACCTGAAATAAGGTAAATTCCCATCTCCGAAGTAAGAATAAAAAATTCTTTTAAAAATTTTTCAACAAAATCAAAAAGGTAATTCATAAAACCTCCCGATAATATTTTAATAAGCAACAATAAAAACTCAAGCAATTTTTACAAAAATGTAAAGTATCCAGATTGTTTTTTTTATGATATAAAATGTAAGATTACAAAAAAGGGTTAAAGTCATTATACCCTGAAAAAGGTGAATAATGAGCATCTGGGCATTATTTGTTGTTGCTATCTTTGCAGGGATATTCAACATTTCAGCGGCAGGAGGTTCATTTGTTATGCTTCCCCTTCTAATCTTTTATGGGCTTCCCCCCACCGTTGCAAACGGCACAAACAGAATATCCCTTCTTGTTCAAAACTGGTTAGGCGTTTACTCCTTTGCAAAAAGAGATGTATGGGATTTAAAAACCAATGTAAAACTTGTTATACCCGCAATGGCAGGGAGTGTAATTGGTGCTTATTATTCCAGTATTCTTCCTGATTCTCAGTTCAAAAAAATAATATCAATATTTATGATGGCATTTGTGATAATCACGCTGTTTTCAAACAGTAAAAAAGAATTATCATTCAGAGTAAAAAGTTACCCGATTGTTTTTTTAATCTTTCTGGTTGTCGGATTTTACGGGGGATTTATTCAGGCAGGTGTTGGGTTGCTACTTATTGCAGGGATCAGGATTGCAACCGGTTATGACCTTATAAAAGTCAATGCAATAAAAACTTTCATTATTGCCTGTTACACAATAATAGCAATTCTTATATTCGCATTAAAAGGTAAAATAAACTGGCATGTGGCAGTTATAGTTGCAACAGGTCAGGGGATAGGTGGGTACATTGGTGCAAAACTCGCCGTTGAGAAGGGAGAAAAATACATTAAGTTGTTCATTCTGCTTGCAATTACAATTCTTGCAATTAAATTGATGTTTTATTAACTTAACCTGGTCGCTTCTCCAGACCTTTCAATCCCCACCTTAAAAAGAACAGGGCCTATTATCTGATTTATTGCAACCACTGAAATAACTATTGCCTTTAAAATTGAACCAAAATCTCTGAATTCATTTTCAATCAAAATAACAAAACTTAAAGTTAAGCCAGCATTGGTGACAAACGCCGTCCATGCATACTTTTTCACCGGTTCTATTGCATTTGACAACAAAGCACCAAGATATGTGGTTCCCCATATCAGAAACAGCCTTAAAGAAACAAACAACAAAACAACAGTCCAGTAAAGTTTTAAAGAGGAAAAATCAAGACCTGCACCGGCAATTGAAAAAAAGATAACATAAACCGGAAGATGGCTGTTTTCAAGCGCATCAATCAACACCGAGCCCTGTTTTGAAAAATTTTGAACAACAAAACCGGCGATCATACACATAAACATGTTCTCAAGCCCTGTTATTGCCGCAAATCTATATGAGATAAAGGACGCAAGAATAACGAATACCCCTATCTCTTTTGCTACATATTTGAAAAAAAAGATCATTAAAAATCCGAAAATAATTCCTGCAAACCCTGAAACCAAAATGTGAGAAAAGATAGATAGAAAGAATATAAACGACAATTTTGTTCCTACAATCACATTTTTTGCAAAAGCGAAAACAATTGAGAACAACAAAAGGACAACAATATCCTTTATCATGGTTATACCAAGTACTATATCCGTAAAAGTGCCTGCTGCCCTGTACTCGTTTATAATGGCCACAACAGTTGCAGGGGAATTTGCCAGACTTACAACCCCCAAAAACAAAGCGACAAAGACAATTGAACCTGGCTGAATGCCTTTTATGAAAAACCAGGAATTAAAAAATACACTGAAAAGCAAAAAAAAGACTATTAAAAGAAAAACAGATTGAAAAACGGTAATCAACAAGATCGGTTTTGCATTCCTTTTTAAACTCTCCATCTTCAATTCACCACCGGCAGAAATCGCAATAAAACTCAATGCTATTGAATTAATCATTTCAAGGGTTTTAATATCATTTCTGGTTATGAAATCAAAAACCTGCGGGCCAAAAATCATCCCTGCTATAAGGTAACCTGTTAAAGCGGGAAAACCCAGTTTATTTGCAACAACCCCTAAAAGCAAAGCGGAAATTATCAGAAAACCAAGAGAGAAATAAGGGGAAACCATATCGGAAAAATAAAACAACTCCTTTGCCTCTTTAAAGTAATAAAAACACAAAGAGAAAACAAGCAAAACACTTAAAATTCTCAACACCTTAATTCCCTTTAGCATATACCCTCTTTAAGTAAATCATTGACACAACCTGCAAAAAGATTATCACCAGAATTGAGGAGAAAAAAAATCTGTCTCCACTTTTATGGCCAGATAAAAGCCAGTAATCAGACAACAACACCACTCCAAATGCCCCTGGAGAAAGGTAAAAAACAAAACTCTCCTTATAAAAGAGAAAGGCAAGAAACTTAACAAAGATAACTGAAAACAATATTATCAAAGAGAATTTCAGTACATTAAAATCAAATACAAAACCTGATAAAAAACCTAAAAATATCAAAAAAATGGTGTACAGTTGCTTCTCATCGGAGATTAGAATCGAGAAAAGAACATCAATCCTTTTACAGTAATTGGCGAGATAAAAACCAACAAAAAACATAACCAGAAACGGGGAAACACCTTTAATGTAAGATATCTCGGAAAAAAAAAGAACAGCACCCATTAAACTTAAAACAATCAATGATCTATCCTCAAGAACTGAAAAAAGAACCTTTGATAAAAGAGAAAAAAGAATTAGCAAAACAAAAAACCACCTTGTGACAGAAGGACTTATAAAGGTAAAAATTGAAAAAAAGTATAAAACTGTAACCACAAACGGGAGAAAAGCGGAGAAAAATAGTTTTTTTCTATCCTCTTTTTTTCTGTCACGGATAAATGTTGCCATCAACTTGTAACTCCCAAGAGCAAACACAGAGGCAATTACAGATGCAATTTCTCTCGGGAAAAAAGATATAAAAATGAGAAAAAGCGGGGGAAAAACTAAAATAGTATAGGAAAATACCTTCTTGTAAAAATCCCATCTTAACGCCTTTAAATCAGAGATCCTTATCTGAACACCCATTAATAATCCAAAGGTTGCAAGCAATGGTGGAAGGATAGGCAAAAAGGTGCTCTTTTCAACCTTTAAAAAGGAAAAAAGAACCCCTATTAAAAAAAATTCAAGTCCAAGGAAAGGAGACATTTTCCTTTTATTGAAAACAAAACCAACTCCAAAGTAAGAGATAATGACAGCGGAGAGTATCAAAATCTCGGCCAACATTTAAATTTTCAATCCCCTTATATCTGTTAAATCAATTGAAAACATAATACCTGAATTGGGGGTTTCAAAAGATCCGTAAATTTCCTCGATTGTGTTCATTGCCTCTTTTACAGTTTTATCATCTTTCATAACTGAGATAATCATCTTATTTGTAGGGTTTTTATCTTCAATTAAATTCCTGAATCCTGCAAAAATGGGGATCTCATCGGCAAGGTATTCAAACATTCCCCTTACATCAACAATAGATGCACCGGTAACGCCAATTTCAACAAGCCCCTCCAAAACCTCTTCCAGTTTTTCCTCTTTCTCAATTATACAGACAAAAAGTTTAGCCTTACTCATACCTCTTTATTATCTCCAGAATTTCATCAACGCTGTTCGCCTCAAACAACTGCTTCAAAAATTGATCCTTTCTCAACATTCTTGCTAACTTTGCAAGTATCTGCAGGTGTATTAAATTGCTTTTAGTTGCATTACCAATCACCACAAACAAAAACCTCACTGGCCTGCCATCAAGTGAATTAAAATCTATCTCGCTTTTAAGTTTAAAAACATAAATCTCATGTGCCCTGCATTTATGGTAAACAATATGTGGGATTGCAACCCCTTTGCCTATACCGGTTGACATGGTTTCTTCTCTTCTTAAAAAAAGTTCTAAAACCTCTTCTCTGTCAAAATCAGGATGATCTTTTACAACTATATCTACGCATTTTGAAAAAAAATTGAGTTTATTCTTTGCATTAAACTCAACAAATATCTTTTCGCTTGACAAAAAAGGTGTTAATTTCACTTGCCGCTCCTGAAAAATATTTTTGTAGGGACAATACTACCACAAAAAAGAAAACGAATAAATATTAAGTTGATTTCTGGTCATTGTTCATCAGGGTGAGATCTTCTATAAATATCAATCAACCTTTCAATTGAAAGATGTGTATAGATCTGGGTTGTGGAAAGAGAGGAGTGCCCCAAAAGCTCCTGAATTGCCCTTAAATCAGCGCCATGCTCCAGAAGATGGGTTGCAAATGTATGCCTTAAAGAGTGTACTGAAAGTTTTTTAATGGATGAGAGGGCTTTCAAGAGATTTTCAACTATAAAGATCATTCCCCTTACAGTTATATGCCTCCCATCCCGCACATTTACGAAAACGAATTCCTCTCCCAAATTTTTCCTTTTCTCAAGATGAAACCTTCTAAACCTCAGATATACAGCCATTGCCTCTTTTGCAGGGATACCAAAGGGCACTATTCTCTCTTTTCCCCCCTTACCAATAACCCTTACAAGTTGACTTTCCATATCAAGATCTCTCATTTTAAGATTTGTAAGTTCTGAAACCCTTAACCCAGTTGCGTAAAAAAGTTCAATCACCGCCCTGTTCCTTGATGTCTTAAAATCAACCGGCTCAGGGAGGGATTCAAAAAGTTTTCTCATCTCATCTTCTGTTAAAAAAGAGGGCAGTACCCTTCCTCTCTTTGGAAGGTGAACCGATGCCGCTGGATTTTTTTTCACATACCCTCTGTTTTTCAGAAAATGAAAAAAAGACCTTATGGCACTAACCTTTCTCGATACGGTGTTCTTTTCATAATTTTTTCTATTCAAATAAGATAAAAACATTCTAATGTGTTCTCTTTGAGTATCCTCAACATTCAACTTAAAAAGAGACAGGAAATCCGAAAATTGATCAAGGTCTTCTCCATAGGCGATTATAGTGTTTGGTGAATAGTTTTTTTCTTTTAAAAGGTAATCAAGAAAAATATTTTTATAAAAATCAAACTGTTTCATCTCTTAAAAACCTGCTTCAGTGCAGATACAAGATCCGGATAATAAAATTCAAACCCTGACTGCAAAAGCCTTTCCGGGACAGCCCTCTGACCTTCAAGTAAAATTGCAGATCCCTCTCCAAATAACAAACTCAAAATAAAAGAGGGAACAGGGAGTAAAGCAGGCCTGCTCAAAAGCCCTGCCAACACTCTGGTAAACTCCATATTGTCAACAGGGGAGGGAGAAACGGCATTTATCACCCCTTTAATATCACTATTTTCCATTGCAAAGATAATTATCCTGCACAGGTCTTCAATGTGAATCCAGGAAAAACCCTGTTTGCCGCTGCCTATCCTTCCGCCTAACCCCAATTTAAAGGGAAGAGAAACTTTTTTAATAATCCCGCCACCCTTCCCTATAACAACCCCGATTCTCAACACAACAACCCTTGTTTTATCCTTTAAACCAGAAGCTGCTTTCT
>JALSOA010000022.1 GCA_026986725.1 Acidobacteriota bacterium
ACCTTAAAGAAGAAAATCAATCACTTAATGAAAAATTAGCATCATTGCAAAATCAAATTGAATCCTTAAATGAAAGGAAAACTGAACTTGAGAATAAAGTGATGGAACAAAACAATACCATTGAAAAATTAACGAGAGACTACGCCATTGCCAATGAAGCAAAAAAAGCACTTGAGGAAACAGTATTCCAATTGAAAGAAGAAAACTCAAAACTTCAAACAGAGCTAACCACAAAACAAAAGGAAAACGAAATGTTATCTGAAAAATCGAGCAAAATGGAAGAGAGACTCAAACTGCTTGAAGAAAAATTATCAAACACCCTTGAAAGGATAAAAGAAATAAAAAGGGAACTGGAGAGTTAAATGAAAAAAACACTTTTAATCCTGACCATTTTAGCACTTACCATAACAGGCACAGGTTGTAAAAAAAAACAAGACGACCTTGAGTTCAGGATAGCACTTTCCAGATACTTCACTGCGATCAACAAAAAAGATTACAGAGCCCTTGCCTCAAGTATGTACCTTTACGACGAACTCTTAAACAGATTTGGAGAAGAAGGAGCAAGCAAAATTGAATTTAAAAAAATCATTGATAAAATATTTGATGAATACAAAAAAGAGATACAGAAAGGACAATTGAACTTTGACCCTTACGGAATAAAGGCTGCAAAGATAATGGGTCTTGGCAAAGGGTTCTATTATCTCACCGTAAAATTTAAGATAAACAAAGACGATGGGTACATTATTCTGAAACACTCTTTCTCGTACGATACCTACGACTATTCAATATTTCCATATAATACAGAGCTATTCTTCTTGGGCTGTCCAGTGGGAAAAGTCTATAAAATAATAAGAGGTAAAATTTACAAAAAAAACAACAGATACTATTTAAAAGAAATACAAACAAAATGGTATTTTAAAAGAGACTTGAACAACAACTGGAAGATAGTTAAAATGGAAATTCTGAAAGACACTGCAAAGTGCCAGAAAAGTTTTAGAATAAAGTACTGAAGGAAAGAAAATGAAACCAAAATTAGGAATATCCTTAGGCGGTGGAGCAGCAAGGGGATATGCACACTTAGGGGTATTGAAAGTACTTGAAGAAAACGGGATAAAACCAAACTTCATAGCAGGAACTTCAATGGGTGCGGTTTTAGGTGGACTTTACGCCTACTTTGGAAACATAAAAGACACAATAGAACACCTCATCGAATTTCTGAAAACAACAGACACAATAAATCAACGTATCTACAAAATTGTGATAGAGAGTGAAAAAGAGCCTGTTAATTTTGTTGAAAACATAATGCAATTTATAAGAAAAGGGATTATTTACGGCAAAGCACTTACATCAAAATCAATGGTGCCGGAAGAGGTTTTTAACAAGGTTTTCGATACCCTTGTCCCTGATGTTAACATTGAAGAATTGAAGATCCCATTCTGCGCAATAGTAACAGAGATAACTGAGGGAGAAGAATTAATGGTAACAAAGGGAAGCCTGAAAAATGCCTTAAAAGCATCAAGCGCTATCCCTGGATTTTACCCACCCTTTATTGATAAAGACAAAATTTATATTGACGGCGGATGGACAAACAAAAATCCGGTAAGGCCATGCTATCAATTGGGGGCAAGCGAAGTAATTGCTGTTTGCGTTGCGAGAGAGCTTGAAGACACAAAAGACTTCCAGATAGGAATGGATTTAATAATTAGATCCAATGCGGTATCAACCCACAGGCTTGGACAACTTCAAAAAGAAAGCGCATCCTTGGTTCTATACCCAAAAGTGGAACATATCCACTGGGCAGATTTTGGCAAATATCAGGAGGGAATCTCCAGCGGTATAGAGTGTACAAGAGAATTTCTAAATGAGATAAAAAAGATATACGGAAGGAGCAAATGGACAGGTTTGATAAGATCAAAGAAAAGGTATATTCGGGAGATCTCCCTATAAGCGAAGAAGAGGCAATAGAACTGTTTAATCACAGCAACATACTTGAAATCGGGTATTTAGCAGACACTGTAAGGTGGAAAATACATCCTGAAAAAACAGCATCCTTTGTCATTGACAGAAACATAAACTACACAGACGGGTGTGTAACAGAGTGTCTCTTTTGCGGGTTTCATAAAAAGCCTGAAGAGTGCACAACCCTTGACTTTGACACACTTTTAAAAAAGGTTGAAGAAACGGTCAAACTGGAGGGGACTGGAATACTTTTGCAGGGGGGAATGAACCCGAAACTGCCCTACTCCTTTTATATTGAAATGCTTAAAACAATTAAATCAGCCTTCCCTCAAATAGACATACACGGGTTCTCTCCTCCAGAGATACAGTTTTTCTCAAAACACTTTAAAAAGCCTGTAAAACAGATACTTGAAGAATTTATTGATGCAGGGCTTGATTCAATACCAGGGGGAGGGGCAGAGATACTGTCCGACAGGGTAAGAAAGAGGATAAGCCCCAAAAAATGCACCTCGGACCAATGGATCGAGGTTATGAGAGAGGCACATAAACTTGGCTTAAAAACCACCGCAACAATGATGTTTGGAACAGGAGAAGATTACACAGACAGGGTGGAACACTTCAGAAGAATAAGGGAACTTCAGGAAGAAACAGGCGGGTTTGTCGCATTTATACCCTGGACATACCAGATATACAGGGGAAGGCTAATAAAGTTTGAAAACACAGGGTACGATTACCTTAAAACTCTATCAATTGCAAGGATATACCTTCACAACATACCAAACATTCAGGCCTCATGGGTAACACAGGGGAAAAAGATGGGACAGATCGGGCTTAAATTCGGGGCAAACGATCTTGGAAGCACAATGATTGAAGAGAATGTTGTAAAAAGCGTTGGAGTATCCCACACAATATCAAAGGAAGAGATAATAAGGCTTATACACAATGCGGGCTTTGATGCTGTTCAAAGGAGAAATACCTACGGATTTGTTAAAATATACAAAAGAAAGCAGGCTGTATGAAAAAGATTCAAATATCGAACTTTATAGCAAACTGGGGTATAAAAGAGGAAACAGCAATAAAACAATTTTTAAAAAAATACGGCATAGACCAGAATTTCATCTCAATAAAAAAGAGAGCGCTTGATGTAAGGGGGAAAAAACCTAAAGGGGTCTATACATTCCACATTGAGTTAAACAAAGAAACCGAAAAACTGTTATCTCTTAATGAAGCAAAACTTATTGAATATCAAAGCCTTGAAGAAACAATAAGCCAACTTAAACCAAAAAAAATAACACCAATAATTGTGGGACTTGGTCCAGCAGGATTGTTTTCTGCATTAACCTTTATTGAGGCAGGGATAACCCCAATAATAATCGAGAGGGGAAAACCTGTTGAAGAAAGGGCAATAGATGTTAAAAACCTGTGGGAACATTCAAAACTAAACATAGATAGTAACCCACTTTTCGGGGAAGGGGGGGCAGGCACATTCTCAGACGGGAAACTAACAACAAGGATAAACCACCCTTACATTGACTTTATAATTGAAAAATTCATTCAATTCGGTGCAAAAAAAAGGATTAAAATAGATGCAAAGCCTCACATAGGAACAGACAGGCTTATAAAGGTATGCAAAAATGCAAGGGAATACCTCTTAAAAAACGGTGCCGAAATACACTTTAACCATACATTTCTTGACTTTGAGCAAACAAAAGAAAAGATAAGGGTGAAAACAAGTAATGGAGAGTTTGAAGGAGATTATCTAATCCTTGCAACCGGACACTCCGCAAGGGACACATACAAACTCCTGTACCAAAAGAATGTTGAATTGGAGCCAAAGCCATTTGCAGTTGGAAGCAGAGTTGAACACCCTCAGGAGGTTATAGACGAGATTATGTACGGCAAAAACAAAAGGGACGATTACGGGCTTCCCCCTGCAAGTTACCAGTTTGCATGGAATGGCAGGGATGGAAGGGGAACATACACATTCTGCATGTGTCCAGGCGGTGAGATAATACTTACAGTTAATGAAGAAAATACCCTATGCGTAAACGGAATGAGCAATTCAAAGAGAAACTCACCATTTGCAAATGCAGCCCTTGTTGCAAAAGTCCCTGTAAAAGCATACTTTAAAAACTCCCCCCTTGACGGAATAGACTTTCAAAGAAAGATTGAGGAAAAGGCATACAAATTAGGGATACCTGGCTATATGGCACCTGCCCAGCACGGGATAGACTTTGTCAACGGGAAACTGTCAGGTAAAACAATCTCAACCTCTTACAGGGCGAAAACATACTCCTTCCCTCTCCACGAATTACTTCCGCAATTTGTGGTCAAAGATATGAGAAACGGGCTTATTGAATTTAACAAAAAGGCAAGGGGTTTTTTATCAAATGTAACAAACCTTGTTGGAGTTGAAACAAGGACATCCGCACCTTTAAGGATAAAAAGAGGGAAAGATTGCAAAAGCCTCTCTCACAGCAGGCTTATTCCTGTGGGAGAAGGCTCAGGTTATGCTGGGGGAATTGTATCATCTGCCCTTGACGGCATAAACGCAGTTATCTCAATACTCATTAATGGATAAAAAGTGTGTACTTTATAATAACCATACCCTTTAAGATAAAAATTAACCTTAAACCATTATTTTTCTTCTTAAAATTGGATAAATGAAAAAATTTACCCTTTTTTTGCCACAGAAATCTAAGATCACATCTGTATGCTCATAGACTTACACATCCCTATGCTATAATTAAGAAAAAACACTTTAAGGAGCACATCTATGAAAAAACTTCCCATAGGGTTAAACAGCCTTGAAAAGATTGTTAAGGAAAATAAGGTATATGTTGATAAAACAAGGTACATACTTCAATTGATTGAAAATGGAGATTACTACTTCCTCTCCCGCCCAAGAAGGTTTGGTAAAACATTGACAGTTGATGTTTTAATGCACCTCTTTGAAGGGCACAAAGAGTTGTTTGAAGGGCTTTACATCCATGATAAATGGAACTGGGATAAAACCTATCCGGTTATAAGGATTGATTTTTCCCAGATAGTCTCAAAAACTCCTGAAATGTTTG
>JALSOA010000023.1 GCA_026986725.1 Acidobacteriota bacterium
ATAATATTGAAAAACTTTAATCCATCCCTTATCAATTTTATCTTGCTTTTCCCTTTTCTCTTCCTGGTTTTTATGGGAATGTAACAAAGTGAATACCCTGCTTTCAAAAAAGCAAGGGTACTGGTTGATGGGTAAGAAAAACCATTTGGGAACATGTAAAGAAACTTTAAAATCAATTCTCTTTTTGCCCCTCTTAAACCGCTGGTTAAATCTTGAATATCAAAATCTGCCACATAACTTGCAAGTCTATTGTAAAAAGCATTTCCTATTGCCCTGAAAAAACTTGCCTGTGAACTTCTATCCCTCGCACCAACCACAAGATGGTAACCCTCCTCTAATTTCTCAAGAATCCTCGCAATATCGGATGGAAAGTGCTGACCATCTCCATCAATCATTATGACATATTCACCTTTTGCATTCCTTATTCCCGTTTTCACGGCACCACCATTACCTATGTTATGTTTATGTCTGAAAATTCTTAAACTTTGATATGGAAACGAATTAAGTATTTCATCCGTACCATCTGTTGAACCATCGTCAACAACTATGATCTCGTGGGGGAAAGTAAAACCCTTGCAGAACTCAACCACCTCAGTTAAAAAGGATTCAATATTCTCTCTCTCATTGTAAACAGGAATAACCACTGAAAGTTTCATTTAAATCTTTGCCTCCCTATTCAAAAGTTATTTTAACATCCTTTCTATCTTCCTCTTCCGCTTCAAACAGGGGAAATGGTTTAAGATTGAGCATCTTCGCAACAAAAACCTCCGGAATCTGTTGAATTGCCGT
The DNA here is from genome assembly GCA_026986725.1 of Acidobacteriota bacterium. Classification (GTDB taxonomy): domain Bacteria; phylum Acidobacteriota; class Holophagae; order Thermotomaculales; family Thermotomaculaceae; genus Thermotomaculum. The sequence continues at coordinate 790 of JALSOA010000023.1, forward strand.
ATTGAAAGCGGTAACAGCAAAGTTATACATCTCCCTTCTGTCTGCAATTGAATTTTCAATTTCAGTAATTCTCCTTTGAAGGGTAAGGAAATTTTCATTCGCTTTTAATTCAGGGTACCTTTCAGATAGGGCGAACAACTGTCTTAAAGCAGCTGTTATCATGTTGTTCGCTTCCAGTTTCTCATCAATTGTACTGGCATTTGTGTACATATTCCTTGCCTTTATCACATTTTCAAGCGTCTCTCTCTCATGCTTTGCATAACCCTTAACAGTCTCAACAAGTTTGGGTATCTCATCATGCCTCTGCTTCAACAATACATCAATATTGGCAAAAGCCTGAGGTACCTGGTTTTTCAGTGAAACAAGCCTGTTATAAATTCCTATAAAGTAAGCAATTAAGAGAAAAGAAATAAAAATTAAAACACCAAAAAAAATCAAAACGCCCATAAAACCTCCTTAAAATGCTAAAGTAAAACTCCACAATGTTAATACAAGAAAGATTAAACTGCCAGCAAAATAAAACGGCAAAGCAAACTTTAACCTTGAAAGAATTGATTCTTCCTTCTCATTGGAGATTAAAAACACCCTGTTACTTTTATCAATGTCTATAACAAGATCAATTGCCTGTCCTTTTATCTGTTTGTATTCAAGAAACTTATCTTTTAATCTCTTTTGGGCAATCTCCCATTCCACCGGGTCAACAATTCCATCACCATTAAGGTCAAACTCATCCATAGCATCCTTATCCCTTTTCAATTCCGATAAAAACTTTCCATAAGAGACGGATTTAGAAACAGGCTTTGCGGTACCAAGCGCATAAACACTCTGATTGTTCATAAGGTATTCTTCTATGTATCTCACCCCTGCATTCCCATACAAACCGTATTTTAAATCAGTATACTTCTGAGTGGTCTCATACTTTGTGGTGAGAACAAATGTTGCATTTTTTAAGTTTACCCCTATCTCCCCCGTTCCATCACTTATAACACAACCGTCCGAAAATCCCTCTCCAGCCTCCACAGTTTCCCACCTTGTTCTTCTTCTTCCATTCAAAGAAGTTCTTGTTCTCAAAACCTGTTTTTCGTATCTGAAAAACACACACGGAGAACCTGAAATGGGAGACACAACAGGTTGTTTTGAAAAAACTCTGCCACTGACCTCCACAAAGCCTGCAGCAACAGACCTGATCTTTGATGTGGGGGTATCAACAATCAAGTTTTTAATCTTCCAGATCTTAAAAAGTTTATATGTTGAGACTAAAAATGCCATAAGAAATCCAGAAAACGCAAAAAAAGGTTCAAACCGAAACCCTGTCATTAACAAAAAGAAGATTGCAATTACAAAGAAATAAGGTGGATAAACAAGTCTGTCCATTTTGCTCTTTTTGTACTGAAACTTCATAATTTCTGCTTTTGTTCTGTAAATCGAATGTTTGTATACAGGTCTCTCCCTTTCGCTGCTTTTCACTATAAGCCAATCAGGCAGGTTGACATTGTAAAAATTGTTAAGTATCGCATAGGAGAGAAATTTTGCATATAATTCCAGATCATTCAGGAAAAACTCCCTGTGAAAGTAAAAAGAAGTATCTATGAGCAAATTGCCTTTAGTCTTCATTCTTTCCAGAATATCAACTAAATTAGCCTTTTGCGATAGCCCAACCTTCCCATCAAAATTCAATACCCTTACCTTTTCAAAATTAACAGGAAATACAAAACCTGCTTTTAGAATAACAAGTTTTTTTGAGGAAACGACAAGTTTTTTAACGCTCTCCACCGAAGGAGATGGAGTATCAGCAATTACCACAACACTTTTGTCAAGGGCAAAGAATTCATTGTCAATCGATTCTATTTTCATGCCATTTGAAAGTGGGGATATTCTCTTTACCTTAACCACTTTAACAGAATTATCAACATCTCCAGCATTCACAGGAAGACACGGAATTTCATGATTTTTAAAACCATTTACAATATTTTCGATCCTTGAATAATCTCCGGTCTTTAACAAAAAACCCACTCCTTTTCCTGTAAATGCGTTTTTCAAAGTTACCACATCCACTCCTGTACTTTCAGAAATCTTTTTCAGTTTAGTGTGATTAAGTTCACTGTTTTCTTCAAAGAATGCCGGTACAAGTACAGTGCTCCAATCTGCCATTACCCATCCTTCTCTTTTTTTCTGATTTTACCATTAAAGAAAAGGATTTTCTCAAAAATTTCGTTTGAAATAAGCATCCCATTAAGGTTCAACCTAACACTCCTTGAATCCATTATGAAATACCCTCTGAATTCGTTTAGTATCTCTGAAAAGTAATCAATCGGGTTTATACCAAATCTTTCTTCGAAAACAGAAACATCAACTCCTGCATTCATTCTAAGCATTAACATAAACATCTCGGCAACAAGATCCTCATACTCTATTCTTTGCTCTCCAATAAGAAATTTTCTATTTATGAATGTAAAGTAATCCGTATTGTCGTAAAACCTGATTCCATTAAGCCTCTTTTCATTTAAAATAAAAGAGTGGGCCATTGTGCCGATTCCCAGATAGTTGTTACCATGCCAGTACAGTTTGTTGTGTTTTGATTCAAAACCCTTTTTAGAGAAGTTTGATATTTCGTATTGAAAAAAACCATTTTCTTTAAGAAACTGAACAATGTCCGTGTAAATATTCGCAGTGATATCGTCATCCATGGCAATACCTCTATTCTTCTCGCCTTCAAGCATGTAAACGGACACATGTTTAACACCATTCAACAATGAAAAATCAAAAAACTCTTCCGCCCTTTTACCTTCCTGCCCTTTAACCCCTATTATAAGATCTATTGAAACATTCTCAAATTCGTTCAGTGCCTGTTCGACACTTTTTTTAGCAGTATTTGAGTTATGTATCCTTCCCATGACTTTCAAAATATTGTCATCAAAGCTCTGAACCCCGATACTAATCCTATTGATGCCAATGCCTTTCAACCCTTTAAAATAATGGGGATTTACGGTTTCAGGATTCACTTCCAGGGTTACCTCCTTCAGATCAGAAATATCAGCATTTTTATTTAATTTTACGAAGAATTCTTCAAAAAAGTTTAAATCCAAAAGTGAGGGAGTGCCCCCGCCAAAGTAAAGAGTTGAAAAAACGGGAGAAAAACTGAAGCGATCTTTCAGGTAACAAAAATGAATAAAAAGAGAATCAAGATAAGAAGAGGGGCTAAAAGAAGATGTGATTGAATAAAAAGAACAATATCTGCATTTTTTTTTACAGAATGGAATATGGACATAAAGCCCCTGTTTCTCATAATCATTCATCTATCTTTTACCCTGCAATGCAAGTTAGAGTAAGCATCAGATAAGAGGTAAACATTTTTGAAATAACGATACGGATTTAGCGGAACAGGATTTTTGGAAATCGCATACTCAAGAGATTCTATCTTAACCTTGAAAGAAACAGGGGTATATCCATAACAACCTGTTTTAATAAGGTAAGAAAAACTCTCTGTATCCTTTTTCACCTCTGGATAAAAAATGAAAAAATAAAGAAAAATTATGAGAAAAAAGTTAAAAAGTATTGCATTCAAAAAAACAAAGTAATCCCTGAAATAATAGATAGAAAACAAAGACAAAACAATGACTACACAGAGTAATACCAGACTTCCCCGGATTCTATACAGGAGAAAGGATAAGTAAATCTTACCTGCATCCTTTGACCCTTTAAAGAGGAACAGTTCATTTAACCTTTTTTCTGCTTCCCTTACCCTTTTGCCTGAGGGTAAAACTTTCACTCTGTCTCTGTAATTTAAGGGAACCTGATTTATTGAGTCAACAATATAAAGTTTTCCCCTATCATCTCTGTAGGAGTAAACATCACAAAGCGCCTCAAATGAAAAAACAACAATGAAAAACAGGATAAAAACCCTCATAGCAAATTCCTCACCATGGTAACTGCTTCAAATGCGTTTTTGCCATAACCATCCGCACCTATCTCTTGTGCAAATCTTTTTGTTACCACGGCACCTCCAACAATTACTTTAACCCCCGGTACCTCACTTTTTAATCTCTCAACAGTTTTTTTCATGTAAGGCAAACTTGTTGTCATTAAAGCAGAGAGGCCTACGACTTTT
>JALSOA010000024.1 GCA_026986725.1 Acidobacteriota bacterium
TACTCTCCTTAAAATTAATTTGGTATATTGTGAACCGTAATCAAGGACTAACACGGCATTTTTCCTCATTTAATCCTCCGAATGATTTTTCTTTTTCATTTTACCTTCCACACAAAAGGGCTGCAAATAACAGATATTACACCTTGCCCTTGAAATATCTTTGTTGCATATACCCTGTATCCCTGTATGGCACAATGAAAAATCGTATTTTACAGGGTCATCCGGATCCAGTTGCCTCAGATAATCTGTAATCTCCATCGCTGTTTTTAAACTTGAGTTTTTTCGCTTTGTAAACCCCAGTCTCCTTGATATCTTCAAAATATGGGTATCAAGAGGAATTATAAGTGAAGAAGGCTTTATTCTTTCACTCCAGAGACCAAAATCAACATTGTCCTTTCTAACCATCCATCGGAAAAAGAGGTTAAGCCTTTTACAGGGTGAACCTTTAGAAATATCAGGAATTAAATTGCTTTTCTTTAAAGCATAATTATTTTCAGAGTATGCCATCAAAGTTCGATGTATGTTGAGGGATGTTTGAAACACTCCATCTTCAACCATCTCAACAAGACGACCTTTCTCACTTAGATATTTTCCAATGGAAGAGAGAAATTCAACAATTGCCTTTTCATCCACAAATCTGTAAACAAACCCCCTGAAATCCCTTTGCAAATCACTTTGAGAAACAGAAATTAAATAGAGGTACGGCTCAAAATCCATGATCATAAAGATCTTGCTAAGGGTTTCAAGTATTTTGTTTACATTTCCAAAAGCAAAACATGCTGATATAAATGCGGCAACTTCTATATCCTTTTCTTTGAGGAATTTATGCGGGAAAGAAACAGGGTCATTGGTTATCCTTTGTTCCGAATTCATTTCATTGTAAAGCCTGTCAAGCACTTTCTTTAATTCTTTCATACAACAGAGATTATCCGATAAAATACTTTGAAATAAAAGCAAAAAATTGTTAGAGTAAAGACATGAAACCGAGATATTTCATACTGTTGATTACAATCATATTAATCCTGGCAGTAAATACAGGCTTCTTTTTTGCCCTGACTAACACCGGTAAAACAGAAAACCTGACTCAAATAACCAGAACAATCAAGGTTGAAAATATGTCTCTAAACATACCTGCAGGTATTGTAAAAGATAAGACTGTAAATTCAGAGGGATGGTCGATTCATCAGTTCAGAAAAGGAGAACTCTTCTTTAGAATCTCCATCACAAAAGGAAATGAACAGAATGTAAAGGTTATAGTAAAAAATTATTTAAAAATAAGCAAAGTTCCGAAAAAGGAAAGGTTCTGTATCTCTAAATGGTGTTATTTAAAGAGGATTAATGAAATGTCATCAGCATTTTACTTTATCAACCAAAGCCAAAATAAAACTCATTATGTTTTTACCTTCTTATTAAATGGGGAAATATATTACATAGATCTTTTTGCTCCTTCACAAAGTGTAAAATTCAAAAGGTTGTTTGATAAAGCAATACTTTCAATTAAATACTCTAATTACCCTGTTTTCAACAATAGAAAAAGAAAACTGTTACAAAAAGAACTGGAAAAGATTTGCATGGATACCTACTTTTTACTTTGCTATTCAGAAGGAATATTTATGGGAGTTATACCTGCAATAATTGAATTGTCAATTGTTTTCTTGTTTTTTCTGGGTATGAGAGGAATGGGGAATCTCCCTGAAGACATCGTATCATCAGGTATAATACCTGTTTACAGTGAAGCATCAATTGATACCGTGGCAAAATCATTTTCAAAAAGGCAATGGTTTTTGACCGCCCTCATTGTAGATAACAAAGGACTTAGATTTTATTACAGAAAAAAAGAATTCTTGTTTGTCTCAATTGAAGAAGCAAAAAACAAAATTAAAAAAGGAAAATCTATAGTCGGAAGGTATCTTGAAATTGAAACTGAAAACAAAGAATTAAAACATAAACCACTAAGCCTTAAATCCAGACTTATTAAGAAGATAATTTTAAGATTTTACATTAAGGATATTGACAGAGTTCTGGCAATAATAAAGGGGTTGTAATCTCTATTCTTCCAGTGATATCTTCCTCAAAAGGTCAATATTCGTAAGCATCATGCCCGTACCCATAACAACGCAGGTCAATGGGTCTTCTGCAAGGGATACAGGCAACCCTGTTTCTTCCCTCAACTTTTTGTCCAGATTTTTAAGTAAAGAACCACCCCCAGCAAGAACAATGCCTCTGTCAACTATGTCCGCCGCAAGCGCTGGCGGAGTTTTTTCAAGGGTTATTTTCACCGTTTCAATTATTTTATCAACAACAGGCTTTAATGCCTCCCTTGCCTCTTCATCTGTCAATACAATGCTTTTGGGTAAGCCTGAATCAAGGTCTCTTCCTTTAACTTCCATCTCAAGGGGTTTATCAAGAGGAAAAGCCGATCCAATATTAATCTTGACCTCCTCTGCAGTCCTTTCTCCAAGCAACAACCTGTACTTCTTTTTAACAAAGGTTATAATAGCCTGATCCATTGCATTTCCGGCCTCTCTTAACGATTTACTGTAAACAATTCCAGCAAGAGAGATTACAGCAACATCAGTTGTACCACCACCAATATCAACTATCATATTTCCAACAGGCTCAACTATTGGAAGACCTGCACCAATTGCAGCAACCATGGCCTGCTCAACAAGGTACACCTCTGAAGCACCTGCCTTCAAAGCACTTTCTTTTACAGCCTTTCTTTCAACCTGAGTAATCTCAGAGGGAACAGAGATTATTATCCTTGGTCTTAAGAAAAAACTCCTGTTATGTGCTTTTTTAATAAAGTAATCAAGCATCCTCTCAGCAATCTCAAAATCAGCAATAACTCCATCTTTCATAGGTCTTATTGCAACAATGTTTGCAGGGGTTTTACCAAGCATCTCCTTGGCATCCTTACCAACAGCCTCAACCTTATTATTTCTCTTATTTATTGCAACAATGGACGGCTCTCTCACAACAATACCTTTGTTTTTTACATAAACAAGGGTGTTAGCCGTTCCAAGGTCAATCGCAAGGTCATTTGAAAATAAACTCAACCAACTTGAAACATCAAATAAACCCATACTTTTCTCCAGACTCAGTTTGTCATTTATTATCATAAGGTAAAACACACCTTAATTGCAATAATTATTTAATATTTTTTTCACTTTTGATTGTTTTTACACCAGATCAATATCACTCGGTGCTAACAACAGCGTACTTTGTTATCCTGGTTTCATTACCTGCTGCATCCCTTGCAATAATATTTATTGTGTTTTTGCCATTTTGATACATCTTCTGAATATATGAGAATTTTCCGTCTCTGTCCACCTCAACAAGGTGATTGTTGATTATAAGGGTAACTCCAGGCTCTGTTTTCCCGGTTACAATCACAACAGAACCAAAAACATTTAGTTTCTCTATTTTAATTTCAGGCGGGGTATTATCGATAAAGTTACTTTGTTTTCCAGAGATAACAGTAAACCTTATAGGCTCACAAAACTGGCCCCTTTCATTCACATTGTTTATCGCCGCAACCCTCCAGAAATATGTTCCATTGTTTAGCACCGGTAAAATAAGAGTTGTTCCGCTGTATCCAAACCTGTTTATAATGAGGTCAGCAAACAAATTGTCTTTAGCAAGCTGAAAACAGTAACCTGCCACATTGAAAGTCGGAGTCCATTTAAAAACTATATTCGCCCTTTTATTTCTATCAATACTTGACATATTGATGGGCTCTTCAGCCCTTGGAGCAGGGGGGACCTTGAATCTTGAATAAGAACCGTTTAAAAGATCTATTCGTGCCATCAATCCTGTGGTCAGATCAAATATGTCAACCCCACCTTTTACAAACACCTGAACATTTCCGTCATAACAGAATACCGCCAGTTTTTTACCATTCTCTCTAACCTGAATTTCAGCAGAGGTGTTTCCCTTAAACTTTACAGCAGTACCCTTTACAATAATAGAAAAATCCTGAACAAAATCACTTAAACCCAGAGTTTCTATCCCGACTGCTCCCTTTAAAACCTTTACCTTTATCTCCAACAAATTCTTCTCCCTCTCTTCTTTCACCCTCTCAAAAACAACAGTAGAGTTGGATTTAATGGTAAATATGGAACCATCGAGAAAAGCAACCTTGCATGCACTTTTTTCTCCGCATTTTATCACATCTTTCTCTCTTATCCTTGTGTCTATTTCTGCCTTAATAAGGTTATTACCACCACCAAGTATATGAACATCTCCAATATATTCAGATATGTGTGCTTCAGAAATAAAAGAGCTTTTCCTTTTTTCAACAATCTTTTTCGCAAAATCTCCCATCCTTTTTATCATCTTTTCAGCCTTATCAAGCCTGTATTCAACAATCTCTCTGTGAATTTCATCTGCACTTTCAAGCATTTTAAAGAACTCTGCTCTGTTTGTGGTGAAGGAGATGTATGGATAAGCCTTTTGCATCAGAATCAATGACTGGTAAAAATGCTTTACAACTATCTTTTGCCTTGTCTTTTGAACTCCATAGTAACTTAAAATTATAACCGGAACCAGAACAATTAAAATAGCAAAAAAATATTTCACATATTTCATAAGTAATCCCTCAACCTTTTCTTTTATTTTGAAATAAAAAGGAAATATTTTCAAGTACAAATGGGGGGATTATCCAATAAGTTTTCTTTTATCACCATTTTTAAAGGTAATACCCTCCCCGTCAAGATGTTCAAGAAGTGAAATCAGGTACCTCCTGGACAGGTTAAAAAGAGGTTTTACATCCTGTATGGTAAATTCGCCGTGTTTTAAAGCAAAGTCCCTGATCTTGCTTAAAAAACTCAAATAATGTTCTTTGTAAAGGTAAAACTCCGAATTCACCCTCACAATAAGCCCCCTCTCCTGCAAAGTTGATATTATGTCTTTCAACAGTCCTTCATCTTTAAACTCTTTTTTCAGGATATTCATCATTGGGGGGTTCAAACCCCCTTTTTTTAAAAGAGATAAAAACCTCTGAAACTCTTTTGTTTCTTCAACATTCATTTTAACTTTAAATCCCGGCAGCCTTACAACCTCTCCATCTTTCACAAGTTTTCTTTTTTCAGCCAGACTATCGATCACAGATTTTTCTTTTTCACTGAAATATGCAAGGGGGATCCCCTTTTTTCTCGGATTTTTTTTATGGAAATCTTTAACCCTTTCAAGAATTGATCTGGAGAGTTTCTTAAAGTGTTCCATAAAAAAGATCATGTCTTTTAAAATTACAACAACTCCTTTTTGCTTCAATTCTTTTACAATGGATTCAAAAACAGGTAAATTCAAAAAAAGCCTCTCCCTCAAAAACTCCTTCTCCATAGTGCCTTCTTCTTTCAAGATAGCAGTGGCAACATTTATAAATCCTTCTACATCCTTAGCCATCAATGGTTCAATACCCCTGTATCCCTTTCTCTTAAAGGGTCTATTGTCAAGGACAACCCCTCCTCCAACTGTAAAAAGCGGAGAGAAATGCCTGATTATAAATCTCTGCCCAGTATAGCAGACGACAGGCTGTTCAAACCTCAATTGACAGTAAGTAGTAAAGGGGAGAGAGTATTGTCTTTTTTCAAGTAACTTTACCCTTGCAATCACATCCTGAGTGCCTATATTCACCCTGACCCTGGTCATATCTTTAAAAAGTCGGTAACCTGACACAATCTTTATTTTTGCATCAACTATTTGAGTGGTAAGGTCAAGAGAATCTTTAAGAGCAACAAAGCCTCTCTTAATCTCCTCTTTTTTAAAATCAGGTAAATTCAAAGCGGTTCTCTTTTTTGCACAAATCGAATCAACCATTTCTCCATGAGTGTTTATCGATCTTATTTTTCCACTTTTTCTCAAAGGAAGGACAAAGACTTTATCCCCCAAATTCAAACAACCTGACATCAATGTCCCTGTGACAACCGTTCCATACCCTTTAATTGTAAAACTCCTGTCTATGTTAATAAACGGTGGTCTCAAATCGGTAAAATTGTTTATTGAGCGGGAAAAATCAAATAGAAATGACTTTAACTCCTCAATTCCGGTACCGTCAATAGCATTCACCCTGAACACTTTATCTATCTTCAGGGATGCAGAATTAAACAACTCCTCTATTTCAATCTCAACAAGGGAAAGCATATCTTCATCCACAAGATCAATCTTTGTTATAACAGGAAAGATGTTTTTAACTCCAAGGAGGGTCAATATTTCAAAGTGTTCTTTGGTCTGTGGCATAACAGATTCATCTGCAGCCACAACAAGTATGGCAAAATCTATTGAATGAACACCTGCAAGCATATTTGTAACAAAATCTTTATGCCCCGGAACATCAATAAAACTAACAGACAGATCATCTTTATCCATGTGGGCAAAGCCAATATCTATTGTAATCCCTCGTTCCTTTTCTTCCTTCCACCTGTCTGCATCAATACCAGTCAATTTATAAACAAGGGTTGTTTTACCATGATCAATGTGACCTGCCGTTCCAACAATAACCTGTTTCTCAGGAATTCTCTTCATTTTCTTCCTCAACAACCTTGTGTTCAATGGACTTTCGGTGCCTCAACTTGCAGTAATTGCCTATTTTTTTCCCGTTTATTTTAATGACAACAGCAGGGTGACCAACAGCAGTTGCATTTGGAGGAATTGAATCAAGAACAACCGAATCAGCACCTATCTTTGAATTTTCACCAACCACAACAGGCCCCAAAATCTTTGCCCCTGCCCCTACAAAAACATTGTTTTTCAAAGTGGGATGCCTTTTTTTACCCTTTTCATTTCCTCTGCCTCCAAGGGTCACCTGATGGAAAAGAACACAGTAATCACCTATCTCAGCGGTTTCCCCAATTACTGTTCCCATACCATGGTCAATAAAAACCCCCTTTCCAATCTTTGCACCGGGGTGAATCTCAATCCCTGTCAAAAAGCGGTTAATGTGAGACAAAAAGCGGGGAATTACAGGAATTCTCAACTTCCACAAGAAGTGAACAAACCTGTGAAATGTTATTGCATGAAGTCCAGGATATGTTAACAAAACTTCAATGATGCCTGTTGCAGCAGGATCGTTTTTAAATACAGCCTTTATATCCTCCTGAAAGGTTTTGAAAAAGGAAAACATATCATCTCAATGTTTGAAGCACCTGCTTTGCACAAGCCTTAAATGTTTCAAAAACCCCCAATCCCTGTATTGCAATAGCCTCAAAGTATGGTTCACCCTTGTACCTTAATTCCTTTAATAGTTCTTCAACCGGGACAGCATTCGGTAAGTCCCTCTTGTTCAACTGCAAAACATAGGGGATTGTATCAAGGCTTAAATTATTCTCAATTAAATTTTCCTGCAGATTTTCAAGAGACTCTATATTAGCTTCGAATCTCTCTTCCTGAGAGTCTGCAACAAAGATAACACCATCTGCACCTTTTAAAATTAACTTCCTTGAAGCATTATAAAAAACCTGACCGGGAACAGTATACAACTGGAATTTAACCTTAAAACCATGGATGGTACCGATATCAATAGGCAGAAAATCAAAGTAAAGTGTTCTATCTGTCTCTGTTGCAAGGGAGATCATCTTCCCTTTTCTTTCCTCTGCTGTTTTTGTATAAATATACTGCAAATTGGTGGTTTTTCCACATAAACCCGGACCATAATATACAATTTTACAATTGATCTCTTTAGCAGCGTGGTTTATAAAAGCCATGGTTAAATATCGCCGAAAAGTTTATCTATATCGTCTTCTGTAATCTCAGCAAATGGCGACTCGTATTTATCGGAATCCCCAACCTGCTTCTTTGCCTTTTCTTCTATAAGGTCAAAGATCTTTTCAAGTTCCTGAGACGCCTTTTTAACCCTTAATCTCACAAGACCCAATGTCGCCTTGTTGTCAAAAATAACGACTAAAATACCCCTCTTGCCCACTATTGATATGTGAAGATTATCTCTCTCACCTTCATGAAAAAGAAGAGAGAACTCCTTCTCGCCTATCAGTTTAGCAAGCCCATCCGTTGCTGCAACATTTCCCGCAGTCAAAGAGGCAAGGGAGGTTGCATCAATATTCCCAAGATCTCCTGCTCCAGCTATCTGTTGACCGTTTTTATCCACCAGAAATACTATCTTTGAACCGCTTTCCTCTTTCAACCTTTCAATGATCTCTTTAAGTTTGTTGTACTCTTCTTCAAACATTACAAAATCCGGTAAAGCCATAAGCATTCCCCTTTTTCTAACTGAATTTTATTATAATACAGTTTTTAAGAAAAAAAAATATTTATTTCCTGCCTCCTGAAATTTTGTAAAGATGGGTGAAAAGATACCCAAGATAAACCCTTTCAGAAAGCCCCCCTCTTCTTGCAAGATTCAAAACCTTGTAAATCACTATCAATGCTTTTTCAATACCACTCTTTCCAAAAAGAGAACCAAAAGAATATAGTTTTTTTTGATAAAAGCCCATTGAAGATGGCTTTTCAATATAGGTTATTTCATAGGCTTTTTTAAATGTTGATTCAAGAAAACCGGAGATAGAGGAGTATGAAATCCCACTGTCAAGCAATTTGCTTCCAACAAAAAGAAGATTTTTTAAATCTCTATTAAGAATGGCATCTTGAAGATCAAAGAGGGTATAGTCCCTTGATGGGAACAAAACATCCCTAACATCCTGAACAGTTAAATGTTTATCAGACTTTTTATATGAGAATAGTTTTTCAAGTTCAGAGTAAAGAGTCATAAGTTCAGAAAAGGAAGAAGAGAGCATTTCGACAGCGTGCCTGTCAATTGAAAACCCCTTATTTTGTGCGTATTGAACTATCTTTGCCGGAAACTCCCACTCCCTTACCTTCTTAAAAGAAAACACTTCAGCATAAGGAAGAATCTCTTTGTTAAAACCCTTTTTATCAAACCTATCGCATTCAAGCACGAGAAAGTTCTTTTTTACAGTTCTTTCTCTTGCAAGTTTTATCATTATCTTTGCCGCTTTGTCCTCTTTTTTAACCTTAAGTTTATCAAAATCCTCAATATGCACAACCCTTAAACTTCCGCCAAAGGGAAGTTCCTGCCATTGAGAAACAACTTCCCTTAAATCAATTTTTTTACCATCCAATTTAATATAGTTAAAATCAGAAAAGCCACCTTCAAGCAAATCAGAAACAATCTCTGACAGCTTCTTTTTTCTTAAAAAGTACTCTTCTCCTTCTAAAATCAAAATGTTTGATTTAAAAGCCATGCGCCTACCTTTAAGGAAACCTTTTGAGCCAGTTCTTCTGCCAATTCCTTTCTTTCGTCAATGAAAAACGTAGAATCAACCGGGAATTTCTTGTAAATTTTAACAACCGATTTAAAATATACAGCCTTCCCTTTCAAAGTAAAACGGGATTTTATCAAAAAAGAGAGTTCCTTTGCAGTTTGCCTGTTATCGCTGCCACTTTGAATAGTTCTCTCTCTTATCCGCTTAATTTCTATTATTAAAGGACAACCCTTCTCCTCATCAACAATCAACCCCTCATTCTTCAAATTTTCAACAATATTCCACTCCATATCTTTTCTGTACTCAATAAACAGGGGGTCGTTCAATCTGAACTCTGTCAGATTAAAAACCAGAGAACCTTCAGACCTTACTTTGTAACCACAGGATAAAATGAAAATTGTAAAAACAAATAATAGAAAAAATCTATTAATCATCTGATCACTATGTTTAAAAGCCTATTCCGGATATAAATCTTCTTAACAACAGTTTTTCCGTCCAGAACCTTTTTAACCCTTTCATCCTTTAATGCCTCATTGAAGGCTGTTTCTTCATCTATTCCCATCTCAACCTCAACCCTTCCCCTTACTTTGCCGTTTACCTGAACAATTAGAAGAAATGTATCGTCCTTAGCAAGCTCTTTGTTGTATTCAGGCCATTTGTTTAAATCAATAGAGTAAATCTCCCCCATTTCAGAGCAAATGTGGGGGGCAAAGGGCATAAGCATTTTAACAAGGGACGAGAAAACCTTTTTAACAACAACTTTGTCTTCATCATTTTCAACCCTGAAAGAGGACAAAGAGTTAAACAACTCCATTAAAGACGCTATTGCGGTGTTAAGGTGAATCCTGACCTCAATGTCTTCCGAAACCTTCTTTATGGTTTTGTGGAGTTTTTTCAAAAGATTTTTACCATTTAAGGAAAGTTTGTCAATGTTGAGTTCTTTCTTTTCTTTTATTGCTTCAGCATTCTCCTCGCCAAAATTCCACACCCTTGTAAGAAACCTTAAAGCGCCCTCGGCACCCTGATCCTGCCAGTCAATCTCTTTTTCAGGGGGTGCGGCAAAAAGCATAAAAAGCCTTACCGCATCTGCACCATATTTTTTAATCATCTCGTCAGGGTCAACAACATTGCCAAGGGATTTTGACATCTTTCTTCCGTCTTTTATAACCATCCCCTGGGTTAATAGCCTTATTACAGGCTCCTCAACAGGGACAAGACCAAGGTCATAGAGAAACATTGTAAAAAACCTTGTGTAAATTAGGTGCATCGTTGCATGCTCTATACCGCCTATGTAAAGGTCAACAGGAGACCAGTAATCAACCTTCTCCTTTGAAAAAGGCTCTCTGTCATTCTTCGGGTCAAGGTACCTGAAATAATACCAGCTTGAATCAACAAAGGTGTCCATTGTATCAGTTTCCCTTCTTGCTTCTCCGCCGCATTTGGGACACTTTGCTTTTAAAAAAGTTTTTGAGGTTAGAAGAGGAGAGCCACCTTCCCCTTTAAATTCAACATCATCAGGGAGTTCAACTGGCAGTTCCTCATAAGGAACAGGAACAATCCCGCATTTATCACAGTAAATTATGGGGATAGGCGTTCCCCAGTACCTCTGCCTTGAGATACCCCAATCTCTTAACTTGTATGTAATGGCAGAATGGCCGAGATTATTTTCCTCAAGCCATTTATTCATCTTCTTCTTCGCCTCTTCTGTTTTAAGCCCTGTAAACTTACCTGAATTTATCAAATATCCGTACTGCGTAAAAGCCTGCTCCAGTTCGCCTTTATACTCGTAATCCTTTTCAGGGGCAATTACAGGGATTATGTCAAGGCCATACTTTTTAGCAAACTCAAAGTCTCTCTCATCGTGGGCGGGAACACTCATAACAGCACCGGTGCCATAATCTGCAAGCACAAAGTTTGCAAGGTAAATGGGCACCTCTTTGTTGTTAAAGGGGTTTACTGCGTAAAAGCCTGTAAACTGCCCTAACTTCTCGTTTGACTGCAATCTCTCTTCCCTTGACATTTTGTTTATCTTTTCAACAAAAGATTTAATTTCATCAGTATAATCTGAAAGTTCAATCATATTTTCGACAATCGGGTGGTTCGGTGCAATACACATAAAGGTACACCCGAAAATAGTGTCAACCCTTGTTGTAAAAACCTCAATAACCTCGTTTAACCTTTTAACTTCAAATTTAACAACACTCCCCTCGCTTCTCCCAATCCAGTTTTTCTGCATCTCTTTCACATTTTCAGGCCATTTATCAAGTTTTTCTAAATTATTCAAAAGCCTTTCTGCATAGTCTGTTATTTTAATAAACCATTGCTCAAGGTCTCTCTGCTCAACCTCCGAATCGCATCTCCAGCACTTTCCACCTTCAGCCTGCTCATTGGCAAGAACAGTTTTACAGGAAGGACACCAGTTTACAGAGCGCTTGCTTCTGTATGCAAGCCCCTTTTCATACATCTTTAAGAAAAACCATTGATTCCATTTATAGTATTCAGGGAAGCATGTTGCAATCTCCCTATCCCAGTCATAAGAGAATCCGAGGTTTTTCAACTGTTTTCTCATCATCTCAATATGGTTTACAGTGTGAACCCTGGGGTGGTCTCCTCTTTTTATAGCGGCATTTTCAGCAGGAAGTCCGAAGGCATCCCAGCCCATAGGGTGCATAACATTGTACCCATTCATTGTAAGGTACCTTGCAACAACATCACCAATACTGTAATTTCTCACATGCCCCATGTGGATTCTGCCTGAGGGGTACGGTAGCATCTCAAGGCAGTAAAATTTCTTTTTGTTTTTATTTACATCAACCCTGTAAGGTCTTTCCTTCTCCCATTTCTCACGCCACTTTTTTTCAACCTCTGCAAAATTGTAAGCCATCTGGCAACCTCCTTACATTCCCTCTTTTTCTATAAACTCTTTTAACAAATCTATGTAAAGGTTCAAATCCTCTTCAGTATGTTTCAAAGAAAGAAAGTTTGCTTCATACTGGGAAGGGGGAAGCAAAACCCCGTTTTCAAGCATAAACTTGAAAAAACCTGAAAACCTTTCAAAATTACATTGGTTTACTTCTGTAAGATTTTTCGGTGCTGTATCTCTGAAAAACAGGGTGAACATAGTTCCTGCATAATTGAACGAAATTCCTTTTACATTTGAACACAGGCCTTCAAGTTCCGAAAAAAACTTGTTTGCCCTTTCCATTATTGAATCAAAAACATTCTCTTTTTCGTAAATTTCAAGAGTTTTCAAACCACAGGCCATTGCAACAGGGTTGCCTGACAGAGTGCCTGCCTGATAAACAGGGCCTTCAGGGGCAAGGTAATCCATAATATCTTTCTTCCCCCCGACAGCACCAACAGGCATTCCACCCCCTATCACCTTGCCGAAAGTGGCAATGTCAGGAGTTATACCAAAAAGCCCGAAAGCACCCTTTTTATGGATCCTGAAACCTGTCATCACTTCGTCAAATATAAGAAGTGTCCCTGTCTGGGTGCATAGTTCCCTTAACCCCTCAAGAAAACCAGGTTCAGGCTTAACCACTCCCATATTTCCAGCAACAGGCTCAACAATTAGGCAGGCAACATTTCCTTTTCTCAAAGCCTTCTCAACGCAGGTTAAGTCATTGTACTCGCAGGTCAAGGTTGTTTTAACGGTATCTTCAGGGATTCCCGGGGTTGAAGGGATACCGAATGTTGCAACACCTGAGCCTGCCTGAACTAAAAGGGCATCGTGATGACCGTGATAACACCCGTTGAACTTTAAAACCTTATTCCTCTTTGTGTAGCCTCTTGCAAGCCTTATTGCGGTCATTGTTGCCTCTGTCCCAGAATTCACAAATCTCACCTTATCAATGTAGGGAAGCATATCCTTTATCTTCTCCGCAAGCTCCACTTCCAGAGGGGAAGGCATACCAAAGGAAAGCCCCTTCTTTGCAGTCTCTTCAACCGATTTTAAAACCTCAGGGTGAGAGTGGCCTAAAATTGCAGGCCCCCAGGTTAAAACAAAATCAAGGTATCTGTTTCCGTCAACATCAAAGATATACTGATTTTCAGCCCTTTCAACAAAAACAGGATTTAATCCAACAGATTTAAAAGCCCTTACAGGGGAATCAACCCCCCCCGGAATGGACTGCATTGACCTTTTAAATAGAAAAACCGAGTTTTTATTCTTCATACAAATACCTCAAATTTTTATTCCAGTAAATTATAGCAAATTGAGGGGGGAAAAAGGGAATAAAAAAAGGGGCTCCAGAAGGAGCCCCTCATACAATTAAATCAACAATTAATTCTTGTTGTTCAGATAACCGTAATAGTATCCTACAACATCTTCCAGCCAGGTCGGAATTCTTGGCAGGAAGCCCTGAGCCTGTGTTCCGTCTCCAAGCATTCCGAAACCGTCAAGAACAATTGGAGTTTCAGGAATTGTTGCCGTACCAACTGCAACAACCCAGAACCTTTCATCACCGAAAGCGTCATCTGTGTAACCGTTCATAAGAACAGTCAGGATACCTGACTTTGGAAGTGTACCTGCATCGTAAACATAAACATCACCGTCTGCCTCAATGAGGTACAGTGTTATGTTGATATCCTGGTCAATGTTGTAAACAAGGAAATCACCCAGCGATTGATCTACAGTATAAGATACTACATTAGGAAGAATTGTATTGTAGTAATAGTTAACATTTGTAATTGCAAGACCACTCCACCATCCGTTTGTAGCCGGGAAGTATGGGAAGTACAGAGATGCCTGAGCATAAACTGGTGGTTGCTGCTGCTCATCCGGGCAAGCAACGAACTTGAGAGGAACTGGAATTATAAGACTATTACCGGTTCCACATCTTTTTGGAGCCCATGAAACCATAAGATACGCTTCAACAGGACCATCTGAGGTGAGCCTTGCAAGATAAAAATCCTCAAGATAAATAGTTCCTGCACCATGATCTGAAGGATGTGTTACAGTATAACTGACGGTTTCATAAAGGTCATAGTAATCATGACATTCATCGTAGTCACCCGGGCATGGGTTAGTCAAAGCATTATCACAGGAAGTACAATTCATATCAGAGTAAGCGTCAGAACCAGCAGCATCGTGAAGGATTCCATAAGTTCCTCCACTCAAGGTCAATCCACTTGTACCATCTGTTGTCAATGTTGGAGCATTAACAAAGAACACATCAATTGGATTGCCGTTTGAATCAACAACTGAGAATGTAATCACTGAGTTTGCAGGGAGCATACCCTGAGAATCCTCTTTTATGAAGGCCTGGCAACCACTATCGTTTAAAACAAGTCTTCCTATTCTGTAGGTCTCGTGACACTCATAAGTTGTTTGATTCTGTCCCTGAGTGTGTGAGGTATAGCACTGACAGAGAAGAACATCGTCAGATGTCGGAGTATGTCCATTCTTTCCACATGTCCAGTCAAATGTAAAATTGTGAGATGTGGCAGAACCAGCCAGCGCTATTGCAGGGTTAGCAGGCTCGTAAGAAGTACCATACTGGTGAATACTCATTGTTTCTGGATCAGGCAGATTGGCGAGATCAAGACCGCTTACTGTATAATCAGTGATACCAACAACGAAGAAATCACCGATCTGGATTGTTGAACCCTGGAAATTAACACAGATTACACTGCCATCATCCGATGGGTCTGCAGGATCCAAGCCAGGATCCAATCCTAATCCACCACCTACAGCCTGGTCATTACCGATAATAAACCATGCCTGTCTATCAGAAGGTGTAGGAGCAGGTAAATTACCACCATTCCCAGGAGCCTTGGTTACCAAGATATAAAAACTGCTTGCACCAGCCTTACCATAAGCACGAATTGCATCAGCATCATGCCACATATTGCCATCAACTTCAAGGGTTCCCCACCTTGGAGCACCACTATCATCTGAGAAGATATTGTGACAGAGAGTTGCACCTGCTGTCAACTGGACCCTGATAAGAACATAAGTATCATTGGTAACATTCTGATAGTCCTGATCATTGGTAACAATAAATTTCATGGTACCAACACGCTCACATGCACCACGATAATTAACAGGTGGTGTAATGGTCTGAACATGCACGGTTGCAAAGGCGGAAACCACCACAAAAACCGCAAACAAGGTTGTTAATAACTTTTTCATTCAATTACCTCCTCGTAATAATTTTTGTTATCCAAAAAACCTGAATTTTCTTTCATTATTAACCTTTTCCCGCTATCACCTCCCCTGTTTCCTTAAAGATTTCTGTTAATAACAAAATTTACCTATTTTCCTTTTTCCTTTCATTCCCATCATAACTGTCATAAATATAATCTATTGATTTTGCAAAGTCAACAAAAAATTAAAAAAAATATTAAAAATTTAGAGTATTAAGTGACCTTTATCACTCAATTTTTTAAATACAAATTTTCAAAGAACATAAAAAAAGCAATAAAAAATATTAAATGTTTGCCCCAAATTTTTCAGGTTTTTCCAGTTTCACTCTTTCAATCCCCGCCTCGTCAAGCAATCTTTTCCCCAAATCATCGGGATAGCCTTCAACATAGTATATCCTTTTTATCCCTGCATTTATAATCATTTTAGCACATATTGAGCAGGGGTGGGTGGTGCAATAGATAACAGAGTCTTTTATCGCTATTCCGTGGTATGCTGCCTGAATTATTGCATTCTGCTCTGCATGAGAAGCCATACATATCTCATGCCTTGTGCCCGACGGGATGCCCAATTTATCCCTCAAACAGCCTCTATCAAGGCAGTGCCCAATACCCTTAGGGGCACCGTTGTAGCCTGTTGCAAGTATGTGTTTATCCTTTACAATAACAGCCCCAACCTGCCTTCTCAAACAGGTTGAGCGCCTTGCAACAAAGTATGCCAGTTCTATAAAGTATTCGTCCCAGGAAGGCCTTGTCATACTATTCAATTCCCACAATCTTCTTATACCCCATAGGGAATCTGTCGGTTAGAGAAATAACCTTTTCCTTAATTTTTTCAAGGTAAGCATCGTCTTCCGTGTGTTTAAGAGCATCAACTATGTACTCTGCAATCTCCTCCATCTCTTTCTCTTTCATCCCCCTTGTGGTAACTGCAGGGGTACCTATCCTTATCCCGCTTGCAATTAAAGGCTTGTTTTTGTCAAATGGTATTGTGTTTTTGTTAACTGTTATACCGGCTTTATCAAGCGCCTTTTCGGCAACCTTTCCGGTTAAGCCTATTGAGGTTACATCAACGAGCATAAGGTGGTTGTCCGTTCCCCCTGAAACAATCCTTAACCCCCTGTCTGCAAGCTCTTTTGCAAGTTTTTTCGCATTTTCCTTAACCTGTTTTTGATACTGCTTGAACTCATCAGTCATTGCCTCTTTTAAAGCAACAGCCTTTGCCGCAACAATGTGAACGAGAGGACCTCCCTGAATCCCGGGGAAGAGGTTTCTGTTTAAGTCTTTTTTGTACTCTTCTTTGCAGAGTATTAACCCTCCCCTTGGGCCTCTCAATGTTTTGTGGGTTGTTGTTGTAACAAAATCTGCATAGGGGACAGGGGAAGGGTGTTCTCCCGCTGCAACAAGCCCTGCAATGTGAGCCATATCAACAACAAGGTATGCCCCAACCTCGTCTGCAATTTCTCTGAACTTTTTAAAGTCTAAAATTCTGGGATAAGCGCTTGCACCTGCAATTATCAGTTTAGGCTTCTCCCTTTTTGCAGTCTTCATCAATTCATCGTAATCTATCATCTCTGTTTGTCTGTTAACCGTGTAAGATGCAACCTCAAAGAATCTGCCAGAAAAACTCAAAGGATGCCCGTGTGTTAAGTGTCCTCCGTGGGAGAGATCCATTCCAAGTATTTTGTCTCCGGGATTGAGAACAGTAAAGTAAACAGCCATATTTGCCTGAGAGCCAGAATGAGGCTGAACATTAGCATGCTCTGCTCCAAACAATTCCTTTGCCCTTTCCCTTGCAAGCCTTTCAACAACATCGGTAAACTCGCATCCTCCATAGTATCTCCTGCCGGGATACCCTTCCGCATACTTGTTTGTAAAAACAGAGCCTGCCATTTCAAGCACTGCCTCTGAAACATAGTTTTCAGATGCAATCAATTCAAGGTTGTTCTCCTGCCTTAAAGTTTCCCCGACAAGGGCTTCAAAAGCCTCAGGGTCAATCTTTTTTAATGCTTCAATCTTCATAAGTTACTCCTTAAAAATTTATTCCATATCCTTTATTTTATTAATCCTTCTTAAATGCCTTCCCCCTTCAAACTCTGAATTTAGCCAGTTATCAACTATGTCCTTTGCAGTTTCAATCCCTGTTGTTCTTCCCCCCATACAGATTATATTTGCATTGTTGTGCTGCTTTGCAAGCCTTGCTGTTAACCCATCGTGGCAGAGTGCAGCCCTTATCCCTTTAACCTTGTTTGCTGCAATTGAAATGCCTATCCCTGTGCCGCACATCAAAACCCCAGCATCACACTCACCTTTTGAAACAGCCTCTGCAACCTTCTTTGCATAATCAGGATAGTCAACGCTTTCCTGAGAGAAACAGCCGAAATCTTCAACCTCGTAACCTTTTTCAGCAAGGTATTCCTTTATAACCTCTTTCAAAAAGTATCCACCGTGGTCCGAGCCTATCGCTATCTTCATTTTTCAACCTCTTATGTTTATTGGTTTCCTTTTTACAGGCATTGTCATACACCTCACTCCGCCTCCTCCCCTTGCGAGCTCTGCGCCTTCAATGCCTATTGCTATTTTACGGTAATTGTCAATATCAACCTTTCCGTTAACCACATCTTTAACATGAACTGTTTTAAACCCGGCCTTTTCAAGCTCTTTGAATGTGTGGTAATTGCAGGCGTATCCTATTATTTTCCCGGGGGCAAATGCAAAGAAGTTTGTACCGGAAAGCCATTGCTCCCTCTTCTGGTTTACAGGGTCGCTTCCCCCACATATAACAGGATTCAAATCAACACCAACCTTTTTCAAGCCTTTTAGCAAAGACTCCTCTTCCTTTATTTTAACCTCACCTGATGCCATTATAGTAATATGGATAACCCTCAATCTTTCTTTTCCAAGAATGTAAGGATAATGGCAAACACATTTATTTTTATCAACCATTGTGAATACCATATCAAGGTGAATGGTACTTCTTTCCTTCGGCAGAACAACTGCAAAAATATGAAAATCCTCTTCCTTTACCTCTCTTTTCATTCTATCAACAAATATGTCAATGCTTGAAGGGGTTGTCCTCTCGCTTACTCCTATGGCGACAATGTCTTTATCAATCACAAGGAAATCTCCCCCTTCAATTGTAACCCTTTCATTTCCCTCTAAAATCCCGTCAAAGATAAAGCCCTCGCTTTTAAATTCAGGGTGATGCCTGTATATAAACCTTGCAATAACCGCCTCGCCAATTCTCACCTTATTTGCCATTGACCCTGTGATAACCTTATCCCTGAAAACAACCGATATATCCCTTGTAAAGTAAAGGTTTGGCAATGGAGGAAGGGCATAATTCTTATTAGAAAGAAACTTCTCTAAAGTATCCTTCTTCTCCTTAACTCCGTAAACAACAGCATCCGCAAGCTCGTCCGGTGTTAAAGACATCAAATAATCCGAAAGGTCTGCCCTTCTTTCAAGAGCAGTAATTGTTATAACAAAATCTCTTTTAACTTCTTCGTCTTTCAAAACATCTTTAAGCAGGTCCTTTAACTCGTAAACCCTTGTAACCTTCTTTAAAACGCCTTTTAACCCCTTATGGTCTTCTGCAACAACCGGAAGAGTGAGAATATCATTGTAAAGCACTTCGTTTGCTGTTTCAGGTGTCATAACCTCTATTTCTTTTCCCGGAGAATGTATGACCACCTTCTCCAAAACTCCAACCTCTGAGCAAACCCTTACATTTTGCATAACCACTCCCCTTCATTTGTCTTTATTGATTCTAAAAAAAAAAGACAATATGGGCAACAACATTATTTGGATATTATTTTTTTTAAGTGACCTTAATCACCTATTCTAAGTTTTACTGGCATTGATTCATCCTTTTATATATAATGTAATTGACAAAAAATTTAAGAGGAGGTTTTTATGAAAAGGTATTTTTGTACGCTGATTGTAATTTTAGGATTCACTATATCTCTTTTTGCCCAGAATTTTAGTGAATACAAAGTTAAATTCAACAATAGAAATCTGACAGTGCCAGACACGGGATATGTGAAAACATCTCCATGTGCAGCGGATTTTGACGGAGACGGAGATGTTGATTTTATTATAGGGACCATGAACAATAATCTAATTTATTACAGGAATGATGACATAAATACAAATGTGGGGGGAAATGACTCAACCATTGACAACACGGTAATAGTACTGATTTCAAGGTCACTTGTAACATTTGATTCACAAAATTCCCTTGCCCCTGCTGCCGGGGATTTAAATGGGGATGGCAAAATAGATTTAATAGTCGGAACAAACTCTGGGAGTGTTTACTATTTAGAGAATACAGGAGTGGATAACAATATCCCTCAGTTTGGGAATCCTGTATTACTTGTAAATAAAAATGGATTATACAATGCAAAACCATTTTTAATCGACATGGATGGAGACGGTGATCTTGATCTTTTTGTCGGGTTCAACAATGGTGAGGTGGATTACTACAAAAATACAGGGGATAGCTCTCAGTACAATTTTGTCCTCGATACTGAAAATATCACCGGAACAAGAGGAAATCTTTACCACGCCGCACCGGCATTAACTGATATTGACGGAGACGGTGTACCTGATATGTTAATTGGGCATGAATACCACAGAATAAGTTACTATCAGGGGCACAACGATAACGGCACAATAAGTTTTACAAAAGTTACAGACACATTTGGTAATCTTTATTTTGACGAAGATGCTTCTCCCTATACAGTTGATATAAAAAGCGACGGAGTAAAAGACCTTATAGTTGGGCAGTTTTCAGGAAACATTAGATATTACACAGACATAACCTCAACTCCTGTCCTCGTTGACGATATGCTTTGCTCATTTGATATCGGGGATTATTCTGTTCCATTTTTATATGACATTGATGGAGACGGTGACTTAGACCTTTTGGTGGCACACGGAAAAACAATTGCATTGTATGAAAATACCGGCAATGGTGGACAGGTGAACTTTACAAAAAAAATCCCCAATTATATAACAACAAGTTTGAATATCACCAGTATGGATATGTGGGATTACGATAGGGACGGAGACCCTGACCTTTTTATAGGAACTGAATTAGGAGGAGTGGGTCTTTATGAAAACACCGGGACATCAAATGGACTCCCAACTTTCACTGAAATAAAAAAGGGAGATGGCACAGCCTATCAAAGCGATTGCTTTGATACTATCCATAATCCTGAATACGGTGCATCAATCTGTATAGTGGATATTGATGGTGACGGGGATATGGATTTTATTATAGGAAGTATGTACGGTACAAGCGCATTTTACAGAAACGACGATATAAATTTAAACGCAGGAGGAACAGACGACACCCTTGATGGCTGGCAAGAAGGTGATTTCAAGATGGTAAAGGATGGTTCATCAGATAATAATTCGTTTTTCCCATTCGCTCTATCAACTGACAGTTCTTTAAAAGCAAGAGATATTGATGGAGATGGTGATTTTGACTTTTTCCTTTCCACATACAGTGGCTATGTTTATAAAATCACAAATACAGGGACTCCCACAAACCCCCAATTTGAAAAAGATTCCTCTCCTTTGGCAAATGTAAGGTTTGATAATCTGAAAACAAGAGAAGTCAAAGCAAAAATTGAGTTAAAAGACCTCAATGGAGATGGGTGGTACGACATAATATTGGGTGGTAAAACAGGAGGGCTAAAGTTTTACACAAATAATGCATCTCAGGATTCAACACCTCCAACAGACCCCTCAAATTTCTCCGGAACAGCCCTCAGTGATAGCAAAATCAAACTAACATGGGGAATCTCAACTGACCTTCATGGTACAGGTGTTGCAGGGTACATAATAAAAAGGTATCAGGGTGGAAACCTCGAAGCAACAATAAAAATAACCAACCCGGTCGCAACATTCTATGTTGACACAGGGTTAACCCAGGAAACAACATACGATTACGAAATATACGCTATAGACTTTGCAGGAAATCAGAGTTCAGTGGTCACAACAGAAGTTCAAACAGGACCTCCACCTTACCTTGATCATTTTCAAATAACAACACCTTCCGGTGTGGTTGGGAAAACCTTTCAAATAACCATTAAAGCAATATCAAACTATGGTTTTGTTTACGATGATTTCAATGACACGGTTAACCTTACTGTCTCCGAAGGAAACATCTCACCTACATCGACAGTATTAACTAACGGGGTTAAAACTCTGACACTAACTTACACAAACGACAATGCCCAGGATAATATCCAGTTAACAATAACAGTTTCTTATAACAACATTTCAAACAACTCAAACCCCGTTTCTATTGATATTATCCCACCAGATACTCCAAACCTTTCACAAGCAATAGCAAGTTCCTCCACATCGGTGAGCCTCCTATGGGATAATGTATATGATCACGGAGGAGCCCCCAATTATTTTATAGATATTTACAGAAATGGCACAAAGATCGTCACTTTAAATGGAACCACAACCCAGTATGTGGATAACACATGTCACCCTGAAACTCAATACACTTATTACTTAAAATCAAGGGATTCTGTGGGGAATATCTCATCTGCCTCAAACACCCTTACAGTTACAACACCACAACCAGAAGAGGACACAACCCCACCAACAACCCCGACAGATTTAAGAGCAGTCAGTGTTGGTGAGACTTTCGTGGCAATGACATGGAACCCATCAACAGACAGTGGAGGCTCAGGGCTTGCAGGATACGAAATATATAGAGGCTCAAACAAGATTGCAACAGTCAATGCAGGTACCACGACATACAGTGACCAGGGGTTAAGCCCAAACACCCAATACACTTACCATGTAAGAGCATTTGACAATGCTGGCAATCATTCAAACTTTTCAAACACATTGCTTGTGACCACAAGTGGTCAGCATGCAGACACAACTCCACCCACCACTCCCCAGAACCTGACTGCAAACGCAGTTGACGAACACTCCATTCACCTGACATGGAGTGCCTCAACAGATAGTGGGGGTTCAGGGCTTGCAGGATACAGGATATACAGAGAAGATGCGGGGAATTACACTCAGATAATAGGCTCCGTTGGTGCAAACACAACAGAGTATACAGATACAGGTTTACAGGAAGGAACAACGTACAGGTATAAGGTTAAAGCAATTGACAACGCAGGAAATATGTCAAATTTCTCCAATGTTGCAGAAGCAACCACAATGGAAAGCAATGTTGATAGAGAAAATCCGACCGCACCAACCAATGTTCAGGTTGAGGCATTATCGCCTCAGGATGCTAAACTAACATGGAGCCCATCAACAGACAATGTCGCTGTTGCATACTATAAAATATTCAAAGTTGTGAGAAGTTCAAACCCATTTCAGGAGTACGAGTACGAACTTCTGGGACAAACCCAGGAAACTAATTTTACAATTACAGGACTCACCCCCGGCGAAACTTACGACTTCTGCGTTCAGGCGGTTGATACTTCTGGAAATAAATCGAGATTTTCTCAGACTGTTGAGGTAACAATGCCTGATGCGTCCAACGATCACACTCCGCCCTATCCTCCTGAAAATCTGCATTTCGTTCAGGTATCGAGTGAAGGGGTCATTATTGAATACAATGCTGCACATGATGATGAAAACGGCAGTGGCATAAAACAGTACCACATTTACAGGAATGACATTGAAATAGCAGCAACAGATGCCTTAAGGTACGAGGATACTGATGTAATTCCAGGGGATTCTTATACCTATTATATTAAGGCAGAAGACTGGGGACAAAACCTTTCCCCTGCATCAAATTCAATATCAACTATAATTCCACAGGAAGATAATGAACCTCCATCAACACCAGCAAATCTTACATACACCGCAACTCCCAATTATGTAATACTGAACTGGGGAATGAGTTACGATGAAACATCCGGGGTTGACCACTATGAGATCCAGAGGGTTAACTCTCCTTTTAAAGCAAAACAGGAAACGGTATCAACAACAACCGAAACCACTTACAAAGATACAGATGTAACAATTGGTGCAAAGTATATTTATTATGTTACAGCAGTTGACAGGGCAGGAAACAAATCAGTTCCTGCAAGTGTAACCGTTACCATACCTGAACAGGGCAATGAAGATCACACACTTTACTTTCCACATATTGATGTGTCAGATTACTGGTGGACTGGCTTTGCAGTAATAAATCCAAACGAAAGCGATGCCGATGTTACATTCAGATTTTACGATGAAGAAGGAAATGAAGTGGCAACAGTTAACAAAACAATACCAGCAAACGGGAAGGTGGTTTCCACAATAAGGGATTTCTTTGACGGGAATGTGCCTGAGAATGTTTCATGGTACAAGATTGAAACAGAGAAAAAACTTGATGGTTTCGAACTTTTCGGCACAAAAGACTGGCATGAAATGGTTGGTGTTAAGATATTCAGTAAGCCTGCAAAAAGACTTATTTACCCTGAAGTTATGAAAGACGACAACCACTGGACAGGAATAGTTCTGATAAATGTTGATTCTAAGGATGCAAATGTAACTTTCAAAGCGTACGATGCAAATGGTAACGAACTCACTGAATCAAGCACAATTGCACTCCCTGAAAATGGGAAAAAGGTTGCATTAATTGAAGATCTATTTGACAGTTTTCCATCTGAAACAGCATACCTTGTTGCTGAAACTGACGCGAAAGTTATAGGTTTTGAACTCTATGGTTACACTTCACATGTTGGCCTTGCAGGTCTTTCAGCATTGCCATTTGAAAGCAATCAGGAGGATAACAGTCAGGGTAAACATTACAAAGGGAATGATACTAAAACGCTTTCAGCAATTGTAGTAAGCGCCACAGAGGTACAATTGATGTGGGATCCAATTGAACCTACACCTGACACTTACAGGATTTACGAAGTTAAGGTACAAAGTACTCCTTTTGGACAGAGTATTGAAAAACAGCAATTGATGGGAGAAACCTCGAATACCCGGTACCTTGTTACGGGATTAACACCTGATACAAATTACACATTCGCCGTTTACCCGGTAACAAATGGGGAAGAAGGAAATCCTACAAATGTTGTAACAGTTAAAACAATGAAAGGGGAACCGGATTTCATTTACACCTATGTATGCCCGAGAATAGAAGAGTTAAACGGAGGAACAACAAGTATTGCAATGATAAACACAGAAGATTCTTCAACAGATAAAATAAAAGTTCAATTGCTTGGAGAGGGTGCCGAGATTATTGAAGAAAAAACAATCTCTCTTGGCGCAAAATCAAAGATAACAAACAAATTATCTTCTCTTTTTGAAAACATCCCGTCAACATCAAAGGCCATAAGGATCGTTTCAAACAAAAAACTTATAGTCTGGGAAAATTTTGAAAACAATTGCGACAACGGAAACAATGACGGTTACTTTGACACCCTGTATGCATTTGACAGAGCACTCTCCGAGGTTTATTTCTCCCACATAGCACCACAAACTAACATGTGGGATAGTTACATTGCGGTATGGAATCTGGCAGAGTACGGCAACCAAATAAAACTTAATGCCATTGCCCCTGATGGGTCATTACTTAGCGTTTATTCCGAAGACATACTGCCTGGAGATGTAATTGCCGGCGAAATTCACGATTTCATAGAGGATGATTCAATCATCCAGAATATTGGATGGATAAAGGTAACAGGGGAACAACCAATGAATGGTTACTTTGCCTTTGGCAATAAAGATAAAACACTGTTTGCTGCTATAGAGGGTCAATAATTTTAGTATTAACGAAAAGGGGGGCAAAAAGCCCCCTTTTTTTATTGATTAAATACCAGATCAATCACTTTGCTGGCTAATAGTATTCCGAATGATGCAGTAACAGTCATGAATGAAGCAACTGTTTCACCTTTTTTTTCAGGATGCTCAAGGGAATAAACAACAATGAAATCCCTATCTCCATACCCCCATTGCCTTAACTTTTTTCTCATTCTGTAAGCAAGGGGGTCGTTCCTGGTTTCCCATATAGAGCCTGTCTTCACCATTTCAGGATTCTTTTTAAACCCTGAGCCTGTTGAAGCAATAACCGGAATACCCATTTCAAGGCACTTTACAATAAGATTTAATTTTGGAATCAAACCATCTATGCAATCTGCAACAATATGGTACTTTTCAATTGGAACCCTATTGAAGGTTTCTTTGTTTAGAAAATAAGGGTATTTGTCAATAACAATTTCAGGATTTATATCTTTTGCCCTTCTTTCAAAAACATCTGTTTTGTTTTCGCCAAGATTAGAGCGTAATGCAAGGATCTGCCTGTTTAAATTGCTCTCCTCAATCCAGTCTCCATCTATCACTCCTATATGTCCGATACCACTTCTAACCAGTGTTTCTGCACATATTCCGCCAACACCTCCAAGCCCGGCAATAAGCACCTTTGTGTTTTGCAATCTCTCTATTTTTTCCCTTCCAAAAAGCAACTCTAACCTTGAAAGGAACAATCAAACGCCTCCACGGTGTTTTCAAAGGTAATACTGCAAAACTTATCAAAACTTACTCCGACCTTATCCGCAACCCCTTTCGCTATAATCGGAAGGTTGGAAGGAGTGTTGGGGTAACCAAACCCTTCCGGGGGGAGATCGGGGGAATCTGTTTCCACCAGTACCCTCCCTAAAGGCACCTCTTTCAGCACCTCTAAAGGTTTTTTTGCATTTGTTCTTATTGCAGGTGAACCAAAGGAAAAGTAAACCCTTTCAAATCTTTTAAGCAATGCCCTCGCAAAGTCTCTATTTCCAGAAAACATGTGCATTATGTAAGTTAATTCTTTAAAATTTTCGGTAAGTTCAAGGAACTCTTTATACCCTTTCCTCAAATGAACTATAACAGGTTTTTTTACTCTTTTTGCAACATCAAGTTGCTTTTTAAAAAAACAAATCTGTTTTTCTTTATCAACACCTTTCACAAAAAAATCAAGGCCAATCTCACCAACTGCAATACAGTTTGGATTCTCTGATGCAACCTCAAAGATGGTATCAACAACACCCGATGGTGCCTGTTCAATGTAAAGAGGATGAACTCCGACAGCGTAAAAAACCCCCCTGTAATTCTCGGCAAGTTTATTTGCGATGTATGAATAACCCCTGACACCGGGAATTACAAACCCCTTTACCCCTTTATTATTTGCTTTTAGTATTTCACTTTCTTTTAAAACATCAAGATGACAATGGGAATCAACAAGCACCTAAATCTCCCTGAAAGAAAAACCATTTTTTGCCAAAAGTTCTTCAAAAACAGATTTTGCATCAGGAGATTCAATACTTACCTCAATTACCTCCCTGTCCTTTTCAACCATGAAAGAACCTATAATTGATGCTTCGCTTATCAAAGATATCAACTCTCCCCTGCATCTTGGACATTTAAGGTTTTCTATCCTGTACTTTAAAACAATGTTCTTTGCTTTTTCATGCGGAACAGTGTCAACCGTTGTTTTTAAATAAGAATCGGTTTTCAAAACATGGTCTATAAACTTCCGGTTTTTTATCTTTTCCTTTATAGTTTGAACAGAGTAACCCTTTGTTCTCATCAGTTCTTCAATACTCTGACCCCTAAAAACATCCGTGATCTTAAACTCATTCCTCCCTTTAACTTCCACCCAAACCGAATTTGTTTCTCCAAAGAGATTATGAATGTTCCCCAGAGTTTCCTGATAGGCACCTGTAAGAAAGATCCCCAACCAGTACTCATTTTTATTCAACCTGTGAAGTTTTATACTTTCGCTGTACTTTGCAAAATCCACAAACTTATCAATTTTACCGTCAGAATCACATGTAATATCAACAAGGGTGGCATTTAACACCGGTATCTCATTTAGTCTGTGAACAGGGCAAACAGGAAACAATTGTTCAATAGCCCAGAAATCAGGTATAGACTTAAATATTGAAAAATTGCCAACATACTTAACCGCAAGTAGGGAATCAAGGTTTTCAAGTTCTTCAGGGAGACCCTGCATCTTTTTTGATATTATTGAGGCTTTTTTTACAATATTCCAGAAAAGAACTTCACCAATAGCCTTTTCCTCAAGGGTTAACATTCCCTCGTTGAACAGGGTATGCAACCTGTTTTTAAAGTGTATTGCATCGTGAAAGTACTCTCGCAGATTCTTTGAATCAAGGACATCAAGGGTATCTTTCAGATTAAAAAGCAATTCGTTTTTTGAGTAATCATAGTTTTCAGGCAATTCATTCTGTTTAAACAACGAGGTGTACTCAAAAACATTGAAAACCACAAATGAATGGTATGCAACCATTGCCCGTCCGCTTTCCGTTATAACATAGGGAGGATCAACCCTCTTTGAAGAACATATTTCATTTAAATGAAAGATAATATTGTTTGCATATTCTGTAATTGTGTAATTTGCACTTGAGGAGGTTGCTGATCTGCTTCCATCGTAATCCACAGCAAGGCCCCCTCCAAAGTCTATGTATTTTAAATCAACACCCATAAGCTTTAACTCCGCATACATCTGCCCCGCCTCGTACACCATCTCCTTTATCCTTGAAGTATGAGTTATCTGGGAGCCTATGTGGGCATGCAACAGTTTTACCCTCTCAACAAACCCCTTCTCTTTCAAAAAATCAATTGCTTTTACAATCTCCATTGCAGTTAATCCGAATTTAGAGTAATCTCCCCCAGACAACTCCCACCTGCCAGTGCCCTTTGTATGCAACCTGCACCTTATTCCAATAAATGGAAGATTACCCCTCTTAGCAAACACCTTCTCAATCAAAAACAATTCGGAAAACTTATCTATTACCACAAAGATCTCGTCAAAAAAATCTGCCGCCTCTTTTATCAACTCTATGTATTCAACATCCTTAAATCCATTGCAAATAATCAGGGTATCTCTGGTGGCCTTTTCAATTATGGCGCATAATTCTGCCTTTGAGCCAGCCTCAACCCCTATTGAATACCTCCTTCCTCCCTTTAAAACCTGCCCAAGAACTCTTGCATTTTGATTCACTTTTACAGGATAAACAGGTCTATAACCCTTTGCCCCCCCGAATTCCTCTATTGCTTTTTTAAAAGAGCTTACAATCTTGGATATTGAATAATCTATTATCTGACCAAAATTGAACACCACAGGCAATTTTAATTGATAATCCCTCCTTATTTTTTCAATAAGCACAGGAATATCAACAGAAACATCCCGTTTTTTGGTGGGAGTTACACAGAGATTGCCATCTTTGTTTACCGTGAAATAGCCAACTCCCCAGTCTCTTATCCTGTAATACTTTTCAGGGGTTTCAAAGTTGTACATCAAATCTCCTCTAAGATATCAGAAACAGGCTTTCTATTTCTCTCTCTTTTAGCATCCGGGTCTGGATAACCAAGAGGAGTTATTAAAAAGGGCTCTTCATTTTCAGGGAGATTTAATGCTTCTTTCAATTTTTGCCTGTCAAAGGCCGCAATATAACATGTGCCAAGCCCCATTTCAGTTGCCGCAAGTATAAAGTAATCTGCAATAATTGTCACATCACACATCAAATAATCCTCTCCATCCCATCTAACCCAGTTTTCTCCCTTTTCTCCAACAAAAACAACAATGACAGGTGCTCCTTTTAGCCAATCCCTTGCATAGGCTTCACAAACTCTCTCCTTCACTTCTTTTGACCTTACCATGTAAATCTTCCATGGCTGAAGATTTTTGGCCGATGGGGCAAGCCTTGCACATTGAAGTATGTAATTAATTTTCTCCTGCTCCACCTCTTTATCAAGGTAACCCCTGTAACTGTACCTTGAGTTTATTATATCTATCAATCCCATCACTACCTCCTATTGCTTCTCATTACAATGGGGACAAACAGTTGAATGGATAGAGATGATCTTCCCACAATTCCAGCATCTTTTGTACTTTTTCTTCTGTATTTCCGTGCCTTTTGAGGGAAGTAACGAGGTATCGATCTCCCCCTCTGAAGCCTTTAAAATCGCCTTTTTCAGTTCTATTGGGGTTTTAAACCTTTCGTTCAAAGATTTTGCAATTGCCTTCATTATAACCATCGCCTTTAACCTCGTCAGTCCTTCAACCTTTAAATCAGGAGAGGTAAAAAGCCTGTTCTTTGCCTCCTCTTCAATCTTTATGGGATTGAAGTTTGAGAATGGAAGTTTACCAACCAACAATTCGTAAAACATCATTCCTATTGAATAAACATCAGATTGAAAGGTTGCTTTGCCTTCAAAATGCTCAGGTGCCATATAGGGTGGGCATCCAACCCTCGTTACTGCAACAGAATTTACATTTAAATGCCTTGAGGTACCAAAATCCGTCATCTTAACCTTTTTGTTTTTGGTGAGCAGTATGTTGGCAGGCCTTATGTCTCTGTGAATTATCCCCATACTATGAGCAAACTGTACTGCATCACAAACCTGAAATACTATTGAAACTGCCTCATCCCATGAGAGTTTACCTTTAGCCTTTAAGTACCTGTCAAGTGCCCCGCCTTCAATGTACTCACTGACCATGAAGAATATCCCGTCTCTCCTTTCAACAGAGTACAACTGCACAATGTTTGGGTGCTGAAGTTTGGCCTGAATCCTTGCCTCTTTAAGCAATTTTTCAAGTGGTTCGGATTGATTATGGGGAACTTTTATGGCAACCTTTCTTTTAACCCAGGTATCAATCCCAAGATAAACAGATCCGAACCCTCCGCTTCCAAGCCTTTTTACTATTCTGTACTTGCCTATTGACCCCTTCTCCATTAACATACAGCAATTTTACCACAAAATCCAGGCTTACTCAGTCAATAACCTCATTCAAGGAAGCCTTTTTTGATGCAACAATTACAGCAAAAAAGATCAACACCATACCCAACAACTGTATAAAAGAAATCCTTTCCCCAAATAAACAATATGCGAACAAAGAGGCCCCTACTGGTTCCCCAAGAATCGTTATTGCAACAAAATCAGGTTTTAAAAACTTTAAAGAATAATTAAAACTTGTGTGCCCTATTAACTGAGAGACAATTGCAAGGAGAAAAACAAAAACATAAGACCTGAAGGGAAACCCGAAAAACAAAGGTTTTCCTCTGTAAAATGTAAATCCAAGGGGGAAAGACACAATAAATAGGATAACGAATGTTACACTGTATGTAAATAGTATATATTCAAAGGTATCTACCTTTTCTCTTACAATTCCCCCAACAATAATGTATCCACTTGCAAACATTGCTCCCATTAAAGCAAGAACATCACCTAAAAGATGAGAAGTATGGTAAGCCTCCCCTGCGTATCCCCTTGAAACAAGGAAACTTCCCAGAACCGATAAAATAATTCCAATTATTATCTCCTTTTCCATCCTTCTTTTGGAAAACAAAACGGAGAATATCCCAACAAAAACAGGGTTTGTGGTAACAAGTGCAACACTGTTTGCAACAGAGGTATAATCCAAAGATGCAATCCATGTTATCAGATGCAAAGCAAGAAAAAAACCTCCCATAGACATCAAAAACATTTCCCTTCTTCTAAACCTGACCTTACATCCTTTAAATAAAGCGATTAAAAACAGAATAAAAGAGGCTATACCAAGCCTGAAAACAGCGATTGAAACAGGGGGCATGGGGAAACAAAGTCTTATAAAAATCGCTGATAGGGAGATTGAAATTATCCCCACAAATAGAATTAAAAGCATTTTGATATTCATCCGCCCCCCTACTTTTCATTATATGCTAAAGCAGTTGATAAACAAGATTTTTAAAATCCTGCAAATCTGTTAAAATGATAAAAAAAAGGAGGCTCAATGATCTTAGGAATTAGAAATGAGGATAAAAGCAGGTGGGAAAAAAGGGTTCCTCTTATTCCAGTGCACATAAAAAAACTCATTGAAAGCGGTGTAAAGGTTATTGTGGAGCCATCGGAACACAGGTACATCCCAGACATTGAGTTTAAAAATGCAGGGGCAATTGTTTCAAAGGATATAAATCAGGCTAACATTATTATAGGGGTTAAAGAGATCCCAAAAGAGAAAATTGAAAAAAACAAGGTTTACATGTTTTTCTCCCACACAATAAAAGGCCAAGAGTACAACATGCCAATGTTAAAAACACTCCTTGAAAAAAATTGCACCCTGATAGATTATGAATTGATAAAAGACGAGGCTGGAGAAAGGCTTATATTTTTCGGAAGGTTTGCTGGAATTGCAGGAATGATTGAAACCCTTTATGCGGCAGGACAAAAGTACAGAATGCTTGGGCTGAAGACCCCTTTTGAAAAGGTTAAGAGAGCATACCAATACCCATCGGTGGCACAGGCAAAAAAAGAGATTGCAGAAATTGGAGATGAAATAAGAAGGTATGGAATTCCAGAGGAAATACTCCCTTTAACGATCGGGATAACAGGTTATGGCCATGTCTCAAGAGGAGCATGGGAGATATTGAACCTGCTTCCACTTGAGGAGATCACGCCTGGACAACTTTTAAAAGGATACTTTGAGGTAAAAAACAACCTCATATACAAAACGGTGTTCAGGATTTACCATTTTGTAAAACCATTAAAAGAAGACTTCACTTTTAAACATTATTACGAGCATCCGGATCTATATGCCCCTGACTTTAAGAAGTACATACCTAAACTGTCAATCCTTGTAAATGGGATCTACTGGGACCCAAGGTATCCCAAACTGATCACCTTAAAAGATTTCAGGGAACTTTGGCTTAAGGGGGAAAATAAACTAAAGGTCATCGGGGATATTACCTGCGATGTTAACGGCTCAATTGAACTTACGGTAAGAGATGGTGACCCTGAGCATGGATTTTTAACATACCTGCCAGAAAACAACAGGTTTGTGGATGAGATTGTCCCAGATGGTGCAACAGACATGGTGATTACCATACTGCCAAGCGAGTTACCAAAGGATTCCTCTGAGTATTTCTCTTCAGTTCTAATCGGGCTTTTAAAACCTGTAATACAGGCAGATTACACCGTTGATTTTGAAAAATTAACCCTTCCTCCGGAGATCAAAAATGCAATTATCTGTCACAAAGGGGAATTAACTCCACAGTACAGATACCTTGAGAATTATCTGCGTAATTAAAACACGGCTAAAATCATCAACTCTTACAGAAGTTTTTTAAGCCTGTAAAGCAATTGAAGTGCCTCAAGTGGGGTTATTTCATCAGGCTTAATCCTGCTTAACTCCTCAATAATCGGATGTTCATTCCAGACAAAAAGAGGCTTTTCTTTCAACTCTGGCAACTCCTGCCTTGCTATCTTGGGTTTACCGTCTATACTGAACTCATTTTTTTCAATGTTCTCCAGCACCTCAAAAGCCCTCTTTATAACCTCTTTTGGCAAACCTGCAAGCCTTGCAACATGAATCCCATAACTTTTGTCAGCAGCACCCGGCACAACCTTTCTTAAAAAGAGAAGCTCCCTATTCCACTCTTTAACAACAACATTGTAATTCGCAACATTAGAATATACCCTTTCAATCTCTGTCAACTCGTGATAATGGGTGGCGAAAAAGGTCAAAGGTGCACTTTCTTCCCTTTTTGCTAAAAATTCTGTTATTGCCCAGGCAAGGGATAACCCGTCAAATGTTGCAGTCCCCCTTCCAATTTCATCAAGCACAATAAGGCTTCTTGCGGTTGCATTATTCAAGATATTTGCAGTTTCAATCATCTCAACCATAAAGGTTGACTGGCCAGCAGTCAGGTTATCTCCAGCCCCTACTCTTGAGAACAGCCTGTCTGTTAATCCAATAACCGCCTTTCTCGCAGGGACAAAGCTTCCGATATGCGCCAGTAAAACTATTAAAGCATTCTGCCTTAAATAGGTTGATTTTCCCCCCATATTCGGACCAGTGATAATTGCAATCCTTCTTTCTTTGTTCAATGCAGTATCATTTGGAACAAAGTTTTCCCCCTCAAAAATCTCAACAACAGGATGCCTCCCCTGTTCAATGTAAAGGACACTTTTCTCTGTGATTTCAGGCTTTCTGTAATCCCTTTCAATGGCAAGTTTAGCAAAAGAAAGCAAAACATCTAATATTGCAATACCCTCTGCTGTTGCAAAAATCTCTTTTTTGTAACCCTTCAACCTGTCAAGTAATTGCTGATAAATATCAAGTTCAATCTCCAGAATCCTCTCCTCTGCCTTTAAAACCCTTTGCTCAAACTCCTTCAACTCCTTTGTTATAAATCTTTCAGCGTTCACAAGAGTCTGCTTTCTCTCATACCCTTCCGGCACACCATTCCTTAAATTTGCTTTTGAAATTTCTATGTAATAGCCAAACACCTTATTGAACCTGACTTTAAGGTTCTGTATCCCGGTCTTCTCTCTTTCCCTGTCTTCAAACTTTCTCAATGATGCCTTTACATCAAAAACTATCTCCCTTAAAGCATCAAGTTCGGGATTTACCCCCTTTTTTATAACATTCATTCCTTTTACGGCAGGGGGATTGTCAGTAACAGTCCTGTCAATTAAGGTGAACACTTCCTCAAGATTGAATATGGCCCCACCAACATCTTTAAACGGAGAGTCTTTTAAAAGGTTAATTAACGCAGGTGTGATGGCGAGTGATTGCTTTAAAATATTCAATTCCGATGGCTTTACATTGTTTAAAACCACTTTTGAAAATATCCTCTCAATATCTCCAACATACGAAAGTAAATGGTCTATTTCATCAATCTTTTCGCTTTCAATAAGCCATTCAACAAAGTTCAACCTCGATTCAATACCCTCAATAGATTTCAGGGGAAACATTATAAAATCTGATAACTTTCTTTTGCCCTGTGGGGTTTTTGTTCTGTCAATTGCCCAGAAAAAACTGCCCTTTTTCTTTCTTTCAAATGCAGTTTCAAAAAGTTCAAGGTTTCTCCTTGTAGTTGAATCAATTATCAAATAATCACTTACCTCTCTGAAAACAATTGATTTCACAGGTATTACTTCCGTTCTATAATTTTCTTCAAGGTAATTAAGATAGCCATCAATAGCCTTTAAACACTCCTTTTTGCCCTTTAATCCAAACCCTGCAATGGTTGAGACATTGAAGAGTTCTTTTATCTTCTCCTCTCCCTCTTTCTCATTGAAATAATCCTCCCCATACTCGTTCAATGCAGGAGATACATTAAAATTTTCCCTTAAAAATGAATCGCTCAACAATCCAAAGGGGGCAATAACCTCTTTCGGTTCAAAAAAAACCATCTGGTTGATCATCTTTTCAATTGAATTTTTACCTGAAAATTCAAATACACTTATCTCACCGGTTGTGGGATCACCTATTACAAGACCACTTCTTTTCTCTCCCGAATAAATGGATGAAAGAAAATTTCTTTTTGAATCAGATTCAATTCCGAGATAACTTGTTGCAGGGGTCAAGACCGCAACCACATCCCTTTTCACAATTCCCTTCGCCTTTTTAGGGTCTTCAACCTGCTCAACAATAACAACTTTCTGACCCGCTTTTAAGAGTTTTGCCGCATAACTTTCGTAGGCATGATACGGTACCCCGCACATTGGGGCCTCATTTGTCCCCCCTTTGCTGTTTCTCTTTGTTAAAGCAATACCAAGTATGTTTGAGGCTTTTACAGCATCCTCAAAAAACATCTCATAGAAATCCCCCATTCTGAAAAAAACAATGTGGTCGGGGAATTTCTCTTTAATTTCAAGAAATTGCCTCATTGCAGGAGTTAGCCTGGTTTTATCCATCACTCAACTCCTATAACCTCTATACCGTTTTCTTTAAAAAGCGCAGCAGTAACCCCCATCCCCTTCTTTCTCTCATTGTTCACATATACAACATTCACCCCACAGGATGGAGACCTCTCTTTGAGATAAGCCTTTTTCACATTGTACCTTTTTGCTATATCAAGAGCCTTTTTTGAGCCTTCTAAAAACTCTTCAGTCCTGTCTTCCCCATCTGAAGAGACAACGCCTGTTTCCCCTCTCAATACACCCAGCCCGGTTTTTTCATTGTTAAAAAAACTTGGAGTTCTTGGCATCTTCAACCCTGCAAGTGTTTCAGGGCAGACAAGTATTACATCCTCCATATCAACAGGCAATTTTCTTTTTTCAAGCACTTTGCCATTGTACCTGCACCTTACCCCAAGAAGGCATGCCGATACAATGACTTTTTCCTTTTTACTCATTCTATCCTCAAAAAAATCTATTCAAGAATAAACCTATCAACAACATAACCGTGAATTGAGACAGCCTCAACCTCTATCTTTTCCCCAACCTTAACAAGTATAAAGTGGTTCTCTTTAGAAAATGCCTTTAAATTCTTTTTCCACGGAAAACTGTCTGCAAGTTCGTAAAAAGGAGCCCCTGCCCCACCTGAAATTATCTGTGTAATATGCCCATTTATCGGGGCAATATCCTTATTTATCAAAACCCTTGTGTAATTGTGCTCGTCTCCGAAGAATACAATCTTTACCCCGTACTTATCAAGCAATTTTAAGAATTTATTTCTTGCTTTTACAACATATCTTCTGTCAATACCGTTGTTCTTTTCAGGTAAACCTCCCCAGTGGTACATACCGTCTCTCAAATGGGCAGAGCAAGGAAAGGCAGGCTCATGGGTGAAGACAAAAATTTCCCTTTTACCCTTCCCCTTTGTTTTTAAAACATCTTCAAGCCACTTTAACTCATTTTTCATTAAGTTTCCTTCAAGGTTTCCTCCGTACCTTTCAGGCTGACTGCTCCACCAGTAATTTGAGTTTAAAACTATGAAAAGGCAGTGACCATATCCAAAATAATACGCATTTCTTCTGTATGAGGGAGTGCACTCCCCTTCGTTAAAATCACCGTTTTCAGGGTTAAGAAAAACATCTGCAAAGATAGATTCGGCAGAGTATCTCCCTTTTTTATCCCTGCAAAACTTTATCCCATTGTCACTGAAACAGTCCATACAGGCCTCGTGATTACCCATCCCCTCGTAAACAGGTATAATCGATGATACAGGCACTGTTGAATAAGCCCAGCTTTTTAACTCTCTTAAAAGCTCATAAGGGTAACCGGTGTATCCTGAAACAAGGTCTCCTATAAAAACCACAAAGTCAACCCCTTTTGAGTAAGCGCTTAAAAAAGCCTTTTCCAGGGTCTCTGCATTTGTGTTTTCAAAGTTTGAGTCAAAATCAGTCTTTGTATTCCTTGAATCAGACATAAAGGCAAAGGAGAATTCATTGGCTTCATTAACTTTTGCCTTAAAAACCCTTGGATAACCCTTTACAAAGTATGGATAATCCCCC
Organism: Acidobacteriota bacterium; assembly: GCA_026986725.1. Lineage (GTDB taxonomy): Bacteria > Acidobacteriota > Holophagae > Thermotomaculales > Thermotomaculaceae > Thermotomaculum. Next base: position 36,599 of record JALSOA010000024.1, read on the forward strand.
TTTTTCAGCCTTCCTATCTTAAAAAAATGCCTTTTTGAAGCCTTTGCTGACACATACTCTTTCCCGTTGAAGTTCAACACAGCCTTTTCCGGGTACAGCAATTCAAACGAAACAACATAATTATTTTCCTCTCCCCTGTCAAAGAACGGGCCGTTTACCACTGTTTGAAGGATTTTATGATTTTTGCCTATTAAAACATTTGACCTGTACTGCTCCTCATAACCGTCTTCGTCAATCAGGTTTATTTTGTAAAAAACAATTGTTTTATCCTTTTTCAGATACCACTTAAACTTCTTCCACTTAACAAATATTTCAATCTTTTTATCTTTTGTAAATTTGTTAACCGAAAAGCGGTAAACCGGGTAAAAAGAGGTCTCCTCAGGCAAAAAACCAATTACAACAGAGGCAAACCTGACCTCTCTGTTTGTCTCAACCTTAAACTTCAACCCCTTTCTCATTGAAAACACATCAACACTTTTCACAAGCAGAGAGGGCTTTAAATTCAACCTAACAGGCTTTGAAAAGGATACGGAAAAAAACACAAAAACAAAGACATAACAGGATAAAAACTTCTTCATACTAACTTTGCTCCTTTTTCGGAAAAGCATTCCAGATCTTATAGGTAAAATAAAGACCAATCAGAGTAAAAGGAATTAAAAATATAGGCCAGTAATTCCACTTTGTTGGATCGCTTCCTGCATTTTCAAGAATTTTGCCAAGGGTTATTGATTGAAACCCTGTGCCAAGATAGACAAAACCGTCAACAACCCCTGCAACGGTTGCAGCAGAATCCTTGCCTCCAAAATCCATAGAAGCAGTGCCAGACAACATTCCGTGCACCCCTATAACACACATTGACATAAAGAATGCAAGAAAACCAACAATATCATACCACTGGTACCTCACAGCAAAAGCCATTACAACAAAGCCTAAAAACATTCCAGCGTAAAGGAAAAATGCGGAAGGGCCTCTTCTTGAACCGAAGAATTTATCGGATATAAAGCCTGCAAAAAAGCCCCCTGTAATCCCTGCAACCATTAGAATAAGCCCCCAGTTTTGAAAGAAGAAGTCTGCATCTGCAATTGAAACAACCTTTTTTACCCCGTTTACAACCTCAATTATCTTCATATTGTGTGCATAGTGAACTCCCCAGTGCATAATACCGTTTCTTAAAACACCAGAGCAAAATTCAATTGCAATCATCATCAAAATAACAGGGTGTTTTAAAATCCTTTTATAGATCTCAAAAGCACTCTCTTTCGGGGCACCGTCTTCATACCTTGTGGCATCCCCTGTGTCAAAGTCTTCAAACCCTGCCTGAGAGGGTCTGTCTTTGATTATAAAAATGTCAAGTATTGCAAAAATTATAAGAACAATTGCAGGGGCAAAGAAAGCCCACCAGATATGGTAATAGGGTTTTTCCCCAACAAATGTTTTTGTTTCGTTTAAAATCATACCGTTCAAATCAAAGGCAAGGAAGATTCCAAGTGATATTAAAGTGCCGAATATTCCTCCAAAAACCCCTCTTTCTTTAATGTGAAACCATGCAGCGTTAACCTTGACTATGGACACTGCCCCGAAACTCTGGAAGTACATATTCAATGCGTAAAAGAAAAGAAAGGGCCAGAACAGACTATCTGCATTGCCCCCGTTTTTCATCACACTGTAAGTTACATAGCCGAGAATGGCATTTGACAATGCCGCCCCAACAGTTGCGACAATTATTGTTTTCTTCCCGCCCAACTTGTCTGCAAGAGGGCCGTTAAAAACAAAAGAAACACCGTATAGCACAGCACCAATCCCGAATATTGCCCCGAAAGCCTCTTTGGACATTAAACCAATCTCATCAAACTTTGCCGATGCAACGGTTAAATTGTACCTTCCCATGTAAAGTGAGGCATAGGAGAGCCCCAAAATCATCCAGTTAACATAAGACCGAACCCTGAATTCCTTTGAATGTCCGACAGGGTTGTTTAAAGAGTAAAGATAGGTGATTATTGCAATAACCACAAAGGGCAGAATTCCAACAAAAAGGTCATGAGAATAGTTTAAATATACAAAGGTCTCAAGTCCAATCAAAGCAATAACAGGAATTGATCTAAAAAAATTTTTCATATCTTCTCCCTTCAAAATTTATGGAGAGCATCAAAGTTTTTTAAGCGTGAATTTTCCTGTAATTTTCCCACAGTTTCTTCATAACCTCTTCAAGGTGAGGCTTAATCTTTGCCGGGTCATCGGTTTTTTCAGGCATATTGTTAAAAACCGCATAGGGAAGCTTAAACTCCCTTACATGGATAAAATCAGGATCTTCTTTTGTAAATTCTTCCCAGTCAGATCCTTTGTAAAGCATCTCTAACTTTTTGTCTTCAAGAGCATGCTCAAGCCAGGAGTCAGGCCTGTCAGGGTTAAACCTTCTTCTATTTTTCCTCAAAGACTCTTCCCATGTTACATAGATGTATAAGGTTGCAGCCCTTGAAAGTATCTTATCAGAAAGGTACTGGTATGCAGTTTTAAAACCACCATGCTCCGAACCCCTTGAAAACTCAATAAGCAGGGTGTACTTATTGTGATAGTCCGGATTATCCCTCAACTTTTTTTCGTAAAGCAGGTTCAACTTCTTTATTAAAAAATTCCAGAACCACTTTTCCTTGAAAACATAGCCTTCGTACCTCTTTCCCTCATACTCAAAGTACTTATCCGTAAAAACCCTCGGCAATCCCATCTCTTCCAGTATATCGTCGTCCTCAAACCTCTCCCATAAAATAGGGAAATCGTCTATCTCTTCAAACTCTCCAATATGGTACTTCTCAATCCTCTCTTTTAGCGGAACGCTTTTTAAAAAATCAATTATTTCAGACTTGCCGGCTGCAGGCCTTCCGTTAACTATAACAATATCAAAGGTATTTCTCTCAACCCCCATAAAACCCTCCCTTTATAAAAAATTATTTACAGAATAAATGATACCTCATTTCTGCTTTTAAAAAAAGGAAAGCCTAATCTATAAGGGAATCAATTTTAGTTAATGCTTTTAAACCTGATTCAGGTATTGAAAGGTGGGGCTCAAAAATACTGTATTCACGAGGATTAATTCGTATCACATAGGTATTGGGCCTGTTTTCCAGCCTTTCGCTTAAATACCTTATTGTGGGCACAGCAGTACCTGCACCTATCTCAATTACAACAGCACTTTCTCCATAAGAAAACTCTAAAAAACTCTCAAACCTCTTCTCCTGATTATAGGAGCGCTCTGATACCCAGCCAAAATCCCCGAACATTAAAATATTCGGCCTTGCCACATCACCACAGTATTTACACCTTGGTATATTCCTTGCCCTCATTGTTTCATAATCAACCGTAATTTTTTCTCTGTTTTCCCATATCTCATTTAAGCAGGGCTTAACACATTGGAGAAAATGAATTGAGCCGTGCACCTCGTAAATTCTATCCTCTTCAAAGCCTGCCTTTTGAAACTGGCCGTCAACATTTGAGGTAACAACAAAGTAATTAAGGTTGAATCTTTTTATCCATTCAAAAAGAATATAAAAGCCTCTGTGAGGCTCGGTTTTTCTGTAAAGTTCAAGCCTGTGGCCGTAAAATCCCCAGCCAAGCTCAGGGTCTTTTCTAAAATGAACAGGGTTTGCACACTCGTAAAAATTAAGCCCGAGTCTCTCATACATCGGATAAGCCTTCCAGAATCCCTTTTCCCCCCTGAAATCAGGCAAACCGGAATCAACCCCCATCCCTGCTCCAGCCGTAATTATCATTACTTTTGAATTTTTTATTATCTCAGCAGCCTTCTGGTAAACATTCATAAGAAAAAGTTTAATATATTACAAAATCTTCATCAATAATTAAAAATTGCACAACCACAATTAAAAGAATATAATTTAACTATCCTAAATGGAGGCCAAAAATGAGAATTGATTACTCAAAACCAATAGAGATAGCAGAGGATATATTCTGGGTGGGCTACAAAATACCCAATGACCCATTTCAATGCCATGTTTACTTGATAAAAAACGAAGATGAATCTGTGCTTATTGACCCTGGTTCAATGATTACATTTTCAACCACCATTGATAAAATTACAAGCATTATCCCTCTAAAAAATATAAAGTATGTTGTATGTCATCATCAGGATCCTGATATTACAGGGTGTGTATCAACCCTTGAAAAATTGATAAACAGAAAAGACAAATTCATAGTTACACACTGGAGGGCACAGGCTTTATTAAAACACTATCAATGGGAAACACCTTTTTACCACATAGAAGAAAACAAATGGAGATTGATTTTAAAAAACAATAGAATACTTGATTTCATTTTTACCCCTTATGCACACTTTCCCGGGGCATTCTGCACCTTTGACAGAAAAACTAAAACACTTTTTTCAAGCGACCTGTTTGGTGGTTTTACAGAAGAGTTTTCACTTTTTGCAAAAGATGAAAGTTATTTTTCAAGTATTAAAGCCTTTCACGAACACTATATGCCAAGTAGAGAAATTTTACTAAACGCACTAATAGAAATAGAAAAGAAAGAG
>JALSOA010000025.1 GCA_026986725.1 Acidobacteriota bacterium
CTTATTGCCCCACAGCATGGCTCAATAATTAAAAAGGAATTAATCCCATATATGATAAACAGAATGAAAGAGTTAAACTGCGGCTTATTCCTATTAAGTTCATACGAATCCAACATTGAGATACTTTTAAAAACCAATCAAATAATAAACGATGTTTTTAAGGAGATAATAAACAACAGCGATTTTTTAACTGTTTTAAGAAAAACATTTACCACATTAAAGAAAAATGAAATACCAATAAAGGATATAATCGTCCATGCAATTGATAGTGAAAAAAAGTGGTATTCTGTTTTCTCAACAATAAAAGGGGAGATACCTGAAAAAGATATAGAAAAGAACAAAAGCATAATAAAAAACCTCGTTTCAGGAACAACAAAAGATTTATACTTTAAAACCATTAAACTTGTAACAGACACCATCGATGAATACAAAAATGTTTTTGCCATGCCTCTTGAATCTAAAAAAGAAAACTTAGAGGCAAGCATATACTTTATTATGAAAAAGGAGTTAAACGATAAACAAAGAAAAACAATTGAAGAGGCACTTGACAAACTTGTATTCCCCCTTTCATCGTCCCTTGCAAACGAGGTCTTAATCAAAGAGCTTGGAGAAGAAAAGAAAGAGATGTACAACACGGCAATACACGACTCATTAACAGGGCTTAAAAACAGGGTTTTTCTTGAAAACATTGCAGCAACAGAGGTTTCAAAATCAATAAGGTATGAGTATCCTTTAAGTGTAATAATGTTTGATATAGACCACTTCAAAACTGTAAACGATACATACGGACACCTTGCAGGAGACTTTATCCTTCAGGAAGTGGCAAAGATAATAAAAGCATCTTTCAGGGCAACAGACTATGTTATCAGGTATGGTGGAGAGGAAATTCTCGCAATACTTCCCTATGCAAAAGAAGAAGATGCCTGCAAACGGGCTGAACACATAAGGCAGATCATTGAAAAACACGAATTTGTAATGGGAAACAACAGAATAAATATAACAATAAGTGCAGGGGCGTATCAAAGACAGTATGAAACCAAATTATCTCAGATTATTGCAAAAGCAGACAAACGCCTTTACAAGGCAAAAAGATCAGGGAGAAACAAAGTTATATGCAAGGATTAACAAAACAATATTTTTAAAAATCCTGAAAAATTATCCATCCCTATCTTTCTGATTTTAATAACACTAAAAATTATAATTGTATCTTTTTAAAATTTTAAAAAAACATCCAGAACCTATCAAAAAAGATTTATAACTCTAAAAAACCTTTCCTTAAAATTCTTCACATCAAGGAAGTTGATTTACCTTACCTGATATAAAATCAAGATTGTACTTTAAACTCTCAACCTCTCCACTGTACTCAGCCTGGATATCTTCTCCTTTAAGCATTTTAATCAGCAATAACTTTCTCAAAGACAATCTATCTGACAGAGGACTTGCATATACTTTTTTAATGGTTGCTCTTGCATCTGTTCTTCTTCCACCCAATTTCATAACCCAACCATAGGGAGATAGCCACCACAATTTGCCCAGCAAAAGATTTTCGGCTTTCCTGGCTCCCTCAACAACTCTTTGCACCCCTCTATCTGATTGATAGGCTTCTTCGGGTGGATTCTGTAAATATGCCCACGGTGTAAGAGCAAGGAAATCTCTCAAAGCATCAAGTGTTTCTTCATAGGAAAATCCAGAGGGAATGGAGAAGGTCTGGTCTCCAACAACAAACTCACTTGAATATGTCCTTGATATCTCCTCTCCATACGATGATGTCACTGTTACCGTCATCCTCACAATCCCTATTGATTCTCTTGGAAAAATCACAGGGTCCTTTCCATACTCATTAACTACAATCCATGAAGGAGAAACATAAAACTTTTTATAAAACAGAAAGGGCTGGAACGCCGGTGTTGATCCCTTTTTTAAAGATTCAAGGATAATCCCATGGATTTCTTTAATATCAATATTATCCTTCCTTACACCTGAAATAAATTCACTATTTACTTGCTGTACAAGGCTTTGAGGGTCTCCGAACTCCTGAAGTTTTGATTTTGTTTTGGACCTCTCAAAATCAGTACTGAGTTTCAAAGCATTTGCAAAAAGGACAAGAGAAACAAAAACAAAAAAGTATCCTGCAATAGCCCAACCTACTCCATGGGAAAAAACATAGTATAAGGATAGCAAAACAAGCGCAACAATAAGAAACACAGCACCTCCAATATAACCCCCTTTTGCCTCCTTTCTTTTTTCCTCGAAAAGGGAATCTACAAAATTTAATTCCATAATCCCCTCCTATAAAAATTTTAAAAGGGTTAACTTGTATTTAATTTTATTCTTTCTAAAAGAAAAATTCAATTTAAATGTTTTTTGGTAACCACTAACGGGATTAACATATTTAAACTCTATAAAACAAATAAAGTGAAAGATATGCCAAAGGAACTGGACAAAAAAATTGGAAAAGAAAAAAATTAATGTGACACAGATCACATAATCCTTGCGTGAACAAAAAAAATGAGGTAAAATAATATATATTTTTTCAGAAAATAAAAAAAAAGAAGGAGTTGAGGATGAGAAAGTATGTTTTTGCGGTAATTTTTGTGTTTTTTCTTTTCTCTTCTGTGGGGTTCGGTAAAGACATCTATGTAAGACAGGGTGCAAGTGGAAACGGGACAAAAAATGCTCCGTATGGCAAATTGTGGAAAGCAATCAAAAAAGCAGTTAGAGGGGATGTTATCCATGTAGCTGAAGGGACTTACACTGGGAAAGGCGGATGTGGAAACTTTACCATAGGGATACCAGGTCTCACCCTTGCTGGCGGTTACAGCAAAGACTTCTCAGAAAGAAACCCTTTTAAACACCTGACAATACTTGAAAGAGACAGGAATTACAAAGGCAAGTTTACAGGTCTCGGGGAAGGGATAATCGAAGGGGATTATCAAAAAGACCACAGCGGACTTATTGTTGACGGCTTTGTTTTAAATAGTGAAACAAGGAATGCCTATGCACCTGGTAAGTCAAAAATTATCCCCAAAAAATCATGGAAAGGGGCTCTTTTCAAAGCATACAGTAAAAACATAAAGATAAGAAACTGCATACTTATAAACCCTTACGGTAACGGCATATATGTAAAATGGCAGGGAAAGGATAATGAAATCTCAAATAATTTTATTGTTAACACATTCTACGCAGCAATAAGCACAAGGAGTGCACAGAAGAATGCTGTAATAAACATAAAACACAATACAGTTGTTTTCTCCTGGTTTCAACCGGGCAAAGGCGGTGGATACGGGCTTTTTATCGGTAAAAACGGGAAAGCAATAGTTGACAGCAATGTATTTGCATTTATTCAAACAGAAGGTGGAGAAGCAGGATATGCCGTAAGCAACACATTTGGCAATGACCTTACTGAGCTTAAAAACAACATATTTTTCCAGTGCCAGGGCGGATACTATGTTTATATGGATGAAGACGGGAAAAACCTTGTTGTGTACAAATCAGACGACCTTAGCGACCTGAACGATGACCCGGAAAGTTATATGCTTGAAGATGCAGGTGGAAACAGTGACCAGAACCCCGGGTTGAAACCTGACAAATGGTACTTTGAAAAGTTTTCAAACTTAGTAGCATCTGAACCCGGGAAACTCAATATGGATACAATGAATCAATTGAGAAGCATGCTTGGACTTCCCCTTCAGGCAGCAAAGGGAAGCGCAAGGCAAAACTGGGGAATGCCCTATCCTTTAAAAAAGGTGGTATCAACCCTTGTATCACCGACAGGTAAAGGGGTTTTGGTTAACAAAAAGTTTGAAGAATACCAGTCATCGTCAGGAGCAAAGGCAAATGTAAACTACGCAAAGGTTAATTTTGAAGACTTCAATAAATCAAAGAAAGCAAAGAGTTTCAACGGCAATTATGTTCAGTTCAAAGCAGGGATAGGAAGCAAGGCAAGTACATTCCTTTTAAAAAGCAAAGGGATTACCTCAAACGATTATATTTGTGTAAAACTCTTAAAACCGGGTGAATCCGATTTTACAAGGAAGTATGTTTACGGTTATATTCTAAAAGGCTCTGAGGCTTACAAAAGGTTTGAAAAGTACTACAAAAGGAAAAAAAGGTACAATTCTCAGGGTGGAATAAGGATAAAAGGTAAAGCCTATTACATAGGTAATGACACATATACATACCCTGTTGGCATTGTAGTCGAAGAGGTTAAGAGGAAATAAAAAAAGGCCGCTTAATGCGGCCTTTTTATTTTTAGTTTTTTTTGGGTTTTTCTATTTTAGAAATCAATCCATCAATGTGTTCAAATAGATGGGGCTTTATAGGGTTCCACATTGGATCCAGAATAAAATCAATTCCTTCTCTCCTTGCAAATTTTGCCGCAGGGACAAAATCGCTATCCCCTGAAACAAGAATTATTTGAGTCACCTGTTTTTTTAATGCCAGAGAAGCTATATCCAATCCTATTTTAATATCCACTCCTTTTTGAGCCAGATCAAATTTAATGTCATTCTCCTGTAAATCTTCAACTTTTATTTCCCCTTTTAATAATTCTTTTACTTTTGCAGGTTTAATAATCCATCTATTATTATCATCTAAAATCCCCAATCTTAAAGCTACCTTTCTTTTTTTCTTTAACTCTTCTAAAAACATTATTTTAAATCGGAAAATTTCTGTTTTTGAAAAATCCACAGTTTTTTTAGTTAATGGATTTTGTTGTTTTTTGTTATAAGGAAGACAATCGTAATAAAAAATCCTATATAACTCATATTTTTCATTCTTTTGTTCTAAATGAGATAGACACATCTTAAATAAGTCATCTGCAGTCTTTTGAGGTTCTAATTTTGATATTTTCTTTATTGATTTATATCGTTTTAAAAAAAATGCTCCATCAACTAATATCGCAGTTCTTTTCATTTCAAGCTCTTATACAAATTGTCCCCAGGAATAGCCCTGAAACCTTTATCTTCAAGGCTATTATGCTGGGGACACTATGTTTTAATAAAAATATAATACCTTAGTATAAAAAAATCAAGTATCAAACCGGCTTTTTAACCTTGCCTGCCTGAATACAGGATGTGCAAACCTTCATTCTCTTAACATTTCCGTTTTCGTCAACAACTCTTATCTTTTGAATATTTGGAAGAAATCTTCTCTTTGTTAGATTATGTGCATGAGAAACATTGTTTCCCACCATTGGCTTTTTCCCGCATATTTCACAAACTCTTGACATGGCTTTCTCCTTCGCAGTAATTTTTTAGCCTTAACTTTATATCACACATTGAGCAAAAATCAAAGAAAAAATTAAGTCCCCTGCGCATAATCGTTAATGTATTCAATCTGTTCAGGGGTGAGTTTATCTATTTTAAATCCCATTGTTTCAAGCTTTATCCCTGCAATCTCCTGATCCTGCTCCTCCGGAAGAAGATGAACAGTTTTTTCAAGGTTTTTCCCCTCTTTTGTCAGCCTTATCATTGCAAGGAACTGGTTTGCAAAAGACATATCCATAACCTCAGAGGGGTGCCCTTCGGCTGCTGCAAGGTTAACAAGCCTTCCCTTTGCAAGCAGGAATATATTTCTTCCATCTTTTAATGTGTACTTTTCATTGTTTGGCCTTATCTCCTTTTTATCAACAGCAAGGGATTCAAGGTCAGGAATATTTATCTCGCAATCGTAATGCCCTGTATTGCAAACAATTGCACCATCTTTCATAACCTCAAAGTGCCTTTTTACGATTATATCTTTAACACCTGTTGCAGTAACAAATATATCTCCCAACTTTGCAGCCTCATCCATTGGCATCACTCTGAATCCTTCCAGTGTCGCCTTTAAAGCTGCTGTTGGCTTAACCTCTGTTACAATTACATTTGCACCAAGACCCTTTGCCCTCATTGCAACGCCTTTTCCGCAATGGCCGTATCCAGCAACAACAACCGTTTTCCCTGCAATTAAAACATTTGTTGCCCTGATTATTCCGTCGATGGTTGACTGGCCTGTCCCGTAAACATTGTCAAAATCCCACTTTGTTTCAGCATCGTTTACAGCAAAAACAGGGTAAAGCAACTTCCCAGCCTTAGCCATAGCCCTTAACCTGTGAACACCTGTGGTTGTCTCCTCTGTTCCCCCGATAACATTTTCAGCCTTTTCAGGGTGTTTGTTGTGTATAGTAAAAATAAGGTCTGCGCCGTCGTCCAGTGTTAAATTGGGATTTAATTCAAGGGTTTTTTCAATTGCCCAGTAAAACTCCTCAACATTCATCCCGTGCCATGCATATATTGATACCCCGTTTTTTGCAAGTGCTGCTGCAATGTCATCCTGAGTTGAAAGGGGATTGCAACCGCTCCATGCAACCTCTGCCCCGGCAGCCCTCAATGTTTCAACCAAAACCGCCGTTTCCTTTGTTACATGAAGGCAACCTGCAATCTTAAAACCCTTTAAAGGCTTTGTCTTTGAATACTTTTCCCTTAAATACATTAAAACAGGCATTCTGGATTCTGCCCATTCTATCTTCTTTCTCCCCTGCTCGGCAAGGTTTATGTCTTTAACTTTGTAATCCATACTCCCTCCTGAAATTCAAAATGCTATTCATTAAAACAGATTTACTCTTAAAAATCAAGCAACTAACTTTATTTCATCATAGGGATTTTGCATCCCTTATTCTTTGCAACCTCTATTGCCTCTTCATAGCCTGCATCAACATGCCTGAAAATCCCTGTCAACGGGTCATTTGTAAGCACCCTTTCAAGCCTTTTTGCAGCAGAATCTGTGCCATCTGCAACAATAACCTGCCCTGCATGGAGAGAATAGCCTATTCCAACCCCTCCCCCGTGGTGAAAGGAAACCCAGGTAGCCCCTGATGCAGTGTTAAGAAGGGCATTCAAAATAGGCCAGTCAGCTATTGCATCCGAGCCGTCTTTCATTGCCTCTGTTTCCCTGTATGGGGATGCAACGCTTCCTGTGTCAAGGTGGTCTCTCCCTATAACAATTGGAGCCTTAACCTTTCCGGATTTCACAAGGTCGTTGAAAAGTAACCCTGCTTTATCCCTCTCTCCGTATCCAAGCCAGCAAATCCTTGAAGGAAGAGCCTGAAATTTAACCTTTTTTTGAGCCATCTCAATCCATCTTCTCAACTGCTGATTTTCAGGAAAGAGTTTAAGCAACTCCCTGTCAGTGGTGTATATATCCTCAGGGTCTCCACTTAATGCAACCCATCTGAAAGGTCCTTTCCCTTCACAGAACAACGGCCTGATGTATGCAGGAACAAATCCCGGAAAATCAAAGGCATTTTGCAATCCAGCCTTAAAAGCCTGCCCTCTTAAATTGTTGCCATAGTCAAAAACAACGGCACCCTTCTTTTGAAACTCCACCATTGCCTCACAGTGTCTGTACATTGACTCATAGGACATCTCTATGTACTTCTTCGGGTCTTTCTTTCTCAATTCAAGTGCTTCCTCATAAGGGATACCAGCAGGGACATAGCCGTTTAATTCGTCGTGGGCAGATGTCTGGTCTGTAACCACATCGGGGATAATCCCTCTTTTTAAAAGTTCTGGGAAAATATCTGCTGCATTCCCAAGCAGGCCAACGGAAAGAGGCCTATTTTCTTCCTTTGCCTTTAAAACCTTTTCAAGTGCCTTATCAAGGTCTGTTTCCATCTCGTCAAGATAAGCAGTATCAAGCCTTCTCTTAATTCTATCAGGGTCAACCTCAACAACAAGGCAGGCTGCCCCATTGAATGTTGCGGCAAGCGGTTGTGCTCCTCCCATTCCGCCAAGCCCTGCTGTTAACACAAACTTACCACTCAGATCAGAATTAAAGTGTTTCTTCGCAGCAGCGGCAAATGTTTCATAGGTGCCCTGCAAAATCCCCTGGGTTCCTATGTAAATCCATGAACCGGCAGTCATCTGGCCGTACATTATAAGCCCCTTCTTTTCCAGTTCATGGAAGTAATCCCAGTTTGCCCAGTTTGGAACAAGGTTTGAGTTTGCGATCAAAACCCTTGGGGCATCCTCATGGGTTTTGGCAATGCCAACAGGCTTTCCGCTTTGGACAAGCAGGGTTTCGTCCGGATTTAAGTTTTCAAGGCTTCTCAAAATAGCATCAAAGCATTCCCAGTTTCTTGCAGCCTTTCCAGTTCCACCGTAAACTATAAGTTCATCTGGTTTTTCTGCATTGTCCGGGTCAAGGTTGTGCTGAATCATTCTGTAAGCAGCCTCAATCTGCCAGTTTTTGCAGGTAAGTTTTGTACCTGTAGGTGGGTGTATTACTCTTTTCATGTTTTCCCCCTTAATTTAATTTTCCTGTACTTTTTTCAACAATATCAATTAACTCACCGCTATTTATTATCTTTTTGCTCTTTTCAATATCATCCGCCATATACCTGTCTTTATCCCAGGGAGCAATTTCCTCTCTAATCCTCTCATAAACAGGTATTAAAGCCTTTGCAGGCTTCAAAGGTTTCAAAAATTCAAGCCCCTGACAGGCAGCAAGCAATTCAATTGAAAGTATTGTCTCAACATTTTCAACCACATTCAGAGCCTTCCTTGCACCAATTGTACCCATTGAAACATGGTCTTCCTTGTTTGCAGAGGTTGGAATTGAATCAACGCTTGCAGGGTGGCAAAGTATCTTGTTTTCAGAGACAAGGGCTGCCGCAGTAACATGCGCAAGCATAAAACCGGAATTCAACCCTCCTTTCTCAACAAGAAATGCAGGCAATTCAGAAAGTGCAGGATTTACAAGCCTCTCAATCCTTCTCTCACTTATATTTCCAAGCTCCGCAACAGCAATCTTTAAAAAATCCATCAAAAACGCAACAGATTCACCATGGAAATTTCCACCTGAAATCAATTCATTTTGCTCGGCAAAAACCATAGGGTTATCAGTGGCAGAGTTCATCTCTATTTCAAGCATTTTTTTCACATAGTTAACTGTATCCCTCACTGGGCCGTGAACCTGAGGCATACACCTTAAAGAGTAAGCATCCTGAACCTTTCCGCAATCCCTGTGTGAATCCATTATCTCGCTATCCTGCAATAGATTCCATAGATTCTCTGCACTCTCCTGCTGTCCTCTGTAAAGCCTCTCTTTATGAATCCTTGAATCAAATGCAGTTTTTGTTCCCTTAAGCGCTTCAAGGGAAAGAGCTCCAATGATGTCAGCATGCTTTGTTAAATTCAAAGCCTTATGCAAAGTCATGGCACCTATTGCCGTCATAACCTGGGTACCGTTTATCAGGGCAAGCCCCTCCTTTGCTTTTAATTTCACAGGGAGCAATCCTGCCTTTTCAAGAACTTCCTTACCACTTCCTGTAAAATCTCCTAATTTTGCTTTCCCCTCACCAATTAACACAAGTGCAAGGTGAGCAAGGGGTGCGAGGTCTCCGCTTGCCCCGACAGAGCCTTTTTCGGGGATAAGGGGATAAACCCCTCTGTTTATCATCTCTATTAAAAGTTCAAGGGGTTCAAGCCTTACTCCGCTTCTCCCTTTTGCAAGCACATTTGCCCTTAAAACCATAAGCATCCTTGCAATTTCTTCGGCAAGGTAATCCCCAACACCGGCGGCGTGGGAGCGGATAAGGTTGTACTGCAACTGTTCCACATCCTCTTTTGGAATAACAACATCTGCAAACTGGCCAAAACCTGTTGTCACACCGTAAACAACCCTTCCCTCTTCAACGATCCTGTCAACAACATCTCTTCCCTCAACAACCTTTTTCCTTGCTTCTTCGCTTAAAACAACCCTTGCCTTACCCTTTCCAACATCAATCAACTCATCAAGAGTCAAACTGTCCCCTGTTAAAATCACCTCTCTCATAGCATCCCCTTTGCATAATAGAGAATTAGCAAACCAGTAATTATCGCAAGCAATCCAATTATTCTCAAAATACTTGATTCAGTATTCGCAGCCAGAAAGGCATACCTTCTGTATAAATCAGGGAAAAAAAACGGGAAAAAACCTTCTAAAAAAATTGTAAACCCCAGAACCAACAAAAACAGTTTCACAAAACGATTTTATATTAAAAAAATTCAAAATCAAAGGGGCAACAAAAAAGTTTTTTCAAGAAAATGGCTCAAAAAACCTGAAGAAAAACTTATCTGTTTAAACTATCGATCAACCCCTGCACAAAAAACCCCGACCATTGAGGTCGGGGAGCCCCGCACCCTTTTTCAGGGGAAAAATGGGAAGGGGGAACGGGGGTATTTGACAGGTCTTTTCTTTATTTCACGGTTATGTACGGTTTTAACCTCTCAAAGGTCTTTCTCCCTATTCCCTTTACAAGCATTATGTCCTCCACTTTCCTGAATTTCCCGTTCTTCTTTCTGAATTCAACTATTGCTCTTGCTTTCTTCTTGCCTATCCCCTTTAACTTCATGAGGGTTTTCTCATCCGCTTTGTTTATGTTGATCTTTTTCTCAATGCCTGCCTTAACCTTCTTCCCTCTTTGTACTTTTCTCTTAACACCACATATACCCTGAGTTGAAAATCCAATCCCCATTACAATTACAAGTAATAACATCATTACCTTTTTTAACATTTCAACCTCCCTTTAGAGATCTCTCATCTTCCTTCGTTGCAGATTTAATGCCAGATTTAACCCGGGGTTTATCTAAAATGTTGTACGAATTAGTTGCTAATTTTCTGTAAAATACAAATATCATATCTATCAATTACCCGAATTGCCCCTTCTATACCCCCTTTTTCCCCTTTTTTTGTAAAATAATTTTGACGTTACAGGGGATTTTTTGATAAAGACACTGAAGATCTATAAAATCGGGGTCTTTAATTATGATTGAAAGAAATTTTTTATCAATAATACTCCTATGATTTTGAATTGTGTATTAGAAAGGGAATTTTTATCAATATAAATTCACCCCGCACCATATTAAAATTTCTTGAGAGAGTTGAAATTTATTCTTTTGCCGTGTCAGAGATGGTATGGTCTTTAAACTTTTAGAGCATGGTGCGGGACTGAAGCCTAACACCTCTCAAACTTATGTTTGACTATATTCCTTTCTTCCTCGCTGAAAACAATCCCAATAAGGTAAATCTCCTTTGCCTTATCTTTATACTTCTCAAAGTATCTCTTTTCCTTAATCTGGGTAAGGGGGTCTTTATCCAGCTTCTCACCCTTCCTTAAAACCTTGAACTCAAATATGTAAGCCTTGTTATCAAACAAAACAGTTAAATCAATCCTTCCCTTATTGGTAATGTCCTCTCCAATTAAATCTATCCCGATTGAAGCAAGGTAAGAGTAAATCACACTTCCATAAAACCCCTCATACCTCGCTATCTCATTCTTTGTGAAGTTTGAATATGGTATTGATGCAAAAAGGGACTTAAGATTTTCTATAAACCCCTCAATGTCTCCATCTGACAGGAAATTAAATAGTTGTGTCTTTTTAATGTCTTTACCTGTCAAAAAGTTTATTATATGGGTATTTAAACTTGTTCTTACCTCAAGGTTTGGATAAGAAAGCATATAAACATTTGAGCCATCTGGAAGAATATGTGTATCTTTAATTGTTAAATATCCTGTTTGCCAGAGTAGTGCTTCCAATTTCATTGAATAAACATCAAAACTCCCTAAAATAGCATCGGTTGCCTCAATGTTTTCTAAATTGGGGATAAAGTATCTTTCCTTTCTAATCATCTTCATTAAAAATGTTGGAGTCCCTGTCTCAAACCAGTATGGCCTGAAAGAAAAACCCTTTGATATAAAAAGCAAAATATCAAAGGGGTTATAAACCCTTTCTCCAAGCCATGAATAGCCGTTATACCACAGTTTAATCTTATCCCTGTCTGCATCCTTCAAATAATCGTTGAAATAAACATCAAGTTCATCCTCTGTGTATCCGCAAAGTGCCGAGTATCTTCTGCTTAATGTGATGTCAGTAAGGTTATTCAATTTAGAAAAGAGATTCACCTTTGAAAACTTTGATACCCCTGTTAGAAGCACAAACCTTAAATTCTCATCAAGGCCCTTTAGTACACCGTAGAAGTTTGAAAGAAGATCCCTTAACTCCTCAGCCAGCTCCTGCTTTTCAATGTTATCCAGGATGGGCTTATCGTACTCGTCAATCAAGACAACAACCTTGGAGTTAAACTTTTTATAAGCCTTTGAAATAAGTTCGTCAAAGCAGTTTGAAGGGTTTTTCTTTTCGCACTTTATTTCAAGTTTTTCTTCATTCTTTTCAAGTAAGGTTAAAACCCTCTCTTCAAAACCCTTCTTTGAAGAGAAATCCCCTCCACTGAAATCAATCCTTATAACCGGATAGGTTTTGCTCCAGTCCCATTTATCATGGATGTACAGCCCTTCAAACAATTCTTTATGCCCTTCAAAAAGGTGCATTAAAACATCAACTGTTAGTGTTTTACCAAACCTTCTTGGACGGGATAGAAAATAGTAATCTCCATTTTCAATCAATTGAAGTATGTACTTTGTTTTATCAACATATACCTTATTTTCCTTAACAATCTTTTCAAGGCTATTTAACCCTATTGGAAGTTTTTTCATAGATATACTCCTTGAAGTGTTTTTTAAAATTATAACATAAGTTAGGTTTTAGGTGTTGGGTACTGGGCGTCAGTCCCGCACCATGCTCTAAAAATTTAAAGACCACACCATTTATGAAATGGCAGAAAACAGAATTTCAATTAACGCAATAAATTACAATATGGTGCGGGATGTTGGGTGCTGGGTTTGGGTATCAGTTCCACACCATGCTTTGTGAATTTAAAGACATACCATTTCAGATATGTCAAGAGAATGAATTTCAATTTTTGTAAAAAACTTTTTGTATTATACGGGAAATACTGGATTCATGGTTTTCCGGATTAAAATAAAGTAAACGGGGGGCTGTCCCCTCTTTGCAATGGTCTGGTTTAACGAAATTAATTAATTCTGTTTTTTATTTCTTTTTTTAATGTCTTTAAGTTTTTCTTTGATGTTCTTATAATCTTTTTCTTTCCGTCTTTTGTTTTTAAATGGAGATAGAACAATCCTTTAACTTCTTTCAGGTTGCAGAACAGAATTTCCCACTCAACTTTTGAATCTTTTTTAAAGACAATTTTGTTATTGGCAAGAGTTAGCACACCTTTGTTTTTTGAAACTGTGTAAGGAAGTCCAAGGGTAAGTATCTCCATTAGAGAAATGGTTGAGCATTCGATCTCTGTCATAATTCCCTCCTGTTTTTTATGTGATGTCACCGTATAAAAATCTTTTTAAGAAATATATAGCAAAAATCAGACAGATCAGGGTTAATGTTATTTGGGTAAGAAGAGAATGTTCTATAAAATCATAAAAGTCCCAGTGGAATAAGGTTTTAAAGAATATTATTATTGCAAAGTTTATAAGTACTGGCAAAACACTTAGCAAAATCACAATGTTTATTCCGTATAACAGCCATAAAAACAAGATTAGAAGCATATAAGATAAAAATAATAGGTAAATTACAATTGAAGGAGTTGAAAGAGGAGGGCTAACAAAAAGCATAACCATTAAAGAGAGGATTATATAATTCCCGCCGAGATACACAATTATTTCCCATCTTTTAAAACCTGCATTTAAAAGAAAGGTGAGTCCTTTCGGGGGATTGTAGTTGATTGACAGATACTCAATTGAGATCAGAAAGAAAGCCACCCAGACAATATGGATGGTTTGTTTAAATTCCTCAGAGTTGAATGTCTTTAACATAAAAAGTATTGATAGAAAAAAGATCAGTAAAATTTTTATAATAAATTTATTCAGGAATCTCGTTTTCATTTTCGTTTCCTTCAAAAAACAATCTTGTAATTTCCTGCAGATCACAGATCTCACCTTTAATATTTTTATTGTTTTTGGGCACTGTTTTAACAACCTTGTCTTTAAAATAAATAACACCCTGCGTTTTTTCATTTTCTTTGTTTTCTTCAATAACCCAGAAAACATCTTTACAGGGTTTTTCAATAGCATCACTCAGGTTACCATTTTTTAAAAAACATATAATATCCGCTGTCTTGTCTGTTTCAAGTATGTTGTGAGATGAGATAATGCACGGGATGTTTCTTTTTATTATAGTTTCAGACAGCATATCAAAGAGTATATTTTTATGAACAATGTCAATATGAATAAATGGCTCATCCAACACAAGTGCTTCAGGTGAATTTAAAGATAATGCAACTATCCACTGGCATAACATTCTCTGTCCCGAAGACAGGGTTTTTAACTTCTGATTCTCTTTTATTTTAAACTTTTTTATAAGGTTAAAGGCAATACTTTTGTTCAATTCTCTGTTTTTCCCGAAAAACCCAATTATTTCTTTTATTGAGAATAATTCTGGTAAGTCACCTATTCCAACAATTGCTAAATGGGATAAAGGGGGAAAATGAATTTCCCCCGTTGTTGGTTTTCTAAGTCCGCACAGACAATGAAGAAGAGTTGTTTTCCCTGCTCCGTTCGGTCCAACAATTGCTGTAATTTTCCCTCTTTTAAGGGATAATTTTAATGGTCCAAGTGTGAAATTTTTGTATTTTTTAATAAAGTTACACGAAAATTCAGTTATTTGCATGCTTCCCATTCTTTATAAAGGTAGTAAACAGCACATAGACATCGCAAACCGCTTGTCTCCTCACAGAGAACAAAACATGCAATTGCTTTGTCCCTGTATTTTTCACAATCATCTTTTGATTTTGTGGCTGTTTTCTGGTTTGCGATAAAATTGAAAAAGCCTCCTAATTTCATTCTTTCCTTATTAAAGGTTTGCAATTCCTCAGTTGTTAAAGAATTCAAGAAATCATCAACTATATTATAGTACATTGATTCATTAAAACAGATGGTTTAATATCTGAAATTCAGTATGTAGTCTTCAACATCTTAATTTTTTATGTTACACCATAAAATTGTTATTTAATTCTCTGTTACCTATTTTTTATTTTCAAATTCTTCAATTTTAAAATTGTAAATCATATATTTTAGGTTTTGTTTTTTCCCTGTCATAAGATAATCGAGTTTAGACAAAAAAACTATTTCTAATTTTCTGTCAATAAAAACGATTTTTCCTAATAGAGACGGATAAATATACTGATAGTGTATTGGAACAAAAACACTTTCGTTTTTTAATTTCACCTTTAAATATTCGGGAAAAAGTACATAAGGTTTTCTGCCATAATATTTTTTGATTCTTTTTGAAAAATTGAAAAGACAGGTGGAACAAAGTGAACCATCAGGTGGGTAAACAATGTATATCCCATTTTTTATTTTTTTATTTTTTGAAAGTAAAATCATATTGTCTATTTTCAGAATTTCTCCGGATAATTTTTGATATTTTAAATAATATTTTATTCCAAGAAAAATACTGGTAGCAAGGAGAAAAAGAATAATTGTTTTTTTTGTTGTTTCATTTTGCATTTATGAAACTCCTGATTATTTTCTTAAAATTGTAAACCTTTATTAATCCGTAATCATTTTCCTCTTCATTTTCAATATAGTCATAATCGTAAAAAATAGGTTTAAACGGATGAAAAGTTCCCTTTTGGTAGGTGGTTTCTACATTTTTCTCTAATTTAATTTGTGTTAAAATTCTTTTCTCTGGCAAAGAGTATAATGTTAAGTACTTCTTCCCTGTTCCGCTTAACTCCCACACCACGCATATTATTTTATGGTCAATTTTTAAAGCTAAAACCCTCCCGTATCCTGATGTTTCTTCAAAATATTTTTTAATATCTTTACCTATATCTATTTTTTTGTCATTTTCGAAGGAAGAACTGAAATTTGATGGTTTTGGGAGTTTTATTGAATTTTTTATTGAAAGAGAACGAAGATCTATAGTGTAAAATTGTAAATTTCCTTCATTAATAGCATATAGATTTGGATAATTAATCCATGTTATGTACGCGTTAAAAAGGTGTGAAAGATTGTTTTCAGATATTCTATTGATTAACTCTTTGTTCCTTTTAATAATAATGCCGCTTTTTTGGTGATATTCAAGACCAGCAAATGTGGTTAAGCAATAAAATGATTCGTCATGGTTTATCCAGTTTACGGCTCCGCCACAACTCCCGCTTTTCCCAAACTCATCAATAAAATTGAAATTTTTGTCTAATTTTATAATTTTAAACATTCCAACAACATAGTAGAAATTTTTTGTTGATAAGAAATTGTATGCTGTTGCTATCCATCCGGGCGATTGAGAGTGGGGAGTGTATTTTTTTATTAGTTTTCCGGATCTATCAAAAACAATGAATCCGTTTTTAATTCCAAAGATAAACAAGTCCTTTCCGGGTAAATAATACATTGGAGAAGCATAAGGAGCATAGTCTGTGATTTTTATTGTTTTTTCAGGTTTTAAACTTATCTCATTACCATAACTTATAGAGTTTAGAATAAAAAAAATTAAAATAAAACAAAAAAAAATCTTTTTCATAAAACCTCCTTTTCAAAAAAAAGGGAGGGGAACCCCTCCTCAATTATTTAGGTATTTCGACTACAATTTCCATTTCACAATTATCCCCTTTTTTACAGCAATGATAAGGAGCACAGCCAACTGGACTAAAATCCACATTTTTTATATGATATGTTATTTTTCTTTTTGCGAAAGCATTAAAATTGGTTAGACCAATTCCTCCAAACATAACGAAAACAAAAGCAATTGCAATCAATGTTCTTTCAATCCAGTCGATTGCTTTTTTCATCTTT
>JALSOA010000026.1 GCA_026986725.1 Acidobacteriota bacterium
GTCGTAACTCCCTTGGTGCTATCTTTAATGCCTCTTTCCCTTTTTCTATTGCTTTCTCAACCTTATTGAGCTCAATGAGGTCAAAGGCGAGGAGTATTTTTACAAAGGCTTTAACATAGTTGTTTTTCGCTTTTTTTTCAAATTTTTTCATGGTTTCGAAAGCCTCTTCTATCTTTCCCTGTAAGATTTTAGCACTGTGAACGATGTTGTAGGCATGAATTAAAACAACATCGCTAATGTTCTTATCAAGCAGTGGTTTTAAAAGAGTTATTGCCTCTTCATTCTCCCCCATCTCAACCAGAAGCGATGCAATTTTCACGAGTATGACAGGATTTTCTCCCGTTTTACCCAGTATGTTTTTATAGCATTTTATTGCCTCGCTTTTTTCCCCTTGTTCAATTAACCTTTCGCATTTTTTTGCAATCCTTGTTACTCTCGCATTCTCTTTTAATTCGGAAAAATTATAACTTTTCCCTATTTTAAATGCGTTTAATTCAAACCTTTTTGGATTCAGGGAAAGTACTTTTTCAAACATTGATTTTGCTTTTTTGTGCCAGTTTAATTCAAGATAGATTATTCCAAGTTGATAGTAAGCATCTTCAAAATCAGGCTCCATCTCAATTGCTTTTTTTAACAGTTTTTCAGCCTTTTTGTTTCTTCCAATTTGTTTGTAAATAAGGGCAAGGAAGAAGAGGATTTCTGGTTTTTCTTCAATTTCAAGTGCCTGGGTCAGGAACAATTTTGCGAGTTTTAGCTCTTCATTGTAATAGTAAATTGTGCCTATAGTGAAAAATGGAAGATAGTCGTCTTTTTCTAATTCAGTTGCCTTAAACAGGAACTCAAGTGCCTGTTTCTGTTTTCCTATTTCATTTAAAGTTATGCCAAGGTAAAGGTTTGTCTGGTAATCTTCAGGGTTTAAAGCATAGGATTTAAACAGGTGTTCAATTGCCCTTGAATACTCTTTTTTCAGATAATAAATCTGTCCTAAAAAAAGGTGCAATTTGTAATTGTTTTTGTGTTTTTGCGAGGCTTTTTCGAGAAGTTCAATTGCTTTAAGGTTTTCTCCTTTAAAGTAAAGGTCTTCCACCCTGTTTAATAGCAATTCAAGTTTATCTTTTTTGCTCTTTTCTTCTACAAGTATTATTTCATCTTTCATTGAGATAAATCTATCTCTTTCCTCTTCAATCTCCATGTTGATGATTATGTTATTTTCCCAGATATGAGAAAATTTTTCTCTTTTTATTAAATCTTTTTCAGACAGAAGATCCACAAGGGTCAACAGACCACTTCTTAACTCCATCAACTGGGATTCAAGGTGCTCGCTTTTCTTTGCAAGGGCATCGATTGTTTCAAATATGGCTGAGAAATTTTCTTCAAATTTCGAAATCAATTGAGCCACTATGTTATCATTGTCAAATTCGGATAGATCTCCATACCTCGGATTGGTATTAGATATCAGTCTTGCTCCGCATTGTAAACAAACTTTTGTATTTTCAGGATTTAAAAAACCGCAAACATGACAGTACATAAAACCCTCAAAAAAAGATTCTCAATAAATTTTACACCTAAAACATTTATTAGGGTAATAGAAAAAGGGGCAATGCCCCTCTGTTTTGTTAAGAGTACTCGTAGAAGCCTTTTCCCGATTTCCTGCCAAGGTAACCTGCATCAACCATCTTAACAAGCAATGGGCACGGTCTGTACTTCGGGTCTTTGAATCCTTCGTACAGCACATTCATGATGAAAAGGCAGACATCAAGACCTATAAAGTCTGCAAGTGTTAAAGGCCCCATGGGGTGGTTCATTCCCAGTTTCATAACCTCGTCAATTGCTTCAGGTGTACCTACACCCTCCATTAAAGCAAATATTGCTTCATTTATCATTGGCATTAAAATCCTGTTTGACACGAAGCCGGGAAAATCGTTTACTTCAACTCCCACCTTATTAAGTTTTTCAGTTAATTCCTTAACTGTGTTAAATGTATCATCGGATGTCTGTGCTCCCCTTATAATCTCAACGAGTTTCATAACGGGTACAGGATTCATAAAGTGCATGCCAATAACCCTGTCAGGTCTTTTGGTAAGTGCAGCAAGTTTTGTGATTGATATTGAAGATGTGTTTGATGCTATAATTACATCTTTTTTTAGCATTTTATCAAGGTCTTGAATCAACTGTTTTTTTATGTCAAAGTTTTCTGTGATTGCCTCAACCACAAAGTCACAATCTTTTAAATCTTCCAGGTTTGTTGTTGGTTTTATCCTTGCAAGTATTTTTCTCTTTTCCTCTTCAGTCATTCTTCCTTTGTTTACCCCTCTTTGAAGGTTTTTATCAATGGTTTTCATACCCCTTTCGACAAACTCGTCTTTTATGTCTCTCATAAAGACTTCAAAACCAAACTGTGCAAAGACATGGGCAATACCGTTTCCCATGGTTCCTGCCCCGCAAACCCCGATTTTTTTAATATCCATATCTTTCCTCCATTTTTTCTTGATACCCTTTTATTTTACGATTAAAGAGGGTTTTGTTTCAACACTTTGTGTTGATTTAAAAATAATAAAAGTGTGTCCACAGGATTTTGTATATGGTTTCAGGTAACTAAGATTTAATTTTGCCACCACGTATGTGTTTGTTGAACAGAGCGCTGTTTTCATTTTTGTGTGTAATCTGTTTTAACAGATCATCTGAATTTGTCGGGTAATCCCAAAAAAATTTTTTTTTGGGTGGAAAAATAGAGGTGATATGTTCCCTGAACAATTTATCCACTGTTTTAAGGTAAGAATAAAAAAATATCCTTTATGATATTGATTTTTTTTTGCAAAGGAGTAAAATGATTTTACCTAAATCACATGTAAGTTCGGAGGTGAATTTTATGAAACGCTTTGTTTTTCTTGCTTTTGTTTTTTTGTCTGTATGTGTGTTTTCATCTGTGTTACCCAATGGAGTTAGATTGAGAAAGGTTGATTTTAACAAAGGGTACATACAGGTGAACTTTGATCTTCCTGAATTTAATTTAAAGAAGGTTAATACAAAGGGTGGTGTTTTTACAAAGATAGTTGTTGATGATTTTGGTTATTCTCCTGACTATGGGAAGGCAATGCTTCCAACCTGTTCTTTCTCTGTTATGCTTAATTCAGATACTCTTCCTTCTGTTAATGTTGTTTCTTTTCAAAAAGAGGTTATAAAAATTGATGCTCCTGTTTTTCCTGTTCAAAAGCCATGGCCAAAGTCAAGAAGAATTGAAGACAGGCCATTTACTATTGATCACCGGTACTATAAAACTGAAAAGCCTGCATTTAAACTTATAACTGTGGAAGGTCCATACATAATTCGTGGGAAAAGAGGGGCAACTGTAACCATTCATCCTTTTCAATACTTTCCTAAAAAGAATGTTATTGTTGTTTACACAAAACTTGTTTTAAGGGTTAACAATGCTGTGGTTCGGTTTGATAGAGCCTCAATAGCTTCTGAAAGGATTTTTTCTAAAATATTTTTAAATTACTTTAAGCCTGATAGTAAAAAAGATAAATCTGCTTCTATGGGAAGGATTTTAATTATTACTCCTTCAAAGTTTGCAGATACTCTTGCCCCGCTTGTGGATCACAAAACTGCGATGGGTTATTCTGTTGATGTTTTTACCCTTGACGATACAGGTTCATCAAGAGAGCAGATCCATGATTTTATTGCTCAAAGGTATTCATCGGTTAACACAAGACCGGATTTTGTAATACTTGTTGGTGACACAGGGGATATCCCTGCCTATGTGGGCTCTACTGAAGACAACCCATACACTGATCTCTACTATTCAACAGTTGATGGGAACGATTATTTCCCGGATGTTTCCCTTGGCAGGCTTTCTGTTTTAACCGAAGGGCAATTAACCAATATGATAAACAAGATAGTTTATATGGAATCAAGTTTAGGCGGTTTGCCTCAAAATGCTGTTTTCATAACAGCAGATGATAATTACCAGATAACCGAAGGAACACACAACTATGTTATTGACAATTATTTTGAACCAAATAATTATGATTGTCAGAAACTTTATTACCATACCTATGGGGCAACAAAATCGGATATAGCAAATGCAGTTAATTCTGGCAAGATTTTTGTAGTTTATTCAGGACACGGAAGTCCTTCTGAATGGTATATTTCGTACTCAACTGAGTTTACCTCTAATGATGTTAACAATCTCCTTTCAAACACAGTCTATCCATTTGTTTATTCGTTTGCCTGTCAGACAGGTGAATACGAATATTCCACCTGTTATGGAGAGGCATGGGTGAGAGGTGAACATGGGGCATGTGCTTTCTGGGGCTCTTCTGTTTATTCTTACTGGGATGAAGACGATGTCCTTGAAAGAGAGATCTTTAAATCCATGTTTGTTGACAGCATATTTCAGGTTGGCCCCATGTTCAATGCAGGCAAAATAGGTCTTTACAACCATTACAATGGTGGCGGGAGCACCTTGAGGTACTTTCAGCAGTACAACCTTTTTGGTGATCCTTCAACCTATACAAAATCGTATCATCCAATAAGTATGGGACAGATCTTTCTTGATAAAGAAGCCGTTGCTTGCGGAGACAGTATTGAGGTTGAATTGTGGGATAGCGATTTAACCGAAGGCACTATTGATGTAACGGTTGAG
>JALSOA010000027.1 GCA_026986725.1 Acidobacteriota bacterium
ATCTCAAACAGGATAGTGTTGAATACGGCCAATGAGGTTGCTGTTGAAAATTTTTTAAGGGGAAGGATATCATTTCTTTCAATTTCTAACTTTATTGAGCAAATGCTCAATAAAGTTGAAAGTGAAAATTTGGAATCAATGGAAGATGTAATTGAGTTTAATAAAAAAGTAAAACAAATGTGTGAAAGGGAGGTAGAAAGTGGGGATTTTTAATCTGCCAATAATCGGCAATGTGCTTGCCGTTATCATAATGTTCGGGGTGCTTGTAACCATTCATGAGTTCGGGCACTTTATTATGGCAAAACTTTTCGGTGTCTATGTTAAGACATTTTCAATAGGGTTTGGTAAAAAACTTGTCTGCAAAAAGTGGGGAGAAACAGAGTACTGTATTTCCCTTATTCCCCTTGGCGGTTATGTTGCAATGCTCGGGGAAGAGCCTGAAGAGGCTGAAGACGATAACCCCCGAAACTTTAACAATAAACCAAAGTGGCAGAGGTTTATAATACTTGTAATGGGTGCAACCTTAAACATAATACTTGCCATTGTCCTTTTTACGGTGGTTAATGCTGTGCACAGGCCTGTACCATTGTGGAAGGATGCCCCTGTTGTGGTCGGGTGGGTTGACAATGAATCCCCGGCGTTTATTTCTGGCCTTCAGCATGGAGACAAGATACTTTACTTTGACAATAAAAAGGTTGAAAACTGGGATCAATTTTTGCTTCTTGTTGCAACCAACCCGGGAAAGACTGTGAAACTGAAGATAGAGCGAAACGGAAACCTTATTGAAAAAGAGGTGAAGATAATTGAAAAAGGGAAAAGTGATGCAGGCTACATTGGGGTATTCCCTGCTTTAAGGGTTCAAATAAGAATGGTTATGCCTGGCTCTCCTGCTGAGAGATCAGGGTTAAAGCCGGGGGACAAAATAATTGCTGTGAATGGAAAAGAGATTGTAAAAGGCCTTGAGCAGTTTATAAAGACAGTTAAAAACAGTGAAGGGGAATTAAAGTTAAAGGTTGATCGAAATGGGGAGATTCTAAACTTCAATGTCACCCCTGAGGGGAAAAATGGAGAAAGGAAGATAGGGGTTGTTATTGAGCTTCCGTACAAAGTTGTTAAACTTCCCATAACAAAGGCATTTAAAACAGCGTTCCAAGATACAAAAAAATACACTGAACTAACCTTTAATGTTATAGGAAAATTGTTAAAAGGAGAGATGTCAATAAGAAGCATATCCGGCCCTGTTGACATAGCAAGGATTTCAGGCCAGGCAGCAAGAAGCGGAATGACAAACTTTATCTACATAATGGCTTTGATCTCATTGCAGCTTGGAATATTCAATCTCCTTCCTATTCCGATGCTTGACGGTGGCCATATATTCATTCTGCTTATAGAAGCAATAAGGAGAAGGGATTTAAGTGCTAAATTGAAAGAGAGAATAACAACTGTTGGGTTTTTTCTCTTAATGGCTTTGATGACAATTGTAATTATAAGCGATATATTGAAAAACCTGAATTTGAAGTAGGCTATGTACAGAAAAACAAGGGTGATCTATGTCGGGGATATCCCTGTTGGAGGGGGTAATCCCATAACAGTTCAAACAATGACAAAAACAGATACCAGGGATGTTAAGGCAACCTGTGAGCAGATAAAGGATATTGTGGGTGCCGGGTGTGATATTGTAAGGTGTGCTGTCCCTGATATGGATGCTTCCGAAAAGATAAAGGATATTGTTGATTTTTCTCCAATTCCTGTCATTGCGGATATTCACTTTGATTATCGCATTGCTATTAAGTGTGCTGATAACGGGGTTGCCTGTTTAAGAATAAATCCCGGTAATATAGGAAGCAAAAAAAGGGTGAAAGAGGTTGTAAAAGCGTGCAAACATAATGGAATACCTATAAGGATAGGGGTGAACTCAGGCTCTCTTGAAAGGGATATTCTTGAAAAATACGGAAACACTCCGAAAGCAATGGTTGAAAGCGCAAAAAGGCACATAGGCTTTCTTGAAGAGTTTGGATTTTACGATATTAAGGTATCTTTAAAATCTTCGGATGTGAAAAAAACAGTTGAAGCATGCAGAATGTTTGCAAAGCAGTTTGATTACCCCCAGCACATTGGGGTAACCGAGGCAGGTACATACTCTATTGGAAGCGTTAAATCCATAATCGGAATAGGGGCTCTGCTTCTTGACGGTATAGGGGATACAATAAGGGTGTCTTTAACAGACAACCCTGTGAGGGAAGTAACCCTTGGAAGGTCAATATTGAAGGCTTTGAACCTTTTGCCAGATTCCCCAAAATTTGTATCCTGCC
Source organism: Acidobacteriota bacterium (assembly GCA_026986725.1). Lineage (GTDB taxonomy): Bacteria > Acidobacteriota > Holophagae > Thermotomaculales > Thermotomaculaceae > Thermotomaculum. The sequence continues at coordinate 2,313 of JALSOA010000027.1, forward strand.
CAACCTGCGGGAGAATACAGTTTGATATAAAGAGATTTGCCGAAATTATAGAAAAGGAGATTGAGGATATAAAAAAACCCATTACTGTTGCAGTTATGGGCTGTGCTGTCAATGGTCCCGGAGAGGCAAGGGAAGCAGATTATGCAATATGCGGTGGAAAAGGCTATGCAGCCATATACAAAAGGGGAAAGTTGATAAAAAAGGTTGATGAAAAAAGCCTTGTAAAGGAGTTTTTGTTAATGATAAAAGAGGATGATGACTGAGTCTTTTTGAAGGGGGTTGTTGATGGGAATTGAAATTAAAACAAAAGGTGAGTTGTTTATAATATCTGCCCCCTCTGGCAGTGGTAAAAGCACTTTGATTAAAATGCTATTGGAGGAAGTTAACAATCTTGAATACTCCATTTCCTATACAACAAGGGAGCCAAGGGCAGGTGAGGTAAACGGAAAGGATTACTTTTTTGTGTCTGAAAAAGAGTTTGAAGAGATGATAAAAGACAATGAATTCATTGAGTATGCAAGAGTTTTTGATAAATTCTATTACGGAACGGCAAAGAATCAGGTTTATTCAAGGCTTGAAAAGGGAATAGATGTAATAATGGACATAGATGTTCAGGGTGCATACCAGATTATGCAAAAGGGGAATGTTGATTTTACCTCAATATTTATTATCCCTCCGTCAATTGAGGAGTTGAAAAGAAGGCTTGTTGAAAGGGGGAGAGACAGTGTTGAAGAGATAGAAAAAAGATTGATAACTGCAAGAGATGAGATAAAATATTTAAGACACTTTGATTTTGTTGTGGTAAACGATATTCTTGAAGATGCCTTGAAATCCTTAAAGTCTATTGTTGTCTCGGAGAGGCACAGGGTTTTGCGTATTGAAAACATTTATGAAATTTACAAACACTTTACGGAGGAATAGATGAGCAAAGAAGAGGTATTAAAGGAAGTTCTTGACAATCCTTTCAGAGTTATTCTTATAGCAGGGGAAAGGGTTGACCAGTTAAGAAAAGGTGCAAAACCAAAGGTTAAGCCCCCTATTAACAAACCTACATTTATTGCACTTGAGGAATTGAAGCAGGGTAAGTTTGAGATAAAACTGTTGGATAAGCAGGAAAAGGAAGAGAAATTCTCTGTTGAAGACCTTGGCTCCCTCGTTGACGAGATTGATATTAAAGAAAAACAGTAATTATGAAACAAGAAGATTCCAGCCCCTCCATACTTATCGGGGTATCAAGTGGAATTGCCTGTTACAAATCAATTGAAGTTATCAGAGAATTGCAAAAAAGAGGGTTTCAAAACATTGAGACGGTGTTGACGGAAAACACCGTTAATTTTTTATCTCCAAACCTTTTTGAAGCAATAACAGGTAAAAAGCCTTACATTGATGTTTTTGAAGGGGGAAGACTTCTTTCACACATAAATGCTGTTCATAGAAAAAATGTTTTTGCAATACTTCCTGCAACTGCAAATACAATAGCAAAACTTGCAAACGGGATTGCAGACGATTTTCTCTCAACATGCTATCTTGCATTTAAAGGAAAAACCCTGGTATTTCCTTCAATGAATTCAAATATGTATGAACACCCTGCAACAAGAAGGAATTTAGAAAGATTAAAAGATGACGGTTGCATAGTGATAGAGCCAGAATCAGGCTACCTTGCCTGTGGTTACGAAGGAAAGGGCAGGCTTCCGGATATACAAACAATAGCCGATTACATTGAACTTTACTCTTTAAGAAAAACCGTACTTTCAGGGAAAAAGGTCCTGATAACATCAGGGGGAACTGTTGAGCCAATTGACTCTGTAAGGGTTATAACAAACCGCTCAAGTGGTGCGATGGGAAGGGAACTTGCAAAGGCTTTTGCATTATCCGGTGCCGATGTAACTGTGATTACAGGCAATTATACGGTAAGGTACCCCTCTTACTGCAGGATAATTGAGGTTGAAACTGTGGAAGAGATGTACAGAGAGGTAAAAAATGAGTTTGAAAAAAGCGATGTTCTTGTTATGGCTGCTGCTGTTTCCGATTTTAAGGTGAAAAATTACTCTTCTAAAAAGATAAAAAAGACTGAATCCCTTTCAATTGAACTGGAGCAAACTGTTGACATACTTGAATCAATTGGAAAACAAAAGGAAAATAAACTATTGGTCGGTTATGCTGCCGAAACTGAAAACCTCTCTGAAAATGCTTTAAAAAAATTAAAAAGAAAAAACCTTGACCTTATTGTTGCAAACAGGGTGGGGGAGAATCAGGGAT
>JALSOA010000028.1 GCA_026986725.1 Acidobacteriota bacterium
AAACATCAAGTTCATCCTCTGTGTATCCGCAGATGGAAGAGTACCTTTCATCAAGTGTTATATCTTCAAGGTTATTCAATTTAGAAAAGAGATTCACCTTTGAAAACTTTGATACCCCTGTTAGAAGCACAAACCTTAAATTCTCATCAAGGCCCTTTAATACACCGTAGAAGTTTGAAAGAAGATCCCTTAACTCCTCAGCCAGCTCCTGCTTTTCAATGTTATCCAGGATGGGTTTATCGTACTCGTCAATCAAGACAACAACCTTGGAGTTAAACTTTTTATAAGCCTTTGAAATAAGTTCGTAAAAACAGGTTACAAAATCTTTTGATTCGCAATTTATCCCCAATTTTTCCTGATGCATTTTTAAAACAGTATTTGCCCTTTCAATAAATCCCTCTCTACTATCAAATAGCCCCGCAGAAAAGTCAATCCTGATAACCGGATAGGTTTTATCCCAGTTCCACTTATCATGGATGTAAAGCCCTTCAAAGAGTTCCTTATGCCCCTCAAAAAGGTGCATTAAAACATCAACTGTTAATGTTTTACCAAATCTCCTTGGGCGGGATAGAAAATAGTAATCTCCGTTTTCAATCAATTGAAGTAAATACCTTGTTTTATCAACATAGATCTTATTTTCTTTAACAATTTTTTCAAGGCTGTTTAACCCTATGGGAAGTTTTTTCATGGATCTGCTCCTTAAAAGTGTTTTTTTAAATTATAGCATAATTCAGATACTGGGCGTCAGTTCTGCACCTGATTTTATTAAATCTCTCTTTTTTTATTTGAGGTTTTATTGTATTATTTGGTTTATGGTGAAGATTGTTGGAAGCGATATTGGCGGCACCCTTACAAATAAAGAAAATAGAATTTCTCCCTTGACAAAAAAGGTTATCCATTCCCTTCCTGTGCCTTTTTGTTTCATTACAGGGTTTAACAGATACATTGCTTTCAAATACTTTGATATGGTTGGCAAAGAAGATGCCTTTATGATTGCCCAAAACGGGGCGTTTGTTTATCAGGGAAAAAAACTTTTAATGTATTCCCTTCTTGATAGAAGGTTTGTGAAAGAGATTGTTGATTTTGGTTTAAAGAATAACTGCATAGCCCGGGTCTTTTGCACAGACAACAATGTTTACTGTTTTGTGCCGGAAGGATACACCGAAGAAAGATTGAGATGGGATACCCCCATTTACAGGGTTTTTGAAAAAGGGGTTGATGAGTTGCCAGCCGATGTTATTCAGATAGGTTTTTTTGAAAAACTGGAAAAGATTAACAGGGTAAAAAAAGAGGCTTATGAGAGATTCGGGGATATTGTTGTGGAAGGGCCGCTTCTTTACGGTACCCATCAATGGCTTGAGTTTAACAATCCGGCGGCAAAGAAACACATTGCTTTTAAGAAACTTCTTGATTATTTGAATATAGATTTAAAGGATGCAATGTACTGCGGGGACAACTACAATGATATTGAACTGTTGAAAATAGTTGGTTTATCAGTTGTTGTGAATGGTGCGCCTGAAGATGTAAAAAAGGTTGCCGACAGGGTTGTTGATGCCGGATTTAACGATGGGGTGGCAAAATTTTTAATAGAGTATTTTAATTTAAAGGTTTAACCGGCAGGGGCAAAGGCCTCTCTTTCCGCTATTTTTTCTATAATTTTAAGGTTTATTTTCTCACTCTTTTTTATCTCAAAAATGTTTAAAGGCTCTGGCTCTCCGCAAATATCAACCCCTGTAAGTTTTCCAATAGGAATGGTATCAATAATTTTTCCAAGCAATTCAACGGTTAAATTTCCCTGATCCCAGTTTGTGTTGAGGGTTTCTTTGCTTAAAATATCCTTATCAATTGAAAGGTAAATGCTTGATGCATTCTTTATCTCTTTTTTCAATTCTTCTATTTCAGGTTTCACTATTTTAAGGTCAGGATAATGGAATTCTCCTCCTTCGTTTGTTACAACAACAACCTTTTCTATAGTCGGCAGTTCAAGTGCATTTTTTATCCATGAGCCGCAGGATATAAAGGTTTCATCAAAAACAGGCTTACAATCTATATGGTTGTCTAAAACAACAAGGGTTGTTTCTCTTTTAACCTTTTTCAAAAAGAGATAGGTGATGTAATGGTAATCTCCTGAGCCTAAAAAAGATATAAATCTGCCTTTTTCAGGGATGAGTTTTTCTATCTTTCTAATTGTATCTGGTGATGCCATATACTTTTTTTCGGGAATTTCTGTTAAATCAAAAATCTTCCCCTTTTTCAGTAGATTTTTCTGTTCAAGGTAGGAATTGTCAGTGTTCAGTATGAGTACCGAAAACATGCCTTTATGTTCCCAGTCTCAAAACTGTACTTCAAAGAATATTTTAATAAAATTTCTTTTAAATTCAACAGGATTTAGGTATTGGGTATTGAGGACAATGCCAACTTAATTGTGTCAGAAACTGAATGGCAAAATCATTTCATATTACAGTACCACAATATAACTTCTTGTACTGCTTCTTTAATTTATGAAAACAATAAACAAGATAATCTCATTATAAAAGGGTTTTCTCTGCATGGCTATAAATGGATTTACATTCAAATGGAGACTCTTTGACACAATTTAGAATACAGGAGCAAACAAAAAAACCAGATTTTAAATTTTGTTAAAAAAATTATTAAAAAAAACCTTTGCTTGCATTATTATGAAAGAGATTTTATACTTTGTTTTGAGGCGAGGATTTAATCTCCAACTTGCCCCGGCCTGTTCCTTTAAAGGAACGAACAGGGTGCTAAAGCGGTGATTTTTTTTGTTTAAAGACCCGCGTTTCAAAAATTGGAGCGCGGGTCTTTTTATTAACCCTTTTTTTCAAAAAACGGAGGTTAAAATGCAGAAAAAAAGTTATTATGAGAACCTTTTTGAGGAGTTCAGCGAAAGGTTCAAAGAGATGGGCGATTGCGAGCTTGTAGAGGCATTTAACAGAGAGGTTGGGAATCCCGGATGGACAGGAGCAAGGGGGACATACCTTGCTTCACTTCACAGAGAGTTTTTGAGAAGGGGATTTGATATAAGTAATATCGGTAATGAAACATGTCTTTCTCTAAAAAGAAAGGTGAAACTGGAAGTAAAAAAGGTTTTAATCCCTTTAAAAGAGTGAAAAATATTGAATAATTGTTGAACCGATCTTATATTCACCGCTTTTGAACTTTAAATGGCTTAAATCCTCGTCAAAAAAAATAATCAGGTGTTTTTAAATGTTAAAATTCAGATACCTTGCTTCCGGCTTTTAAAAGTGTTTACATAAAAGTCAAATGATTCTATAATAACAAAAGAAGTATTGGTTGAAGGTGGAAGATGATTACAGGTTTTAACACAGATGTAAAGCATGCAGGGAAGGTTTTTCATGTCCAGACTGAAGATAAGGGTGTGAATAATCCAAAGATTGAAACCCTTATCTATGTGGGAGGACAGATTATTGATTCTGTAAGACAGGATTACTCCGAAAAGATAAAAGATGGCTACGATGAAGCACTTATAACTCAATTGATGGAGGATCAGCACCAGAGGGTAATAAGGGATATAAAAACCGGGAAATACGATACGGACAATGAAGATATTGAAAATCTCATCTCCAATAAAAACCTGGATGATGTCGTACTGGAGTACCTTCTTGCAACTACCTTTAAAGACGACCTTGTTCTTCTTCTTGATGAAGAGGGAATGGAGTTTTATGATGATTCGGATGTTGAAATCACTGTCAATGCTTATAACAGAGAGTCTTATAATGGAATCCCAAAAACAAAGATAATGGTTAAAATACTGAGCCTTGACACCAATCCTGCTGTTTTAAGCGAGGGATACACAGACAACAGTGGCAGATTTAGTACAAAGTTCAGGATACCAAAACTTCCTGATGGTGTTTTCACCCTCCTTATTGAGGGGGAGCACCCTGAAATAGGCAAATCTCAGATTAAATACATAATTAAAAAGAAGAAAAAATGAAAGATATTAACAGAAATTTCCTTGAGCCTTCAGACTATAAATACCTTTTTTTTGCATGGCTTTTTCCGGGAGCTGGGCACTTTATGCTTGGTTTTAAAAGAAAAGCCTTTATTATTGGCGGAATAATCATTTTCATGATCCTTTACGGGTTGTACCTGCATGGACACATATATACCCCCTCTGATCAGCTTCAACTTTTCAAACTCGGATCACTTTTTGAACTTGGAATGGGGCCTCTGTACTTTATTCTTTCTGCCACCCCTTTGAGAGCAGGTGTTGTAAAATCCTTCACCTTTGAATATGGAACCTCTTTTATTTTGACAGGGGCAATTTTAAATTATTTTGCAATTATAGATGTTGCAGACCATCTTTTGGGAAGACATAAAAACTCAATCTGGGAAGAAAACAATCATTAAAAAAAAGTAAAAATTGCCCATAATCAATTTTTTTTCAAATAATTATGCTATAATCCCATAGAAAAAGATGGCGGAGGTCTGATATGGCAAAGGTTTCAAGGATTGAGATATATGAAAAACTTGACAGAATAATAATACCTGAAGCAAATGTTTCGCTTGTAAAGTACAAGGGGATCAGGGGACTGGAAATAGATAAAGATGGTAATGTTGACATAAGGATAGAGGTGCCAAAGCAGGCTGAAGGGAAAACGGATAAAATAAAAAAGGATGTTGAGAATGCAATAAAAACAGTGGAGAATGTAAAATCAGTAAATGTAACTGTTTCTGTTAACGAAAAGCCTTACGGAACAGTGGAATTTAAAAACCTTATCCCTCAGGTAAAGTTCCCCATCCTGATTGGAAGTGGCAAGGGTGGAGTTGGAAAATCCACTGTATCAACTAACCTGGCAATTGCATTATCCAGGCATGGGTATAAAGTAGGTCTCCTTGATGCAGACTTCTATGGACCAAGTATCCCAATGATGTTCGGAATCAAAAAAGAGCCAGTTGTCAATGAGAAGGAGAAACTCATTCCAATTGAAAAACACGGGGTCAGTGTGATGTCTCTGGGTTTTTTGCTTGAAGACGATACCCCTGTTATATGGAGAGGACCCCTCCTGATGAAGGCTTTAAATCAATTTCTTGAGGATGTTGAATGGGGAAACCTTGACTTTCTTTTAATTGACCTTCCTCCCGGAACAGGAGATATTCAAATCTCTCTTGCACAGAATGTAAAAGTCAAAGGAGCGATTGCGGTAACCACCCCGCAGGATGTTGCACTCCTTGATGTAAAAAAAGCGATCTCAATGTTTGAAAAACTTAACATTCCTGTAATGGGAGTGGTTGAGAATATGAGTTACTTTGTTTGTCATAACTGTGGTACAAAGCATTATATATTTAGTGGAAACGAAATGGACACAGGGGACAAACTTGGGGTTCCTGTTCTTGGCAGAATACCAATAGACACCTCAATAAGAGAGGGAGGTGACAGAGGACTCCCCGTGGTTGTTGCATACCCTGATTCAGATGTTTCCAGGGCATTTATGGACACAGCAAAGATAATTGCAGGAAAAAGCGGTTTATAATATAATTTCTTGAAGGCAAAGTGGCTTGTGGAAGCGAATAGGGGCTGGTGTCCCTCCCGGTCTTCAAAACCGGTGGGCCTGTACGGGAGTGCAGGTCGGTGGGTTCGATTCCCACGCGCTTCCGCCATTTTTTTCACGAAGGGGTTGTAAATGAAAAAGAGTATTCTATGGATTATTGCACTCATTATCACTGTTACACTTGCAATCTATCAGAAAAGAACCGGGCCTACCTACCCTGTTTCAGGGCACATAAACATCAATGGAACCATAATTGATTACACATTTGAAAGAAGTCATGGTGGACCAGGAGACCAGGAGGTTTCCATCTATGTTGAGGGAAACAGAGATGTGGAGGCATACCTTGTTTTTAAAAGATTTAAAGTTAAGGAAAAGTGGACAGAAATAAAGATGAGGAAAATAGGTAAAAACCTCACTGCATTTTTGCCGCATCAACCACCTGCCGGAAAGATTGAGTACTATGTAAAGGTCAAAGTTGGTGATAAATTTTATAGTTTACCTGCCAAATCCGTGGTAACGAGGTTTAAGGGAGGCGTTCCAATATACATTTTGCTTCCCCACATAATCTTTATGTTTGTATCAATATTGATTGCAGTGAGAATAGGGCTTGCCCTGATTTTCAAAGAACCTTATAAAAATCTGATGCTGATCTGCACCGGAACTCTTTTTGTAGGGGGGTTGATACTGGGACCTGTTGTTCAGAAGTTTGCCTTTGGACAATTGTGGACAGGAATTCCCTTTGGCTGGGATCTAACCGATAACAAAACCCTGATAGCATTCCTTTTCTGGCTCATTGCAATTGCTTTTACCAGAAGAGAATACTCAAAAAGGAGTGTTGTTGCAACGGGAATTGCTGTGACAGTTATGTTCCTCATTTACCTCATTCCTCACTCTGTGTGGGGTTCCGAGTTCGATTATTCAAAAAACCAGATCATAACCGGGCAAAAACCTTCAGTTGAGGAAAGTTTAAATGAGTGAGATATTGATAACCGGGGTTGCAGGGTTTATTGGAAGCGAAACGGCAAGACACTTTCTTGAAAATGGTTTCAATGTAATCGGGATAGACAACCTGAATGACTATTACGATCCCCTGTTGAAGAAGTACAGACTTGAGAGGTTAAAAAATTATAAAAACTTCAGGTTCCTGAAAATTGACATTGAAAATACTAAAAAAGTAAACCAGGTTTTTGAAAATTACAGGATTGAAAGGGTGGTAAACCTTGCGGCAAGGGCTGGAGTGAGGTATTCAATTGAAAACCCCTATGTTTATACCCTGACAAATACCTTTGGAACGCTAAACCTCCTTGAAGCAGGCAAAAATCACGGAATAAAAAAGTTTGTTCTTGCCTCAACTTCATCCCTATATGCAGGACAAAAAATGCCTTTTAAGGAAGACTTACCTGTTAATGAGCCCATTTCTCCCTATGCTGCATCCAAAAAGGGAGCAGAGGCATTGTGCTATTCCTACTTCCACCTTTATGGTATTGACACAACAATATTGAGGTACTTCACTGTCTATGGGCCGGCAGGAAGACCGGATATGGCGTACTTCAGGTTTATTTACTGGATTGACAACGATATTCCCATTACGGTGTTTGGGGATGGGAGCCAGAGCAGAGATTTCACTTTCATTTCGGATATAGCAAGGGGAACTTTCATTGCGACAAATACACAAACCGGGTTTGAAATAATAAACCTTGGCAATGACAACCCCAGGAAATTAAATTACATGATAAAACTTATTGAAGAAAACTTGAAGAAAAAGGCAAAGATTGATTACAAAGCATTCCACAGGGCTGATATGAAAGACACATGGGCAAGTGTCGAAAAAGCAAGAAGAATATTGAACTGGAATGCAGAAATCTCCCTTGAAAATGGGATAGAAAAAACGGTCAAATGGTATATTGAAAACAGGGATTTTGTAAACTCTCTGGAGATAAAATGAGTATCATCTTCCGTTTTGAAGATGTCTGGCTTGAAAAAAACGGGAAAAGCATATTAAAAAACATAAATTTTAGTGTAAAAAGGGGTGAATTTTTCGTAATTTTAGGGGAAAATGGGAGCGGGAAGTCATCTCTTTTAAAACTTTTTAACAGGCTTGAAATCAACACGAGGGGGAATATCTTTTTCAACAATGAAAAGTTGGATGAGATACCTGTGAAATCATTGAGGGATAAAGTGGTAATGGTTATGCAGGGAGCAACTCTTTTTGAAGGAAATGTAAGAAGAATACTTGAAATTTACATTGAAAAACTTGGGTTAAAACAGACACCGGAAGATATACTTGATATTATGTCACTTTCATACGAAAACCTTGAAAAAAATACAGAAGAACTCTCAGGTGGAGAGGGACAGCTTATAGCAATAGGTCTTGCAGTGGCAAGAAACCCTGATGTGCTTCTTTTGGACGAGGTAACATCGTCTCTCTCAATAACAAGGGGAGCAGAGGTCAGGGAAAAAATGAAACACCTTCAAAAAAATGGTAAAACCATTATCTGTATAACGCACAATATGGAAAATGCGGTAAGTGTGGGTGAGAGAGGGATATTTTTACAAAATGGAAGAATTACCAGACAGGGGAAAATAGAGGAACTTATCCAGTGCTTTGAAAAGGGTGATGAACAATGCAATCAAAGGTGATTTACTCCGTTATCCTTCTTTTAATTGCAGTGTTGGTATCCTACTTTAACAGGTTAAAGGCAGAGAAGGATCTTATTGTGGGGGGTATAAGGGCTGCAATTCAGTTAATCCTGATAGGATATGTTCTAAACTACATATTTTCTCTAAATACAATAGGGAGCCAATTGCTTCTTCTATTTATCATGACTTTAATTGCCTCTCACACGGCAAAAGGAAGAGCGAAAGAGGTGAAAAACTCTGGATTACTTGCTTTTTTTGGTATCATGGCAGGAACAATAACATCAATTGGCGTCCTTTTAATTCTTGGCATAATTAAACCTGAACCGAGATACCTTATCCCACTTGGTGGAATGGTTATAGGGAACACAATGAATGCATCAGCACTTGCACTTGACAGGTTTTACCATGAGTTAAAAAACAACACGCCCAAAATACTGTTTGCTCTTTCTCTTGGAATGAGCACAAAAGATGCATCTTTGTTTTACATAAGAAAAGCGATAAGGGCTGCAATGACCCCCATAATAAACACATTAAAGATAGTTGGTTTGATTCAATTACCGGGAGCAATGACAGGTATGCTTGTGGCAGGAGCATCTCCAATGGAAGCAGCAATGTTTCAACTGGTAATTATGTACATGATAGCAGCAGCTGTGGGAACAGGGAGTATGGTTGCATTGCTTTTTGCAAGAAAAAGGCTTTTTTACAGGGATATTACACTTAAATTATAATTTTGAAATGGAAAAGAGAGACGAATTGTTCAAAGTAAATCGTTTAAAAAAGGACTTCACATTTGACAGGGATGTTGCACAGATCTTTGATGATATGCTTGAGCGTTCAATCCCCTTTTACAGAGAGGTTATAAAATTAACTGCACTTATTCTCCAAAATCTTTTAAAAGAAACCCCGAAGATATATGATCTTGGGTGCTCCACAGGAAACACCCTTATCTTTCTCGCCTCAGCGTTAAAAGATAAAGAGCCGGAGTTGTATGGCATAGACAACTCAAAACACATGATTGAAAAGGCAGAAGAAAAATCCAGGGCATACGGTAAAAGTATAAGATTTCAAATTCAGAATATTGAGGAAGCAGAGATTGAAAGTGCCGATGCTATTATAATGAACTATACCCTTCAGTTTATAAGGCCCCTGAAAAGAGAAAAATTGATAAAAAAGATATACAACGGTTTGAAAAAAAACGGAATATTCATATTAAGCGAAAAGGTTGTATTTGAACATCCCGAATTTAACAGAAAAGTAATTGATATTTACCATAACTTCAAAAAAGAGCAGGGATACTCTGAACTTGAAATATCCAGAAAAAGGGAAGCACTTGAAAATGTGCTCATCCCATTTACCATTGGAGAAAACATTGAACTGATGAAAAAGGCAGGATTTTCACACATAAGCACCTTTTTTCAATGGGCAAATTTTGTATCATTTATTGCGATAAAACAACATGATTTTTAAGGTAATACCTGATCAGATTACCAAAATACATACGGTAAAATCTGTTTTCTTTCAATAAATTCTTTAAAAATTCTCTGTTTTTTTTAACATCATATCCTTCTGCATATTGAATTATTGACTTTAAAAACCTTACTTCCAGAAGATTGTAATTGTACTTTTTTAAAAAAGTATCTGCAAGTTCAAGAGATTTAATTGGCTTTTTTTTATCTCCAGTCCTTTCATAACAGGCTGCAAGATAAAGAAGGGATATGGCAAGTTCTCTGTCAGTTAAAATTGATTTTGTGGAACAATCTTTCAATTCACTAATGACATACTCAAGATCAGATACAACCTCCTTATTGTAAGAAATGTTGTTTTTTTCCATGTACAAAAACAGGGGGAACAACTCCCCGTTTAAATCCTCTTCACCTTTCTTCACCCTTTTTAGATAATTTTTCAAAAATTCAAAATATCCATTTTTCACATTTGAAAGCCTGCCGTATCTTTCAACATCAAGGTAACACCTTAAAAGTTTCAGCCTGCCGTTGAAATCATTGTAATATCCCCTTTTTTTAAACAATTTTTTATAGGATTTAATAATTGCCTCGCATTCTTTAAAGTTTTTGGACGGATCCGTCCTGAACATTTTATGGAAGATGACTTTTCTGAAACAAAGATCAAATCTGAAATAGTAAAAAAGCGAGTAAACGGGGTGTAAAGTGTTTGCATTTTCAATCCAGTTATCAAGTTGCTTTAAATTTTCCTCAATATTGCCCCCATTCCACAATAAGAAGTTAACCTTGAAAAGATAAGCGTTTATAAGCCCAAGAAAAGAAGACAGATTTTTACCATCAATTTTTAACCTTGTCTTGAAATCAGATATCGCCTGGCCCAGAATATTATGAGGGTTTTTCCCCTCAAAAATGTAAAGGTTCCATGCAAGGTAAAACCGGTTTACCCCTCTATCAAAAATTGCAAGTCCAATATCAGAAGAGTTTGAAAACTTATCAATAATCTCTGTGTATATGTTTATTACTTTTCTTAAATAAGATACAGGGCTTATCCCGTTGTCCTGCAAATAAATTGAGATAGCATGGTATAAATGGGCCTCTCTGTAAAGAAAATCCACACTTTCAGGGAAATTGCTCTTTGCTTCGTAAATGAGATCAATTGATTCTGTTAGATACTTTTTCAATTCTTCCTGCTTAAAGTTATTGTGATACCAAAGGCAACTGTGTATAGGTTAATCAAAGAAAAAAAGATATTGCGATTATAAGGGAATCTATTGTACGATCTTTTTGCAAATTCAATTCCTTTAAATGTGAACAATCTTGCTTTAGCCCTGTTGTCAACAATTGCATAGTACTCAGCCATTCTAAAGAATAGAAGACCAAATGCATAAGCCACAAGTCTGTTGTTTTTATCTATCTGTAAACTGGTGTTCAGAACCCTTGAAGCCTTTTTAAACAAAAAAGATGGCTTCTTACCCGCATAATAAAGGTCAGCGCTTCTTGCTATGCAGGCAAGTCCCAATTTTGCGTAAATGGTTGGATCGCTTTCTCCTATTCTTATTGCTTTTTCGTAAACATTCACCTCTTTATTAAAAATCCCTTTTGTCGGGATTATTATCGTACAGATGCCCATAGCACATACCTGCATACAGGTAAGATCTGTAAAAAGAAGGGTTATCAACACAGGTTTTTTCAAAAAAACCCGCTGCACTTTTATAATCTCTTTTGATAAAAGCAAGTATTCCTTTTTTAAAGTTATCCCCCTCAGGCCAATCTCCTTTCACCTCTTTTATTAGATTTTTCGCCTTGTTCAGGTATCTGACTTCAATTTCTTTCAACTTCTCTTTTTTTAATACATTATCAGAGTACTTGTTGTACTGTCTGTAAAGGTCAGCATACCTTTTAAGGTAAAGGAGAATTAGAAATCTTTTTAAATCTTCATTTCTGTAAGTTTTGTGAGCCATTTCAAGGTATTTAATGCTTGATTTTTCCTCTTCAAGATAATAGTATGCTTTGCCGATTGCAAAATATCCTATACCAGCCTCATCTTTCTCAAGCCTTTCGGTTTTTTTCTTCAGAGATTCAATCTTCTTTTTTATCTGTTTCTTTTCCTCCTCAATGTTGTGCGGGGGTAAAAGATATGCAATAATCATTTTGTTTGCGATATCCTCAGCCATTCTCCCAAATTCAAGTGCGAGTTTCCTCCTCTCTTTCTCATGGATGATATTTGAGATATAAAAACCCAAAATAAAAACAACAATCAAAGTTGAAATCGCCAGAAGGGAGTAAAATGCTTTGTTTTTTTTAATTTTCTTGTATATCCTGTATGAAAGTGAGGGAACCCTGGCCTTTACAGGTTCCCCCTCCAGATAACGGATCAGATCCTCCTCAAACTCCTTTGCAGATTGATACCTTCTTGCAGGCTCCTTTTCAAGACACTTTAAAACAATTGCTTCAAGATCTGAAGGGATACTTTTATTAAATCTTGAAGGTGGAAGTGGATCCTCATTCATTGCTTTATATATCAAAGTCGCAAGATTATCCCCTTCGAATGGAGGTCTTCCACATAAAAGGAAGTACAGAGTTGCCCCGAGAGAGTAGATGTCAGATCTTCTATCAATCTTATGAACCTCTCCAAAGGCCTGCTCTGGAGACATATATCCGGGGCTTCCAATTATTGAACCGGTCATGGTTTTATCTTTACTTTCCGGAGCCCTGGCTATACCGAAATCCAAAAGATACGGTTTTAATGTTCCATCACCCTTTTTCACAACCATTATATTTGAGGGCTTTATATCCCTATGAACAATGCCATTTCTATGGGCCTCCTTCAGGGCATTTGCAATTTTTGCTATTACACTCACCTTCTCTTCAAGATTTAATCTCTGATAAAATTCCTGTAATGGAGTGCCTTCAATGTACTCCATGACTATGTAAGGAATGCCGATTACTTCCCCAACTTCATAAACCTTGCAGATGTCTTCATGGTTTAACTGTGCCTGAATCCTTGCTTCCCTTAAAAACCTGTCTTTTGATTCTTCGTCAAAGTTAAGGATAAACTTAACTGCAACCTCTCTTTTTTAAACAGTATCCTGAGCGAGATACACCTCTCCGTGACCGCCCACACCTAATTTCTTTAAAATCCTGTATTTGCCATTTTTGCCAAATTCTTTTACAAAAAAATCCATCTCATAAAGGTCCATTTTTAACCCTTCCTTTTTTCTAACAATATAATGCGGTCTTGTAGCATGGTCAACAGGTAAGTTTTAATGACAAAAAGTGACTTAAATCACAAAAATTTATAATTATTACTTTTAAAATAAAAAAAGAAAATCCAGGAGGTAAAAAATGAAAAAAGATCTATTTCCTGCCAAAAGACTATTGTTAAGTATGTTTTTTGTTATTTTTAGCCTTTTTTCATTTACCAGAACCTTTTACTTACCACACATACACACAGGTTCAGATGCGTGGGAAACCTACTTAATCATTGAAAATCCAGTTTATGGAGGGGCATTGTACAAATTAACACTGTATGATGAAAACGGAAACATTGTGTCAACTCAAATAGACAAGATCCCTACGGGAAAACAGGTAGTAATCCCTTTGAGAAATCTTGGAGGGGTCAGCGGAATATTTGAAACCAATGAAGAATCGATAAATGTAAGAGTTGGCTATATTGCAAAGGACGATCTCGGAGGAGGGACAGCAGAGTTTCAACTCCCATCATCTTTAACATCACAGGCAATTTTCAGCCTGTCAAATTACTATGACAAACTTACATGGAGTGGTTTTGCCTTGTTCAATGGCTCTGACAAAACAGTCCATGTAACAGCAACCGGGTATAAGAATGGAGAAGAAATTGTATCAAAAGGGTTTAATATGGACCCAAAAACAAAAATAGTTGATTACTTTGATTCATTCTTTAACCTTAACAGTTTTACAGACATTGACACAGTTGTATTTCAAAGTATGTTTCCTGCTCTAACCGGAATAGTAATCTCAGGTAAAGAAAACGACAAATTGCTCTTTTCACCATGTAGAAACACTGAATTTAATCAAATAATCAACATTACAAGACACTATGAAGGCTATGTCCATCAGACAAACTTTGTTTCCAATAGAGAGGACTACTTTGCAGTAATTCACCATGGAGGCAAGAATTATTTAAAAAGAATTTTTGGTAATACCGAGAATGGTTTTGATGAAATAGAATTAGGCGGAAATATATATTGTAAAAGCCTTGTTAATTCATC
This sequence comes from Acidobacteriota bacterium, assembly GCA_026986725.1. Taxonomy (GTDB): domain Bacteria; phylum Acidobacteriota; class Holophagae; order Thermotomaculales; family Thermotomaculaceae; genus Thermotomaculum. The sequence goes on from JALSOA010000028.1 coordinate 13,885, forward strand.
AAATAATGACAGTCTTATAATTCTCGGAACAGATAATTCAAACCACTTTATTGCTCGCAAAATAGACACATCAGGGAACACCATATGGGAAGCAACACTTGGCATCTGTGCTTCAGGTCCTTTTTTTGACCCTGATTTACTTAACATAGTGGGAGGTGCAACCAACGGAACATTGATTGTTGCCTTTCACGATTATAATTTAAATCAAGGTCAAATTAAAGCAATCAATGAATCCGACGGCAGCATTATAAATACAATAAACTTTACATCAACAGGGAGGTTTTACAAATCCTTTGTATCAGGGAATAATGTTGGAATAGCCTGTACTTACTCTTCAAATAACAAATACTATCTGCAATTTATGTTCCTTGATAGCACAGGGGCAATGGTAAAACACATTTATGGTCAATCCCCTATTACGCCAGATAATGAAAATATTATCTATGATGCTTTTCAAAATGGAGACAATATTTTCTGCTGCTTTGGAACAGAAATCAACGATGGGAGCAATACCAATTACTGGTACTATTCAACCTTCATCATGATTATACCCTATTCCAATTCTGATTTATCAAACCCATCAATGCTTATACCACTAAACCTATTTCTCAGAAAAGGGTCAATTGCATTTTCATTAATAACCCCTGAATTTGAAAATGGATATGATTTTGCATGGATACTTTATACCTCCCCTTACTATACAGCATCCACAAGCACTTCATTTATCATAAATATCAAGAATAATGATGGGGGAGGATATTCTGCCTCTATAGTTACAAGGGACCTACCTTATCATATACTCTCAGCATACGGGGAAGACGCTTATTTCATTATCTCATCTTATCAGTACAAGACATTTGGGTATGATACATCATTTTCAACAGTTGTTGATAAAGAATTATTTGCGTATAAAATGTTAGATTATTAAATTTAAGTTTGATTATTTTTGGAAAATCACTATACCCTTTTTCAAAACAGTTGTTATGTGGTTAACCCCGTAATTGTAAACGAGGAATTTGTAAGAGGGTATATTGAGAAAAATAAGGTCAGCCTGCTTCCCTTTGTGAATTGAGCCTGTTTTATGGTGCAGGTCAAGGGAGTAGGCTGCATTTATTGTTGCTGCATTTATTGCCTGTTCAATGGTTAAACCCATCTTTAAACACGCAAGGGTGATTATCATCTGCATTGAATGGGTGTAAGAACTTCCAGGGTTAAAGTCTGTTGATAGGGCAATTATCCCGCCCTTTTCCGCTATCTTTTTTGCGGGGGCATACTTTTCAGACATTAAAAAGAATGAGGTACCGGGAAGCATTATAAAAACCACATTTTTAGAAACCATTGCATCTATTCCACTATCCGAAATATAAACAAGGTGGTCTGCACTCTTTGCACCCACTTCTGCTGCAAGCTCTGCACCTCCGAGGGGGGTGAGCTCATCTGCATGAAGCCTTAATTGAAAACCCATCTCCTTTGCTTTATTTAGAATCCTTCTTGATTCCTCTATATTGAAAACACCCTCTTCGCAAAAGATATCGCAGTATTCCGCTATACCCTGTTCTTTAACCGCAGGAAGCATCTCATTTATAACAATGTCTATGTACTTTTCTTTATTGTTTCTGTATTCAGGGGGTACCTCATGGGCACCCAAAAATGTTGCTTTAATGTCAACAGGAAAGGATTGCTTCAGTCTTTCAATAACCCTCAACTGCTTCAACTCTGTTTCAGTGTTTAACCCGTATCCGCTTTTTATTTCAAATGTGGCAACACCGTGCTCAATCATCTTTTGCATATTTTTCTTTGCAGTGAAAAAAAGTTCTTCTTCACCTGCCTGTCTTGTTTCCTTCACTGTACTGTTTATCCCACCACCTTTTTTTGCTATCTCCATATAGGTTTTTCCCTGAATACGCATATTGAATTCATCTTCTCTCGTCCCTGCAAAGACAAGGTGGGTGTGGGGGTCAACAAAGGCAGGCATTACAACCTGATTTTTTGCATTTATCACTCCGTCAACATCAAGTTCAGGAGCCGGTTCATTCACTATTTCATCAATAACCCCATTGTTAACCAGGATAGAAACATTGTGGTAAACATTTAACCTTTTAAAATCTGAAAATATTGCATAATCTTCATTAACAGGGGATATTAGCTGTTTTATGTTTTTAATCAATATTCTCATCTTTTTCTTCCCTTTCAATGGCATCAAGGAATCTTTTTGTGTAGGATATAACCCTTTTCAATTCAGATATTAACCTGAATTTTTCTCTTCTCAATTCCTCAATCTCCCCTTTGATCTCCTCAACTTTTTTATAGGCATTGTTTATTATCTTTTCTGCCTGCAGTTCACTTTCTTTAACTATCATCTCCGCTTCTTTCAGGGCGTTATTTTTTATATCCTCCTTGGTTTGCTGCGCCATCAACAATGTATCCCTTAAAATCTCTTCCTTCTTCTTTAAGTCAGTATAATCCCTTTCCAGAATCTGCAATTTCTTTTTCAACTGCACATTTTCATCAATCAGCTCTTCAAAGTCTTCGGAAACCATGGATAAAAAGTTTTTCACCTCTTCTTTGTTAAAACCCCTCATTTCTCTGGAAAATTCCCTGTTTATTATGTCCATTGGAGTAAACTTCATACAAACCTCACATTATACCCATATTGATTAAAAGCATTTTCAAAAAAACTTTCACAAAATAAAGGAAAAAAACCAGTATTAAAGGAGACAGATCAACCATCCCAACCCTCACAAAAGGAAACCATCTCCTTATTCTGTATGTTATCGGATCAACCAATTGAGATAGAATCCTGACAATTGGATTGTATGGGTCTGCATTCACCCAGGTTACAAGGGCTCTGATAATTACAATCCACACATAGAGGTCTATAAGCATAAATATAACTGAAAATAAAGCTATTAAAAAAGCATTAATCACCATGGTAATTCCTTTCCCCAAAAATTCCTGTCCCTATTCTAACATAAGTCGCTCCCTCTTCAATTGCAACCTCAAAATCATGGGTCATTCCCATTGATAACTCTGTGAGTTTTCCATTGAAAATATCTTTGTTTAACCTGTCTTTAAGTTTTCTCAATTTAATGAAGTAGGGCCTTACCATCTCAACATCTTCAAAGTAAGGAGGAACAGTCATCAAACCAATTATCTTCAGGTGTTTTAACCCGTGACAGAACCTTGCAAGGGAGTGAAGGTTATTTTCCCGAACCCCATGTTTGGTTTCTTCAGGTGACAACTTCACCTCAATAAATCCTTTTAGATTTTTCCCTGTTTGCTCAAGTCTTTTTTCAATCTTTTCAGCAAGTTCAATGCTGTCTATGGAATGGATATAATCAAATATCTCAACTGCGTACTTTACTTTGTTTTTCTGAAGGTGCCCTATCAGGTGCCATTCAAGTGGAAGTTGTTTTAAAGCAGAGTACTTTTCTCTTGCTTCCTGAACCCTGTTTTCACCAAACTTTTTTAATCCACTTTTGTAAGCCTCTTTAATCTTCTCAACCGAATGGGTTTTTGAAACTGCGATTAAATTTACACTCTTTATATTCCTGCCAGTCCTTGCGCAGGCTTTTTCTATTCTCAATCTTATTTGCTGCACATTATCAGATATTTTCATCGTCAATAATAACCAATATTCTCTGACAATTTTCACAGGTGTAAATGTGATCCGGATTCTTTTTCATTTCATTAATTTTCTGAGGCCTTATCTTCATGTGACAGGCAGAACATGTTTCATCTTTCTCAACCATTGCAACACCAACACCATTCCTCTTCTTTGCTATTTCGTAAAATCTCTTCAAATAGCGTACAGGTATGTCCTGCTCAAGTTTTTTCTTTTTCTCAAGAAGATTCTCCCTTTTTTCAATCTGGCCCTTTTTAGTGGTGTTAAACTCTTCAAGAGCCTTTGACAATTCTTCCTGTTTCTCTTTAAGGCTTTTCTCAAACTGCTCAATATTCTTTTCATTTCTTTCAATCGACTCAAGTATTGCAATTAACTTCTCTTCCGTTTCAAGGATCTCCTTTTTGGCGTAATCAATCTCATTCAAAACGGCAGAATAATCCTTCTGGTTGGTAACTTCCATAAGTTTGCTTTCAGATTTTTCAAGGTTACTTTTACAAAGTTCAAGGTACTCTTCTTTCTTCTTTTGATTGGCTTTGTTCACATCCAATTCACTCTTCGTCCTTTTTAAACTCTCTTCGATAACTGACACAGACTTTTCAAGGGATTTAATTGAATCCGGATAGGTCTTCAATTCCCTGTTTAACCTTGCTATCTCAAGTATTGCCTGCTGGTAATCCCAGAGCTTGGAAATAATCGTTCTCAATGCGACCTCCATAAAAAAAAGGTGTTCTCCTTTAAAGAAGAACACCCTTATATTTAATTAAATTGATTTTTAACACCAGTAAATCCGTTATATCCACTCCCACTTCCCATAAGATGGTGGGCCCGGCAGGACTCGAACCTGCTACCGTCCGGTTATGAGCCGGAAGCTCTACCAGTTGAGCTACGGGCCCCTATTTTCAAATAACCACAGAAAAATTATATCAGTTAAGTTGAAAATATCAACAAAAAATAAATAGGTTACATAAATGGATATAAACATATTGACCCCTATGAGGGAAAAAGTGGGGAAGATAAATTAAAAAGAAGAAAGGAGAAAAGGAAAATGGGAGAAAGAAAAGATGAATACAATTCATCCAACTCCCTTGAATGCGCAGGAGAAAGGGAAATTGAAGTAACTTCAAATTCAAAGGCGAGGGCCCACCATAAAAACGACATATTACAGAATTAGGCCTTTTTATAATTATGAGCATCTTCTTCTTTTTCAGGAATTGCAGGATGATCCAAAGCATATCCTCGATAAAAGGGCTTTTCTTGTTAACAGGGTGGGTCAGTATATACTGGCACGCACCATATTTTTTACAATTGATATTGACACATTTACTTTTGTTGTTATACTTTTACAGGAAAAATTTTTTTAAGGGCTATATTTATGTTTGATCAATTAACCGATAAACTTAACAATGCTTTCAGGAAGATAAAAGGCGTTGCAAGGATTACAGAGAGAAATATTGAAGAGCCTTTGAGAGAGATAAGGATGGCTCTCCTTGAGGCGGATGTTAATTACAGAATCGTTAAGGAATTTACTTCAAATGTTAAGGAAAAGGCTTTAGGGGCAGATGTTTCAAAGGCTTTAAATCCGGGGCAGCAGTTTGTAAAGATCGTTCATGAGGAACTTGTCAGGGTTTTAGGCGAGAAGTCTGAAGGCTTAAAACTTGAACCAAAGAAAACCAATGTTATTATGATGGTTGGTTTGCAGGGGTCAGGTAAAACAACATCTTCAGGCAAACTTGCCCTTTATTTGAAAAAGAAGGGTTTTTTCCCAATTCTTGTTCCTGCCGATGTTTACAGGCCTGCTGCTATTGAGCAGTTGAAGGTTGTCGGAAAGGCTGTTAATGCCCCTGTTTTTGATATAGGAGAGGACAGAAACCCTATTTCTATTGCTGAAAAGGCTGTAAAGGAAGCAATGGATAAGGGGTTTAATGTTGTTATTATAGATACCGCAGGAAGGCTTCACATTGATGATGAGTTGATGAAGGAGTTGAAAAGGATTGAGGAAAAGGTGAAGCCTGATGAGATTCTTTTTACAGTTGATGCTATGACAGGTCAGGATGCTGTTAAATCTGCGGCTGCATTTGATAGAGAGTTGCCTTTGACAGGAGTTGTTCTCACCAAACTTGACGGTGATGCAAGGGGCGGAGCTGCTTTGTCCGTTAAGTATGTGACGGGTAAGCCTATTAAGTTTGTTGGTATAGGTGAAAAGTACGATGAGTTTGAGCAGTTTTATCCCGACAGAATGGCGTCAAGGATTCTTGGAATGGGGGATGTTCTCTCTCTTATTGAGAAGGCGGAAGAGGTTGTTGATAAGAAAAAGGCTGAAGCCTTACAAAAAAAGATAAAAAAGGATCAGTTTACCCTTGAGGATTTCAGAGAACAATTGCTTCAGTTGACAAAGATGGGCTCAATGGAGAAGATTCTCGGAATGATACCTGGAATGAGCCAGATTAAAAATGCAAAGAAAATGATGGACGATAAAAAGATTGCGCATCTTATTGCAATTATTAATTCAATGACTCCTGAAGAAAGGAGAAACCATCAGATAATAAATGGCAAAAGAAGAAAGAGGATTGCGAGGGGAAGCGGAAGACCTGTTCAGGAGGTTAATCAGTTGTTGAAGCAGTTTGTTCAGATGAAAAAGATGATGAAACAGTTGTCAAACCCTTCCTTTCTTGGTAAAATGAAAAACCTGAAGAAATTGAGGAATATGAATTTTCCTTTTCAATAATGGAGGTGGATGCTAATGATTTCAATTAGACTGAAGAGAATGGGGAAGAAGAAAAAGCCGTTCTACAGAATTGTTGTGTCAGAGGACGATTACAGACCTACAGGCAGGTTTGTTGAGGAGATCGGGTATTACAACCCGATGACTGAACCTGCGGATGTTAAGATTGATGTGGAAAAGGCAAGAAAGTGGCTCAAAGAGGGAGCCAGGGTTTCCCATACTGTTCACACTTTGTTTAAAAAACACAAGGTTTATTGATTTTGCCTTAGGTAAGGTGCCCTGTTAAAAGTTAAGGAGGAAGGATATGAAAGATTTGTTGTTAGCAATTGCTAAGGCTTTGGTTGATCATCCGGATAAGGTAGAGGTAAACGAGGTTGAAGGAGCACAGACAACCGTACTTGAACTTAAAGTTGCTCCTGAGGATTTAGGTAAGGTTATTGGCAAGCAGGGAAGAACTGCCAGGGCAATCAGGACAATCTTGAATGCCGCAGGAATGAAAGTTAAGAAAAGATTTGTTCTTGAAATCCTTGAATAATATGTAAATGAAGGTTGATTACCTTACCATAGGCAAGATTGCAAGACCGCAGGGAAATAAAGGGGAAGTTATAGTCAATATTGAGACTGACTTCCCCTCTCGTTTTTTTGAGGCAGATTTTCTCCTTGTTAAAACCGAAACCGAAACCCTGAAGCTCAAGGTTTTGAATGCAAGAAACCATAAAGGCAGGGTTGTGCTTAAATTTGAAGGCTATAACTCTATTAACGATGCTGAAACTTTGAGAGACGCTGAAATAATTATCCCTGCAAGCGAGAAGATGGAGGAAGAGGATTTTTACTATTATCACGACCTTGAGGGAATGAAGGTTGAAACGGTTTATGGGGAAGAGCTTGGAGTTGTAAAATCTATTCTTGTAATTGAAGGTAACCACGATGTTTTGGAGGTTGAAACTGAAGAGGGTAAGGAGATTTTAATTCCCTTCGTTAAAGAGATCTGCGTTACTGTGAAAATGGAAGAAAATCTGATAAAGGTTGATATGCCCGAGGGTTTAAAAGAGGCAAACTTTTTTAAAGACAAGGAAAAAAGGAAAATTTTTAAAAGAAAGACTAAACGAAAGTCATAATCCGATTGAAAATGCAGGATAACGAAAAAAATCCGGTTGTAAAATTTAAAGTAATAACCATTTTCCCTGAGTTTTTTAAGCCTATGCTTGAATTTGGCATATTTTCACGGGCTTACAAAAAGGGGTTGATTGGTTTTGAAACTATAGATTTAAGGGATTTTGCAACCGATAATTATAGGTCTATAGACGATGAGCCCTACGGCGGGGGAAGCGGAATGGTTTTCAAGCCGGTTCCTCTTGGCAAGGCTATTAAAAAGGCAAAGAGTGAGAAAAAAACAAAGGTTGTGTATCTTACTCCTTCTGGGAAACTTTTTAATTCGGATCTGGCGAAAGAGCTTGCAAAAGAGAAAGATCTTGTATTTATATGCGGAAGGTATGAGGGTATTGACCAGAGAATTGTTGACCTTTATGTTGATTATGAGGTTTCAATAGGGGATTATGTTATTTCAGGTGGAGAGCCTGCTGCAATGATTGTTATTGATGCAATTGCAAGGCAGGTAGAAGGCGTTGTCAAGGAGATGGATTCAGTTGTAAAGGATTCTTTTTACGACGGTTTGCTTGATTATCCCCATTACACAAGGCCTGAAACATACAATGGGCTGAGAGTACCCGCAGTTTTGTTAAGCGGAGACCATAAAAGGATTGAATTATGGCGAGAAAAGATGAAATTGGTGGAGACATTAACAAAGAGGCCGGACTTACTGGAAAGGGCAAGGTTGACGGAAACTCAAAAGAAACTGCTCAAAGAGATAAAGGAGCAATTGAGAAAACTAACCTGATTTACATTGCCCTTCTTCACTATTTGATAAAAAAGAGGGACGGCAGTCTCGGGTTTACATCAATTACAAACCTTGATATTCACGATATAGCAAGGCTTTCAAAAACCTTTGAATTGGGCAAATTCTTTGTTGTTTCCCCTGTTGAGTCTCAAAAAGAGCATGCAGGAACAATTGTTGATCACTGGACAAAGGGATTCGGCTCAAATTACAATGAATTTAGAAGAAGGGCTTTTGAAAAGGTTGAAATTATTGACACTCTGGAGGATTGCATTTCTTTTATTAAAAAGGATACCGGGAGAGAGCCTTTTGTTGTTGGCACTGCTGCAAAGAAAATATTTCATAAAATTATTGATTATTCCGAACTATGTGATAAAATGCTATCCGCTGGCTTTCCTGTGCTTCTTGTATTCGGCACAGGCTGGGGGCTTCACGAGGAAGCGGCAAATAAGTGCCATTACTTCCTTGAGCCTATAGAAGGTGTTGGAGATTACAACCACCTTTCTGTTAGAAGTGCAGTAACCATTACGGTTGATAGAATAATTAGAAAACTTTTATATAAGGAGAGATGAAATGGACATCATTCAGGAATTTGAAAAGAAGCAGTTGAGAACAGACATCCCCCAGTTTAAACCTGGAGATACCTTAAAGGTTTATGTAAAGGTAAAAGAGGGGGAAAAGGAGAGAATTCAGGTTTTTCAGGGTCTTTGCATTGCAAGAAAGCACGGTGGATTAAGAGAAACCTTTACAGTTAGAAAGATCTCTCAGGGTGTCGGTGTTGAAAGGATCTTCCCTCTTCACTCACCTTTTATTGAGAAGATTGAGGTTGTAAGGGTTGGTAAGGTTAGAAGGGCAAAACTTTACTATATCAGAGAGAAAATCGGTAAGAAGGCAAGGATTAAAGAAAAGAGAACCTGGTAATTTAAACGATATCGGAATAATCAAGCCCCGTGAAAACGGGGCTTTTTGGGTTTATAGGTATTAGTTATTAGGTATTAGGTTCTGGGTATCAGGTTTTAGGTTTGGGCTGAGGAAGAAAACTATTTATTTAAAATGAAAATCTTTATTCCTTGTCTAAACCCAGCACCCAGCACCTCCATTATTATTACCCTTTTTCTTGACAAAAATGTAAAAACCTTTAAAATCTCTTTGGGATAAAGAGGGTGTATGCACCATAAATTGCGGAAGTGGCGGAATTGGCAGACGCGCTAGACTTAGGATCTAGTGCCTTTCGGTGTGGGGGTTCGAGTCCCCCCTTCCGCACCAAATCCTGATAAAAACTAACTTTAAGGAGAATTAGATGGATAAAAAGATTGAGAAAAAAAATGATGTTGTAAAAGAGGGTGTTTTAAATCTTCCTTTTAATGAATTGGAAGGTGAGTACAACAGCATTGTAAACGAATACAGAAAAGCGGCAAGCATTCCAGGGTTTAGAAAGGGGAAAGCCCCCGTTTCACTTATAGAAGGCAGGTTTAAGTATGAAATTGAAAGGGAATTGCTAAAGTACATTGTTGAGAAGTACTACCAGGAAATTAAGGAAGAGGCAGGGAAAACTGTCTATGAGCATCTGAGTTCTTACAATTTCAACAAAAAGGATGGAGCAGAGTTGAAATTCTACTTTGAGGTTATGCCGGAGATTGAGGATATTTCCTTTGAAGAATTTGAAGTGAAGATTAAAAAGGAGAAAGATGTCAACATAGATGAAGAGGTTGAAAAGGTCATTGAAGATTTAAGGCAGAAATATGGAAAGGTGAAGCCTGTTGAGGGAAGGGATACTGTTCAGGAGAAAGACCTTGTTGTGCTCAAAATTTATGCCGAAGATGAAGAGGAGAAAACACTTTTTGACAATGAAAATTTTGAGATTGAGGCAAACCCTGAAACAGACGATATGTGGAAACCGATTGTTGAAAAAATAATAGGTTTAAAAACGGGAGCAGAAAACGAATTTGAAATAGAGTTCCCGGATGAAGAAAAGTTCAATGGGTTTAAGGGTAAAAAGGTTAAATTTACACTAACCGTTAAATCAATCAGTGAGAAGGAATTACCGGAAGTTAACGATGAGTTTGCAAAGACATTGAATTTTGATACTGTGGAAGCGTTGAAAAAGGATATAAAAGAGAGTATTGAAAAGAGGCTAAAAAAGGTTAGACGGGAGGAAAAGATACACAATTTCTTTGAAAAACTATTTTCCGAAAGGGATATCCCTGTGCCACCTGTTTATGCAAGGGAAGAGGCAAAGAGAATGATTCAGGATTACCTTAAAAATTTGGGGTATAATAAGGCAGACGAAAACATTATAAATTCTCTGATGCCTCAATACTATATGGCTGCTGTTGACAATGTTAAGAGAATGATAGTTCTTTCCAAAATTGCCGAAATGAACAATATTGAAGTTAGCGAAGATGAACTTGATGATTTTCTAAAACCATTCGTTCCTCAATTCGGTGAGAATGCAACCCTTGAGACTGTGAAATTCAAACTTGACGAGGAAGGACAGCTGGAAGACATAAAAGAATCCTTGAAAAGGGAAAAGGCTCTTGATTTAATTGTTAATAAAGCAAATTTTGTTGAGGTTGATGAAAAGGAGTATGAGGAAGAGCATAATGCAAGGATTGAGAAGATGAAGAAAATGCTTGAGGAGAAAACAGAAGAGATGAAAAGGGAAAGGGAAGAGGCTGAACATAAAGAAGATGAATTGGGAAAAGAAGAATCTTCCGAAAAAGGGGAAGAGGAGGCTAAATAATGCTTATACCAATGGTAATTGAGCAAACAGGAAGAGGAGAGAGGGCTTACGATATATACTCCCGTTTGCTTAAAGACAACATAATATTTTTAGGTACTCCGATTGATGACAATGTTGCAAACCTTGTCATAGCACAGTTGCTTTTTTTAGAGGCTGAAAACCCTGACAAGGATGTTTACCTTTACATAAACTCACCCGGCGGTTCTGTTTCCGCAGGGCTTGCTATTTATGATACAATGCAGTTTATAAAACCTGATGTTACAACCATCTGTATTGGCCAGGCTGCTTCAATGGCTGCTATTTTGCTTGCAGGGGGAACAAAGGGAAAGAGATTTGCCCTTCCCAATTCAAGGATACTTATCCATCAGCCAATGGGTGGTATGCAGGGACAGGCTTCAGATATTGAGATACATGCAAACGAGATTATAAGAATAAAAAAACTATTAAACGAGATTCTGTCGAAGCACACAGGCCAGCCTATTGAAAAGATTGAAAAGGATACTGACAGGGATTACATTATGAGTGCAAACGAGGCTGTTGAATACGGCATTATTGACAAAATTATTACAAGGAACGAGTAATGGGAGACAAAACAAAGTATTACAGAACAAAAGCTGTATGCTCTTTCTGTGGAAGGAGCGAAAGAGAGGTTGATAAACTTATTCAGGGAGAAAACTCCTTTATATGTGACAGATGTGTTGAACTGTGCAATGAATTGATATCTAAGGAGAAAAATAAAATATTCAGAAAAAAGAAAAAAGATTTACCCAGGCCTGTTGAGATTAAAGCTTTTCTTGATAAGTATGTGATCGGACAGGAAGAGGCAAAAAAGAAATTATCCGTAGCAGTTTACAATCACTATAAGAGGATACTTTATGAGGAGACAAAGGAGAAAGGGGACGAGGTAGAGTTAGAAAAAAGTAATATTTTGATGATTGGGCCAACGGGAACAGGTAAAACCCTTCTTGCCCAGACCCTTGCAAAATTTTTGGATGTGCCTTTTGCAATAGCCGACGCAACCACATTGACAGAGGCAGGATATGTTGGTGAGGATGTTGAAAACATACTTTTAAGGCTTATTCAGGCTGCTGATTTTGATGTTAAAAAGGCTGAAAGGGGAATAATTTTTATTGATGAAATAGATAAGATAGGAAGAAAGAGTGAAAATCCCTCAATTACCAGAGATGTTTCAGGGGAAGGGGTTCAGCAGGCTCTTTTAAAGATAGTTGAGGGAACAGTTGCAAATGTTCCGCCCCAGGGGGGAAGAAAACACCCCTATCAGGAGTTTATACAGATAAACACCAAAAACATTCTCTTTATTTGCGGTGGAGCATTTGTGGGGCTTGAAAAGATAATTGCATCAAGAATGGGGAAAAAGGTTGTTGGTTTTAAACCCATGGAAAGTGAAAAAACAACAGAAATTTCTAAAAACAACATAACAAGGTATGTTATGAGTGAGGATTTGATAAAGTACGGTCTCATACCTGAACTTGTTGGTAGATTGCCTGTTATAACCGTCCTGCATGACCTTGACAGGGAGGCATTAAAAAGGATACTTATTGAGCCGGAAAACTCGTTGATAAAGCAGTACAGAAAAATGTTTAAGATGGATGGTATAGAACTTGAATTCAAAGAGGATGCAATTGAAGCGATAATTGATGAAGCAATTAGAAGTAAATTGGGTGCAAGGGGATTGAGGCAGATTATGGAAGATGTTATGTTTGAGTTTATGTTTGAGGCACCTTCAAGAGATGACATAAAAAAGATTGTTGTTGATTCCTCTCATATCAAAGCACTTCTCGAAAGAAAAAAAATAGGTTAATGTATGGAACAATTGATTTACCCTGTTTTAGTTAGAGAGAAAAATGTGTTTTTCCCTTATGTGGAAGAGGATATTCTTCTGGAAAGAGATTACAATAAAAAGGCTTTTGAATATGCGGTTGAAAGTGGTATTGAACCTGTTTTCCTTCTCATGAAAGAGGGAGCATTTTTCCCGTCTCCCACTGACTTTTATTTGATTGGTACTAAAGCAAAAATCTTAAACTCCCTGACAGAGTCAGGTGGGGAAAATACCCTGATAAGTGTCAAGGGTGTTTCTCTATTCAATGTTAAACAGATTGAGGAAAGGGATGGTTTTTTTGTGTGTGTCGGGGAAGACCTTGACATAAAAGATGGCTATGATGTTGTAAAAGCACTTGAGTATATAAATGAGATAAAGAAGTTGATAAAAAGGAATCCCAATGTTGCGAGGAATATCCTCATTATAAAACACCTTGACAAGGCTTCGAGAAAAACATCAAACCCAGTTGCTTTTGCAAATAACATAGCCTATGCACTTAAAATTTCACCTGAAGAGAAGCAAATTTTACTGGAAACAGTAAATACAGAATTTAAATTGAAAAAGATATACGATTACATAAAAGAAAAGGTTAGAACCTTTAAATATGAGAAAGATCTTGATAAAAGGGTGAGGAAAAATATAGAAGAGGGGCAGAGGAAGTTTTTTCTGAACGAAAAGTTGAAGGCAATTAAAGAAGAACTGGGTTACACAGGGGAAAATGAGATTGAAAAGTTGAAAGAGGATGTTAAAAATGCAGGGTTAAGTGAAGAGGCTTTTAAAAAAGCAATGGAGGAGATAAAAAGATTGGAGACAATGAACCCTGCTTCTGCGGAAGCCTCTGTTGCAAGAACCTATGTTCAATGGTTGATAGATGTTCCATGGAAGAAGAGAACGAGAGATAACCTGAATATCCCAAGAGCAAGAAAAATACTGGATAGAGACCATTACGGATTAAAAGAAGTGAAAGAAAGAATAATTGAATTTCTCGCCGTTAGAAAACTAAATAGAACCAAAAGAAATCCAATAATATGCTTTGTTGGACCTCCAGGAGTTGGAAAAACCTCTCTTGCAAAAGCGATTGCGGAATCTATAGGGAGAAGATTTGTTAGAATGTCTCTTGGGGGAGTCAGAGATGAGGCTGAAATAAGGGGTCATAGAAGAACTTACATTGGTGCAATTCCAGGAAGAATAATCTATCTCATGAAGAAAGCGGGTACAGTAAACCCTTTGATGCTGCTTGATGAAATTGACAAACTGTCTTCAGATTTCAGGGGAGATCCTTCAAGTGCATTGCTTGAAGCGTTGGACCCTGAGCAGAATGCTCACTTTGTTGACCATTACCTTGATGTGGATTATGACCTTTCCAATGTGTTTTTTATCCTCACCGCTAATATACTTGATACAATACCTGCCCCTTTGAAAGACAGGTTTGAAATAATAAGAATCCCGGGATACACATTTAGCGAAAAGGTCGAAATTGCAAAAAGGCATCTCATCCCAAAGAAGTTAAAAGAAACAGGTTTGAAGAGGTTTTCTCCTGTTTTTAAAGAGGATGCAATCGAGGTGATAATTGAAAAGTACACGAGAGAGGCAGGTGTTAGAACCCTTGAAAGAACTATTGAAAAACTTTTAAGGAAGTGTGCCGTTGATATAGTTGAGAAAAAAAGGTTTTCAAAGGATTTTGTAATAACGGAAGACCTTGTTTATGAAAAACTCGGGATACCGGTATTCAAAGTAAGTATTGCCGAAGAAAAACCGCAGGTGGGAGTTGCAACGGGTCTCGCATGGACACCTGCAGGTGGAGATGTGCTTTTCATAGAGGTGATGACAATGCCTGGAAATGAGAGGATTGACATCACCGGTCAATTGGGAGATGTTATGAAAGAGTCTGTTAAGGCTGCCTTTTCATTCATTAAAGCAAATTACAAGAGGTTTGGTATAAATATTGAGAAGGTGAAAAACACTGATATACATGTGCACATTCCTGAGGGGGCTATCCCTAAAGATGGCCCTTCGGCTGGAATAACCATTGCTTCTGCAATTTTTTCCGCTTTGACCGGTAAACAGGTTCCAAACAGAATAGCCATGACAGGGGAGATAACCTTGAGGGGAAGGGTATTGCCTGTGGGCGGAATTAAGGAAAAACTGCTTGCAGCACACAGGGCTGGTATATTTGAAATAATACTTCCCATGGAGAATGAAAAAGACCTCAAAGAGGTTCCCGAAGAGGTGAAGAATGCAATGGTTTTTCATTTTGTTAAAACCATGGACCAGGTGATAGACATTCTTTTTTTCAATTCTGATGAAAGAAAAAGAGGTATTGCCCATTCCTCTAATTCTCATGTTGAAGAGTTAAGAGACTTTGAATAAACTTTTTAAGGTGTTATGATAGGAAAAAGGTTTAAATTTGTTAAGAGTGCTGTTGGGGTCAGGGATTTTCCACCCTCAGATCTTCCTCATCTTGCTTTTGCAGGAAGGTCAAATGTGGGAAAATCTTCCCTTATAAATAAACTTGCAAACACAAGGAAACTTGCAAAGGTAAGCCAGACCCCCGGGAAAACAAGATTGTTGAATATTTTTAATGTTGACGATAGGTTTTTGCTTGTGGATCTACCTGGTTACGGTTTTGCTAAAGTTAAAAAGGAAGTGCAAATGCAATGGAAAAGAATGATAGAAGACTACCTGATTGCAACAAGAGACAGAATGATTCTTGTCTTTTTGATTGATTCAAGGCATGAGCCCCAAAAAAAAGATAGAGAATTGTACCAATTTTTGTTATACAATGATATAGAGTTTGTAATTGCTGCTACAAAGATTGATAAATTATCTAAAAATCAATTGAGGACAAACATTGCATTGCTTAAAAAAGAGTTCAAAATTCCTGATTATCGATTTTTTGCTGTTTCCTCTAAAACAGGTGAAGGTATCGGTTCTCTTGAAAATTATTTAAAACTTACCATAGACAATTTTTATAAGGAGTGATGGTATGGATTACAGTCTTGCAGATTTAAAACAAATGAAGGACAGAGAGTTGAAAAAGGTGGCAAAAGAAATGGGGATTGATGTTCCGAAAGGGGTTGGTTCTGTTGATCTTGTATTTCAGATTTTGAAGGCACAAACAGAAAAGAATGGGCTTATTTTTTCAGAGGGAGTGCTTGAGATATTGCCTGAAGGTTTTGGTTTTTTGAGGGCACCTGAATACAATTATCTGCCAGGTCCTGATGACATCTATGTTTCACCCTCGCAGATAAAGAAGTTTGAATTGAAAACAGGTGACACCATATCAGGTCAGGTAAGACCGCCTAAAGATGGAGAAAGGTTTTTTGCACTGATAAAGGTTGAGGCTATAAACTTTGAACCACCTTCAATCAAAAGGGAAGCCAATTTTGATAGTCTTACTCCACTTTACCCTATGGAGAGAATAAGACTTGAAACAGAAGACCCAAAAAACATGTCTCCAAGGATCATGGATCTTTTAACCCCAATTGGTAAAGGGCAAAGAGGTTTGATAGTTGCACCGCCGAGAACAGGTAAGACAATGCTTCTTCAATCAATTGCAAATTCAATTACAACAAATCACCCTGAAGTTTACCTTATAGTTTTGCTTATAGACGAAAGGCCGGAAGAGGTCACAGATATGGAAAGGTCTGTTAAGGGTGAGGTGATAAGTTCCACATTTGATGAACCTGCTGACAGGCATGTCCATGTTGCCGAGATGGTAATTGAAAAGGCAAAGAGGCTTGTTGAATACAAAAGAGATGTTGTTATCCTGCTTGACAGTATTACAAGGCTTGCAAGGGCTTACAATGCAATTGTGCCTCCCTCTGGCAAGGTTTTATCAGGAGGGGTTGATTCGAATGCTTTGCAGAGGCCTAAAAGGTTTTTTGGTGCTGCAAGGAATATTGAAGAGGGGGGAAGTTTGACCATTATTGCAACTGCTCTTATAGAAACAGGTTCCCGTATGGACGATGTTATCTTTGAGGAGTTTAAGGGAACGGGTAATATGGAACTTGTGCTTGATAGGAGGCTTGCAGACAAGAGGATTTTCCCTGCAATTGATATTGATAAATCAGGTACGAGAAAGGAAGAGTTGCTCTGCGATGACTTTGAATTGAACAGAGTGTGGGTGTTGAGAAAGGTTCTTGCCCCATTATCAACAGTCGAGAAAATGGAATTACTAATTGAGAGACTCTCCAAATACAAGACAAACAGGGAATTTCTTGAATCTTTAAGCAGGGGATAAAATGAAAAAGCTTGTGGTTTTTTCCCTTTTGTTTTTTGTTTCATTTTTTGCTGGTGCGAAGGGTAATAAAGACAGGGAGATAATTGAACTTTTAAAACAGTTAAAGGCTCACTATTCAAAGATAGACACCCTATATGCCTATTTCAGGCAGGTGAAAAAGTCTCCGTTGTTGAGAAAACCTGCTGTGACCTATGGGAAGTTTTACTTTAAAAAACCGGATAAACTTCTTTTAAGGTTTACCGACCCTTACGATATAGGCATATTTTATAAAAAAAACAGGATTTACAGGTTTGATTTTAAGAATAAGAGGTATGCTGTTTTAAACATCAGAAGGCATAAAGAGAATGCTTTAAATTTTTTAAACATACCGAAGGCTTTTTATTTTCTATCAAAATACTTTGTGATTAAGAAGATAGATACTAAAGGAAAAGACCTTTACCTTATTTTCTTCCCCAGAAAAAGAAGAGTTAGAAAAAGGTTTAAACTGGTTGAGATGTGGCTTGACAGAAAAACACTTTTGATTAAAAAGTTACATTTTGAGGAAAAAAACGGCAATATTACAACAATAATACTTTCTGATGTGAAGATCAATTCATTGATTAAAGATTCAATTTTCAGGTTTTCTAAAAAGGGATTTTCAAAGGAAAAATGGCAGTAAAATTTCACAAACTTCACTCTTCAGGCAATGATTTTTTAATAATAGTCGGACAGGAAAACCGTGATTTAAACAACTTTGTAAACAGCGAGTTCATTTCATCTCTATGTGACAGACACTGCGGGGTTGGTGCTGATGGAGTTTTTTTTGTTTTTGAAAACGGTGTGGTTAAACACTTTGACCCTGATGGAAGTGAATCTTTTTGTGTAAACGGAAGCCTTTGTCTTGCTTTTTTCGGTGAAAAAACCGGGTATATTAAAAATTTTTTTCATTTAAACGGAGTAAGGATAAATGTTGAAAAAGTGAGTAAAGATGAAGCGGCAATATCATTTAAAATCGGTAAAACAAAAGGGATTTTGTTAAATGTTAAAGGAATGATCGGTACTTACATAGACATAGGGAACCCGCATTTCTTTGTTGAAGATATAATACCAGATGTTTCAGTTGCAAAAAAATTGAGAAATTCTCCTGAATTTAAAAAGGGTGCTAACATAAGTTTTTTTAAAAAAATTAAAGATAATACCTTTGAAATAGCAACATACGAACGAGGGGTTGAGGGTTTTACTTTAGCGTGTGGATCCGCGTGTGCTGCATTTGTTTTCGCATTCAATACTGAAAGAGCAATATTTTACCCTCCGTCTAAAATCCCTGTTTTTGTTGAGAAAAAAGGAAATATAGTGTATGTCAGGGGGGAGGTATCCTATGTGGCAGAAGGTTTTTTTTATATTTAGCATTTTATTCCTGTCAATATTTTTGTTCTCTATAAATCTTAAAAAACCCATAACAGTGATTTTAAAAAATGGTGATATTTACCGGATAAAAAAACTGTACATTGTTGGAAGTGCTGAACCTGACAGGTTCTGGTACACGGATAAGGACGGGTTTTATACTGATGTTACCTTTCACGATCTTGTTGAGATAAGGAATTCTAAAGATGGTATCTACCTGGTAAAGATAAGAACAGGGGCTGAAAAGGTTAAAAAAATCGACGATTTAAGGTTCAGGTTTAATGATGGCAATGGCAGGGACCTTATTGTCTCTCTGTCCGAAATAAAATCAATTAAGTTCACCACCCATAAATGTGATAAGATCTGCCCGCTTGGCCACATATTCAGGAATACTGACTTTATTTATTGCCCTTACGATGGTTTGCTCTTAAAGCCACTTGAAACGGAAAATGTTGGGACAATTCAATAGTTTTTTGTCATTTATTATTTGCTTTAAAGTTTTCTTGAAAAAAAATTGAATCGGGTTTAAAATTTAATTAAAAGTCCAAATTTCTTTAACACGAGGTTGAATATGCGTAAAAAGGTGATTTTACTTGGCCTGTTTTATGGCGGGATTGGTTTAATAATGATGGTTCTTGGTCTCACTGTATTTAGAAAGTGCGGACAACTGGACATAAAGATTAAAACAAGGCCTGCTGTTATGCCAATGGCTTACAAGGTTTATGGAAACCGGGAGGTTGAAGACGGAAAGTATTACCTTTCAAAGATAGTTTTTACCAATGATGGTAAAGGCACAGTCAGGGATTTAAAGGTCTCTTATCGTATCCCCGGATACATTGAATGGACAACTCCGATGGAATACACAGAGATTCTTCCCGGTCAAACAGTGGTTGATCTTTTCTATCCAAAATTTCCTTCAAAGATACTTGATGTTCTCAATGTCACCCCTGCAAGTGTAGAGATGAAGATAACTTACAATGACGGTAAAAGGGACAGGGAGGAGATAAGGCGGGCTGATTTCCAGATAAGGGGAAGAAATGAACTTCTTTACACCGATATTCCAGAAGAGGAGATAGTGGATATAAGAGATCTGTACACAAATGTTGATTTGCTTGCCTGTTTTGTAACACCTGAAGACCCTGTAATTAAATACTTTACCCAGCAATTACAGAAAAATGTGATGAAAGGTGCCGGAGTCGGCGGCTCTCAAAAGGAAATAATCAGGTTTATGCAGGCGTTGTATGAGTTTGAACTGGCTTCTAAACTTGTGTATGGCGGAACATTGGGTTTGCCTGAAAAGGTTGGAGATCACTATACAATGGTTCAGCACATAAGACTGCCAAGAGAGGTGTTGACCGGAGGAGCTGGATTGTGTGTGGAACTATCTCTCCTTTTTTGCAGTGTTGCTCAATCCGCTGGTTTAAATAGTGGGATATTCTGTACCTCACGGCATGCCTTCCCTGCAATAATTGCAAATGGCAACATTATTCCACTTGAAGCAACGGGTATTGGTGGGGAAGGGCTTGGTGGAAGAATGAGCTTCAAAAAGGCTCTTGAAACCGGGATGAAAGAAGCACAGATGTTTTTTCAGGGTGGCAGCCCTCAAATAGGCGTTGCCATTAAGTTTTTGCCCATCGGTCAATTACAGGGGCAGGGATTAAGACCTCCAGATTTGAAAGATGACCCTGATTTAAAAAAGAAGATAGACAAGATGTTTGCAGATCTTGGGCATGACAATATGCGGCATAATGGAGTGAGAGTTAACGAGCCTGGATTTACCGGGCGCAGGAATTACAATGGTGGAAGAGGTGGTAATGGAGGTAATGGAGGATTTGTCAGATACTCTGACCCAAATGGAATTTATGGTTTCTCATACCCTGCAGGATGGAGGATAATGAGGTCACCAAATCCATACCTTCCTTCATTGCAGCTCGCCGCTGTAAGTCCATCTTCGGGCAAGGATGTTGAAGTTTATTTCTTTCCAGGTGTTTCAGACATAAATTATGCTTTTTCAAGTATTTATAACACTCTTACTCAAATGGGTACCCGGGTGCAATATCAACCTGCAGGGACAGTAACTATAAATGGGAGGCAGTATGCAAGGATAGCCGGTATGTCTTCTTCAAACATGGGTGCTATTTACTGGACAGCGTACTTTACCACATCCTCTCAGGGTGTTGTTGGTTTTGTGATAGGTTCTGTTTCAAATTCTTTAAACACACCTGATTTATTAACCATAAGAAATAGTTTCAGGGTGATGAGATGAAAAAGATAGCATTTACTTTTCTTTTGTTTGTGTTTGTTTGTTCTTTGTCTTTTGGGGAAAAAATAGTTATAAACCTTGATGTTACAGTGAACAAAGTGGGTGATGCTAAAATTGTTTACACCCAGAAGGCAACTGCCATGCAGTGGAAAAACATGGTAAGGGTTTATGGAAACAACCCATCTCTTTTAAAAAGGGAGATTATTGCCTCTCTTCCCTCATACAAACTTGAGAATTTTTCTTTTAAAAGAGACGATATGAACAGAACCATGATTTTTTCTTTCGATGCAAGGGGTGTGGTTAAATACCTTGGTGATGGAAGATGGGAGTTTGAATATGACAAAAAATATACACCCAAAAAGATTACAGAAACAAAGTGGTTTTTTACCAATTCTGAAACAAATGGTAATGTCCTTTACGAATATGATCTATCTATTTCTCTTCCTAAAGGGGCAGAGGATGTTAAGTTGACCCAGAATGAGTTTAGTAAAAGTGTTTTAAGGTACACATTGAAACCGGAGACAGGTTTATCCTGGTTGACAATAATTGGTGGAGTGTTATTTTTTGCCGGGATTGTAACTGTTCTTCTTGCTCTAACCGTTATCAAAGAGTAACTTTTAATGGTTCAAAAAACTCTCTTAAATTTGTTTTTGTTTTAACTTTAACAAGTGACCCGTTTTTTAAAATTGTAAAGAGTGAATTATCCTTTTTTATCCTCTCAAGGAGTTCAAGTTCGAACTGTTTTTTGTCTTTTTTCTTTGTCAGATTTGATAACCTTGCAAGCCTGAATGCCTCGATCATCTCACCTGTTTTAAGGCTTCTGTTCCAGGGGTAGAATGAGGAGCCTTTTGTTAAAAGAGGGGAAGTTTTTTCAAAAACACCCCTATCCTCGAACCCTTTTATCCCTGGTACAGGATAGAAGGGGGATATGCCTGTAATACATGGCAAATTTTTAAGAAAAATGAGGGTTGATATGGTGTTTTCAAATGAATCGTTTTTTAGCCCTGAGATGAAGTACACTATTGATTTTGTGCCATATTTTTTTATTGTGTGAAGTATCTCGGTGAGTTTTTCAATGCTTAAAGGTCTTTTGTTCTCTTTTAAGATTTCAGATTTAATGCTGCCAATTGATAGATTGAAGTGGGATATACCATGCCTTATGAGTTTTGCCACCAGGGAATCGTTTAAAAAGAGGTAATCTATACCGTTTTCAAAGGAGAAGGTTGAATTGGGGAAGTATTTTTTTAATAATTTTAATACCTCTATCAGATAATCCTTGTCCAAAAGTATGTTATCGTCTTCAAAATTGAAGTGTACTGCTGAGTTTGTGGAATATTGTTTGAATTCTCTTTCGACACTTTCCAGTTTCACAGTCCTGAAGTTTCTCCCCTGAATTAAAAAGTTTGAGCAGAAAGCGCAATTTTTAGGGCAACCTCTGGACAAGATGGTTGAAAAGTGGGTTTGACCTTTTATCTTTATTGTTTTGACTATTTTAAATTCAATGTTGTTTTTATCAGTTTTTCTATTGGTTCTTATGGTTCCGCTTGTTTTCCCCTCAATAGCCTTAAACAGGTCATCTTTTAGACATTCAATCTCTCCGCACAGCAGGGTATCAAAGATTCCAGTTTTTTCAAAGTATTCCGGGAAGCAGGTCACACCGCTTCCCCCTGCAATAAAAGGTAATTTCTTGAAACAATCCCTTAATTTTTTTGAAAAGTCAATAAACTCTTGAGAATATGCAAATGCAAACAGTGATAAAATTACAGCATCGGGGGAAAATTCTTTTATAAGTCTCAGGCATTTATCAAAAGAATACCCGAACCGTTTGTATGAGGAAAAAAAAGCGATGGGTCCTCTTTCATCAGGGATGATGTTATTTTCGAGATAATACAGTTCTTTGGGTAATGATATAACCCTGCTTTTTTTATTCGGGAAGTCAAAAAGCGTAGTGATATATCCCTTCTCTTCAATTATCTTTTTGACAATCCATGCCCCCAAAAATGCCCCCCTGTGGGGAGTGTAGTAAAAGTCTGTAATTGGGGGAATGACAATTGCTACTTTCTTCATTTAATCTTGCTTATGTTTACTCCAAAATCCTCTTCAAGAATCTTTAAATAAGAGTTGTACCTTTCTTTTGAGATATCACCATTCTCCAATGCCTCTTTAACCCCGCATTGTGGCTCGGTTATATGCATACAGTCGTTGAACTTGCAGGAGTAATCTGCAAATTCCCTGAAAAAACCGGATAATTCCCCTGCATCCATAATATATGATAGGTCAACCTTTGAAAATCCCGGTGTATCCCCTATAAAAGAGTTTTCACCAAACGGTATAAGCCTTGCCCCCACTGTGGTATGCCTTCCCCTTTTTGTTTTTTTGCTTACCTCCTGTGTTTTAATTTCAATCCCGGTAATGGTGGTTATCAAAGATGATTTCCCAACCCCCGATGCCCCTGCAAATACGCATATATTATCGTGGAGGAAATGTATCAAATCTTCAATATTTTTTTTATCCTTTGCAGAAACCTTTAAAACAGAATATCCTGCATTTGTGTAAATTGTTTCCCACTTCTTTAGTTCCTTTTTGTCCTCTTCACTTTCAAGAAGGTCTATTTTGTTGAAAACAATTACAGGCTCAACCTGATAGTAATCGTATGCAACAAGGAGTTTGTCAAGCATACCTGTATTTAAGGGGGGATTTTTGATGGTTGTTATTAGCAACACCTTGTCAACATTTGCTATTTTAGGCCTGAACAATTGGTTTTTTCTTGGAAGTATCTCCTCAATAATTATTTTTTTATCCTCTGTTAATTCCCCTTTAAAGTAATCCCCCACAAATATCTTTTTCATCTTTTTCTTTATAAGGCTTCCCCTTGCATAGGCAAGGTATCTTTCTTTCAATTCGGGGATATATCCGAAAGTGCCAAGCCCCTCTTTTGAAATTATTATCCCCCTGTACTCTTTGCCCATACAACCTCCGTTAAACTTTCATTTTAATAATCTAAAATTAAACTATCATAAGTCAAATTTTAATTTGCTTTTTTTCATTGTGCTACAATTGAATGGAAGTTTTTGGAAAAGGAGTATGCTATGAACATTGGAATGGGCGAAGCTTTACTATTACTCCTCATACTTTTCCTCCTTTTTGGCGGGAAGAAGTTGCCGGAGCTTGCAGAGGGGCTGGGAAAGGCGGTGAAAAATTTTAGAAAGGCTGCAATGGAGGATGAAGAGGATGAAAAAAAGCCGAAATCAGAGGGCGACAAAAAAGAATAAAAAATGTTTGGGATTGGGTTTGGTGAGTTAGTTTTATTACTTGTACTTGCTTTAATTATATTTGGACCTGAGAAACTTCCGGAGGTGGCAAAAACTCTGGGTAAGTATTACAGACAGTTTAAGGATTACACGGATACATTGAAAGAGACTGTTGAAAGGGAATTGAATTTAGAGGAATTAAAAAGAATAAATGATATTCCGGAAGACATAAAGAATATTGTTCTTCCCTCCGAAGAGGTTGAAAAAAGAAAAAGGGAAGTGCTTGAAAAACTGAAAAAGAAAAGGGAAGAAGTTTCCGGCCACAATGATGATGAAGGTGTAAGATGAATGAAAGCAGAGATGAGAGACCTGTTCAGAGTTTTTTTGAACACCTTTTCGAGTTGAGAAAAAGGCTTGTTTACAGCATAGGTTATTTAATTGCAGGGTTTGTTGTTGCATATATCTTCCACAAAAAGATATTCCACCTTGTGGCTCTTCCCCTGCTTCAACTTGCACCAAAGCAGTACAAAAGCATATTTGCTTTTCACCATTTAAGCGAGCCTTTTTTCACCTATTTAAGGCTTTCTTTTTATGCAGGGATTTTTATGGCCTCTCCCTTTATCCTTCACCAACTATGGCTTTTTATATCTCCTGCACTTTACAAAGAGGAAAAAAGATACGCTATTCCATTTATCTTTTTTTCAACCATGCTTTTTCTGGCGGGAGGTGCATTCGGTTATTTTATAGGCTTGAAGTATATGATTTCCTTTTTTTTAAGTGAGGCAAAAGGCCTTGTCCCTGTCCTTACAATGGAGGGATATTTTTCCCTTGCCACAACGGTTATTGTAGGTATGGGCATAGTTTTTGAAACCCCTATCCTTATTTTGTTTCTATCACTTATGGGGCTTGTTGATTATAAATTCCTTATATCCAAGTTTAAGTATGCAATCTTTATTGTATTTTTAATTGCAGCAATTGTAACTCCATCCGGTGACCCCATTACTCAGACTGTTTTTGCCGTTCCAATGCTGCTGCTTTACATACTCGGAATTTTAGTTGCTTATCTCTTTGGGGCAAAAGAGTAAAAACCATTTTTTTATTTTATTTTTGTGATTCCTGTTTTGAAAAACTTGATAAGGCTTTATAATAAAACTTCGTGAGGGGGTTTTATGGAGTTAAAAGATGCAATCTTCAATAGAAGAAGCATAAGGAAATACAGAAGTCAAAATGTTGAAAAGAATGTTTTAGTTGAACTTGTAAAGTTCGGTATGTATGCTCCATCTGCAAGAAATACAAGAAGCTGGCACTTTTACATTATTTCAGACAGGGAGAAATTAAACGAAGTTGCTGAAAAACACCCCTATGCAAAGATGCTGAAATCTGCAGGTGCTGCAATTTTAGTTTGCGGGGATAAAAGCATTGAGCCAATGGAAGGCTATCTTGCTTTAAACTGTGCCAATGCCTGTGAAAACATAATGCTTGGGGCACTTGAATCTGGATTGGGCACATGCTGGATTGCCGTTTATCCGAGGGAAGAAAGAATAAAATTGATTTCAGAGATCTTTTCCCTTCCAGAACATCATCTTCCGATTGCGTTGCTTGCCGTTGGCTATCCTGACGAAGAAAAGGGAATGCCTGAACGGTTTGAAGAAAATAAAATTACTTTTATTGAGTAAGTTGCGGAAAATAGAAAAATAGAGGGCAATAATGGATATTATTCAATTTTTTCTTTCTAAAAACGGGAAGTTCAGGTTTCTGTTTTGTGACACTTTGAATGTTGTAAACAGGGTAAGGAAAATACACAATATGAGTTACCCTGTCACAAATGCGGTTTCAAGGTTTATTACAGGGGCTGTTCTAATTTCCGGTAATCTGAAGAGCGGGGATGTGTTGGGTTGTTACCTTGATGTTAACGGCCCGATAGGGGGAATAAGGTGTGAAGCAAACTCATACGGGCACATAAAATCTTACGCTATAAACCCCGATGCAGGTGTTGATGAGTTTGATAAAAACTATGTTATGGACTTAAACCAGCTTCTTGGTACAGGTATTCTCAATGTAACAAGAATTTTAAAAAGGGGAAAAACTCCCTTTACCTCAAATATTGAATACAATGGGGGCTCCCTTGCCCTTCTATTTGCAGAGTATTTGAAAAGGTCGGAGCAGATAAACAGCGCAATTTTTATTTCAAACTTTTTGAAACCTGACGGTTCTGTTGAAAAGTGCGGTGGTTTTCTTGTTCAGCCAATGCCTGATGCAACTGATAAAGAAGTTGAAAAAATGGAAAAAGAGATTGAAAAATTACCCCCTTTCAGTGAGGTTTTGAAAACAGTTGACAATTTAAATCAGGCGGCAATGCTTTTATTTCCGGATTACAAATTAAAACTTATAGGCGAAAGGCATATAGTTTTCAGGTGCACCTGCTCAAGGGATAAGGTTTTAAAGGTTTTAAAGGCTTTGAGCGAGGAAGAAAAGCAATCTTTGAAGTTAGAAGACAACACCTATAAGGTTGTATGCCAGTACTGCAAAAAGGAATACATTGTGAATGCACAAGAGGTGGAACAGGTTGAATAAGCGATACATTTTCAATCATCTGTTTCTTTACTTGTTGGTTCATTAAGGAATGCTTAAAAAGATAAGTTCAAAATGTTTTTCCCATTTATGGCCTTCAATTGCTAAAGCCTTGACTTTGTTTTAAACAAAGATATAGAATTGAAAAGGGAGTAATTCTCTCTAAAAAACTTTTGGATTACTTTAAATTTGCATGTGCGTGAGTTTTAACTTGGCAAAATTTATGGTTGATATAAAAGAGGAGGAGATATGTTAGAGATCAGAGGACATGCCCGTGGCGGTCAGGGAATGGTTACCGCTTTTGAGATCCTTGCCAAAATATTTGGGCAAATGGAAGGCTATTATGTGCAGGCCTTCCCTGCATTTGGGGTTGAAAGGACAGGAGCACCAATTCAGGCTTTTTTAAGAGTTTCGAGAACCCCAATCCTCAATAGGAGCAAAATTTACACTCCTGACCTTATTGTGGTGTTTGACGAAACACTGCTTGATCAGGTACCGATTTTTGACGGATTAGAGAAAAACGGTGCTGCGCTTTTAAACACGGAAAAACCAGTTGAAAGGTTTAAAAACTTCACTGAAAACATTTTCACGGTTCCTGCAACAAGAATTTCCCTTGAAAAGGGGCTTGGAAGCAAAGCGCTTCCTATTGTTAACTCGGCAATGATAGGGGCAATTTTAAAGGTTATGGGAGAAAAACTTGACATTGCTGAAAAGATAATTGCAGACAATGTGCCGACAAAACCTGAGGAGAATGTTGAGGCTGCAAAAATGGCTTACGAGAATGTTACAGGGCCTGATGAAACTTACACTTATATAGTTGATGCAATAAACTCCAACAAACCAAAGGTTATGAGCCTTTCTTTTGAAGAGAGAAGCAAACTTGAGAAAAAACACATTGAAGAAATACCAAGGTACCCTGAGTGGTACGGACCAATGTCAAAGAATAAAACCGGAAACTGGAGGGTGCTAACCCCCGAATACCACACCAATGAAGCACCCTGCTCTTTAAATTGCCCTGCCGGAACAGCGGTCAGGGAATTTGTTAAACTTGCCGGTGAAAAGAGTTTTGAAGAGGGGTTTAAATTGATCCTTGAACACAACCCCTTTCCTGCAATATGTGGAAGGGTATGCCCCCATTACTGCGAGCAAAACTGCAATAGAAAAGAGTACGATGACAGCCTGAACATTGGTTCAATCGAAAGGTTTTTAGGGGACTGGATGAAGGATTACACCCCAACCCCTGTTGAAATCACAAATAAAGAAAAGATTGCAATTATAGGTAGCGGGCCTGCTGGCTTAACCGCTGCTTTGAGGTTGAGAAATGCAGGGTACAGTGTCACTGTTTTTGAAGCACTCCCAAAAGCAGGGGGAATGATGAGAGCGGGAATCCCAAAATTCAGGCTTCCAGATGAAGTGCTTGACAGAGAAATTAAAAGAATTGAAGCAAGCGGGGTTGAAATCATAACAAACAAAAAGGTGAGCGTAAAAGAGATTGAAAACGACTTTGACGCAGTCATTGTTGCTGTTGGTTCACACAAAGGGTACACAATGGGAATGGAAAATGAGGAGTTGGCCCTTGACGGGATTGACTTTTTAAGAGAATTTAAACTGAACGAGAAAACATCGGGGATAAAAAAGGGAGATAAGGTTGCAATAATAGGTGGAGGAAACACAGCAATAGATGTTTCAAGGACAGCATTGAGGCTTGGGGCGATTCCTACTGTTTATTACAGAAGGACAAGAAACGAGATGCCTGCAATACACATTGAGGTTGAAGAGGCAATTGAAGAGGGTGTGAACTTTGAGTTTCTCACTGCTCCAATAGCATTGAAGAAACTAAACGACAATGAGATTGAGGTAACCTTTATCAAGATGAAACTTGGGGAACCTGATTCCTCCGGAAGAAGAAGGCCAATTCCAATCAATGGCTCCGAATACACTGTCAGAGTCAACCATCTAATTAAAGCAATAGGTCAGGAATACGACGAATATGTATTCGGTGAGAAAATTAAAACCAAACAGGGGAGAATTGATTTTAACTCAAAAATTCCTGTATTCTGTGCAGGGGATATGGCATGGGGAGGTACTGTAGTTGAGGCAATTGGAAGCGGAAACCTTGTTGCAAAAGAGGTTGATGCTTTCTTGCAGAACAAACCCTATGATAAAAAGAGTGAGGTTTTGCACAGGGCTGTTACTCCAAAAGATATCAAGTTTGAATACTACCCTGCAACCCCCAGAATAAAAAACAAAACCCACTTTGACGAAAGCCTTTACATGAACTTTGAGGAGGTTGTTGAAGGCTTAAGCGAAGAAGAGGTTGTTAGAGAAAGTGGAAGGTGTCTGCACTGTGGAGATTGTTTTGAGTGTGGAAACTGCTTTAACTTCTGTCCTGATGCGGCTATTTACCTTGATGAAAAAGGGAGGCTTAATATAAATTATGATTATTGCAAGGGCTGTGGTATCTGTTTTTTCGAATGCCCGTGCTCTGCAATTGATTTCACTTTAGGCGAGGTGGAAAATGACTGATACAAGGACTTTAAATGAAAAGATCTCGTTTGAAAGGCATACCCCGAAAATATTAAAGGGGAACTTTGCTGCGTCTGAGGCAGCAAAACTATGCAAGGCAGGTTTCATACCTGCATACCCCATAACCCCACAGACCACCATTGTTGAAGAACTGTCAAGAAAGGTTGCAACTGGAGAAATGGATGCAACCTATGTAAATATGGACAGTGAGCACTCTGTTTTTGCTGCTGCAATGGGGGCGGCCATATCCGGGGAGAGGGTCTTTACTGCAACAAGCGGGCAGGGGCTTTTCTATGCACACGAGGTTCTGCACGCAATTGCCCATTTCCGACTTCCAATGGTTGTATGCAATGTGGGAAGACCGTCAATACCCTGGAATATCTGGGCGGATCAAAGCGATTCACTGGCACAGAGAGACACAGGCTGGATTCAACTTTACACAGAAACCTCTCAGGAGGTTCTTGATACTATTATTCAGGGATACATAATTACCGAAACCCTTGACATTCCGGTTATGGTTGTTTTAGATGCCTTTTATTTGAGCCATACCAGTGAAAATGTCTGGGTGCCTGAACAATCGCTTGTTGATGAATTTTTGCCTCCGAAAAAGAAAAAGGGGGTTGAAGTTGATGGATACAACCCAAAGGTTATAGGGGGACTTATTCCACCGGATCAATACGAAACATTTGAGTATGCGTGGTGGAAGGATGTGTTAAAGGTGGAAGACCTTGTTAACAGGGTTGGGAAGGAGTTTGGAGAAAAGTTTGGAAGAAGCTATCAGGCTGTCGAATCTGTAAACATAAATGAAAACACAAAAATTGTATTTGTAACAACATCAACCATAACAACAACGGTAAGGGGAATACTTGACACTCATCCTGAGGTAGGTATTTTAAAATTAAGGTTAATAAAACCATTTCCTGAGAAAAGTGTGGTTAAAGCATTAAGCATTGTGTCGGACGATACCGTAATTGCACCTATTGAGAGAAACTTTTTAGGGGGGAAAGAGGGTGCCATAATTCAGGAGATGAAGAGGGCGCTTTACGGAAAAAGAAACTTCAAAATGTATGACATATATGCAGGGATGGGGGGCAAGGATGTGTCCCCGACCACTATTGAGAAAATGATTGAGAAAATAAACTCCAATCCGGATGAAGTTATCTGGATTGACTTTGATTAAGGAGGAGAGCATGGCTGAACTTGCTCATAAATTTTTAATAGAAGAGGAAAAGGTTTATCCGGGAGCATTAAGTTGCAGAGGTTGTGGCTGGGCACTTCTTGTGAGACACATTGCAAGCATTTTAGGTGAAAACACTGTTTATGTTGTCCCCGCTTCATGCTATTCAATAATCGCTGGCCCGTTTGGATTAAGCCATGTCAGGGGAAGCATTGTTCACACGGTTTTTGCAGCAGCCCCTGCAACTGCAACAGGGATAAGGGCTGCCCTTGATAGAATGGGGAATAGAGATGCAAATGTTGTTGTGCTTGCAGGAGATGGAGGGACATTTGACATAGGTTTGCAGTCACTATCAGGGGCTGCCTCAAGGGGAGAGAATATAATCTATGTTTGTAATAACAACGGTGCATACATGAACACTGGTATTCAAACGAGTACTGCAACCCCTTACGGGGCTGTAACAACAACCAACCCCAATCCAAGTTACAAAAAGACCTGGCCAAAGGATTTAATGGGTATAGTTTCTTCACACAATATCCCTTATGCCGCAACATGCTCACTTGCCTATATCCAGGATTTTAGAAAAAAGATAGAAAAGGCCCAAAACACAAAGGGGTTCAGGTTCCTTATGATTGATGGGCCATGCCCTCCAGGGCACAAAACAGACCCCTCTCAATCAATATCGATTGCAAGGCTTGCAGTTGAAACAAAACTGTTTCCATTGTTTGAGGTTGAACATCACAGGGTTAAGATAAACTACTTTCCTAAAAAGGATGTGCCTGTTGAAGAATGCTTAAAACTTCAGGGAAGGTTCAGGCATCTATTCAAAGAAGAGGCAAAGGATGCTTTGAAGGAGATTCAGGCTCAGGTTGATTCAAACTGGAAAAGGCTTGTAAAACTTGAAGAGATAAGTTATCAGTTTTAAATTTTAGTTCAGATAAAAATTTAAGCCCCCTTAAAAAGGGGGCTTTTTTATTTTCAATCTTTTAAAGGGCACCATCTGGTGCCCGGGGCCGGACTCGAACCGGCACGGAGCCAAAAGGTCCGCAGGATTTTAAGTCCTGTGTGTCTGCCAATTCCACCACCCGGGCACGGTTAAAATATTATCAATTGAACAATCTAAAGTCAACATTTTTCAAATTAAACCTGAAATTCAAGGGCATCTCCTTTTTTAACAACCTTAACGGTACTTCCCGGCAAAATCTCCCCTGCAAGCATCTTTGTTGCAAGGGGATTAAGCAGATACTTCTGAATAACCCTCTTTAAAGGCCTTGCACCAAACTGAGGATCATATCCTTTGTTTATCAGGAATTCGTAAGCACTGTCATCAAGATCAAGTGAAATCTCCTGCTCTTTCAGCCTTTCTTCACTCAACCTCAATTGAATTTTAACAATCTCTCTCATCTGCTCTTTTCCAAGCCTGTTGAATACGACGATCTCGTCAACCCTGTTTAAAAATTCAGGCCTGAATGTTACTTTCAACATTGAATCAAGTTGCTTCAAAATCTCATCTCTGTTGTTCTCGTTCATTGAAAGGATTAAATCGCTTCCTATGTTTGAGGTCATAATCAAAACAGTGTTTTTGAAGTTAACAGTCCTTCCCTTTCCATCAGTTAACCTTCCGTCATCTAAAACCTGCAATAAAACATTTAAAACATCCGGGTGTGCCTTTTCAATCTCGTCAAACAGGATTACAGAGTAAGGCTGTCTCCTGACCTTTTCGGTTAAAACACCCCCTTCATCGTATCCAACATATCCGGGAGGCGCACCGATCAGCCTTGCGACAGAGTGTTTCTCCATAAACTCTGACATATCAATCCTTATTAGAGCGTCCTCTGTGTCAAATAGAAACTCTGCAAGCGCCTTTGCCAGCTCGGTTTTACCAACACCGGTTGGCCCCATAAAGATAAATGAGCCAATCGGCTTTGAAGGATCCTGTAATCCAGCCCTTGACCTTCTGATTGTTTCGGCAAGGAGTTTTATAGCCTCATCCTGCCCGACAACCCTCTGTCTCAATATATCTTCAAGTTTTAGGAGTTTCTCTCTTTCGCTTTCAAGCATCCTGGATACAGGAATCCCTGTCCATCTTGAAACAATCTCTGCAATATCCTCATCGTCAACCTGCTCTTTTAATAACTTTGATTCAGACTGAATCCTCTGCAATTCAAGGTTTGCCTCTTCAAGTTTTTTTCTTGTTTCAGGCAATTCTCCGTACTGTATCCTTGCAGCCTCTTCAAAATCTCCCTTTCTTGTTGCCTCATCAAGCTTTCTCTCAAGCTCTTCAATCTTTTCTTTTAGTTCTCTGACCTTTTTAATCTTCTCTTTTTCCAGTTGCCACCTTGCAAGCAAAGCCTTTTCTTTTTCCTTCAATTCGGACAGATGTTTCTCAATCTCTTCAAGCCTTTTCTTTGATGCGGCATCCGTTTCCTTCTTCAAAGCCTGCTTTTCAATCTCTAACTGCATAATCTGCCTTTGCAACTGGTCGATCTCTGCAGGAACAGAATCGATTTCAATCTTTAACTTGGAGCATGCCTCATCAATAAGGTCAATTGCTTTGTCCGGTAAAAACCTGTCTGTAATGTATCTGTGAGAGAGGGTTGCAGCCGCAACAATTGCGCTGTCAGCAATCTTTATTCCGTGATGAACCTCGTACCTCTCCTTCAATCCCCTTAAAATGGATATAGTATCCTCAACTGTGGGCTCCTTAACTAAAACAGGCTGAAACCTTCTCTCCAGTGCAGCATCTTTCTCAATATATTTCTGATACTCGTTTAATGTTGTTGCCCCAATACACCTGAGCATTCCCCTTGCAAGGGCTGGCTTTAAAATATTAGCTGCATCCATTGAGCCTTCGGATGCCCCTGCCCCGACAAGGGTATGCAACTCATCTATAAAGAGGATAATCTGCCCGTCAGACTTTTCAATCTCGTTAACAACAGCTTTCAGCCTTTCCTCAAACTCTCCCCTGAACTTGGCACCTGCAACCAAAGCAGCCAGATCAAGTGCAACAAGCCTTTTATCCTTCAGGTTTTCAGGGACATCCCCTTTTACAATTCTCTGGGCAATACCCTCAACTATTGCTGTTTTTCCAACACCAGGCTCCCCGATTAAAACAGGGTTATTCTTTGTTCTCCTTGTTAAAACCTGCATTACCCTTCTGATTTCCTCGTCCCTTCCAATAACCGGGTCAAGTTTTCCCTCTTCTGCCAGTTTTGTGTAATCTATACAGTACTTTTCAATAGCCTGATACCTGTCCTCTGCACTCTGGTCGGTAACCTTCTGCCCCCCTCTTATATCCTTTATAGCCTGCAACAAACTTCCTTTGGTTACATTGTGATTTTTGAAAAAATCAGCAAGCATTCCAGGCTTTTCCACAATTGCAAGCAAAAGGTGTTCCGATGATGTGTACTCGTCACCCATGCTGTCTGCAATCTGTTTTGATTTAACTAAAATAGCCTGAAAATTAGGCGACGGATACCTTTGAACCCCCTCTGCTTTCGGAAGGGCATTTAATTTTGCATCCACCTCTTTTTCAAGCAAATCAACAAGCACCCCCGCTTTTTGAAGAAGCGGTTTTACAATTCCCCCTTCCTGTTCAAGAAGGGATTTCATAAGGTGCAATTCGGTTATTTCAGGGTTTTGAAATAACTCTGCTTTTTCAAAGGCATCTGCTATTGCATCCCTTGCCTTTATGGTAAATCTATCAAGATTCATACTTACCTCCTAAAATTTTCATTTCCATTCTAAATATAATCCAGAAACAAAATCTGTCAACAAAAATTTATAAAAAAATTATAAAGAAATCTGATAATGATATACTAAAATTTTAAAAATATGGTTGACTTGTTGTTGATTTACACTTATATTTAAAATGAAAGAAAAAGTTAAGGAGGAGAAAATGCTCAATCAAATAAAGAGTTTTGCTTTTTTGACGGTATTAACCCTGCTGTTTGTGTGGATTGGAGGAATGATAGGAGGCCAATCTGGAATGATAATTGCTTTCTTCCTTGCATTTTTGATGAATTTCTTTTCATACTGGTTTTCAGATAAAATTGTCCTTGCCGCATACAGGGCAAAGCCTGTAAGCGAAGAAGAAGCACCTGAACTTTACTCAATAGTGAGAGAGCTTGCAACAAAGGCGGGAATTCCAATGCCAAAGGTGTACATTGTCCCATCACCCCAGCCTAACGCTTTTGCAACGGGAAGAAACCCGGAGCATGCAGCTGTGGCGGTTACAACCGGAATACTTCAACTGCTTGACAGAAACGAATTGAAGGGTGTTTTAGGGCACGAATTGGGACATATTATTCATAGGGACATTCTTATTCAGTCCATTGCTGCAACCATTGCCGGGGCAATAATGGTGCTTGCATCAATGGCAAGATGGGCTGCAATATTCGGCGGCTTTTCCAGAGATGACGACGATGCAGGGGGAATTTTAGGGTTACTAATAATTTCAATACTGGCACCCCTTGCAGCAACCCTTGTACAACTTGCAATATCAAGGTCAAGGGAGTACCTTGCGGACAAAAAAGGAGCGGAGTTATCCGGCAACCCGCTTTATCTTGCAAATGCTTTGAGAAAACTGGACGCATACTCAAAAGAACTGCCCATGCCACAGGCAAATCCCCAGACTGCACACATGTTTATAGTTAACCCTCTAAGCGGTAAAGCAATTGCAAAACTTTTCTCAACCCACCCACCAATTGAAGAGAGAATAAAAAAACTTGAAGAGATGAGCAAGCAGATGGTTAATTTATGAGATAAATCACCCCTCCTGATTTAAAATATTGTATAATCAATTTAGAAAAAATCAGGAGGGGAATATGTGCAAAAGGTTTATTCTTTCATTTTTAACATTTCTTTTAACTATTACAGTTTTTCCCAGAAACTCTAAATCGTTTTCAGACTCTTACAAATTTCACCTGTACTTCCCCCTTGCTTATCATGATTCCACTTACACATCTTATATAGGGCTTTTAAATTTCAACGACGACAATGCAAACTATGTTATTCACATAATAAACAGCAATGGGGAGAGGCTGGTGAATGACATTTATGGAACCCTTGAAAGCGGGCAGAGAGTTTACAGAGAGATATGTGACACAGAATTGAATTCTCCATGCTGGGTTATGGTGAGCAGCAATGAGTACCTTGCAGGTTACATGAATACAGTATCAAACAACCTTGATGAATCATACTTTTACCTTCCAGATACTGAACTTTCTAAATCACTCTATGTCCCCCACATTGCACCTGAAACAAATTACTGGTACACTTACACATCCATAATAAACGGTGATTTCTCAAACAGGTGTTACCCTTATTTTACTTATTTTTCAAACTTTGTGTCGCTTCAAAAACCCTCAAATCCACTTGAACAAAACTTTTTTGAATGGGTAACCGATATCTTCAATGGTTCCTTCCCTGATAATATGAGGGGATGGGGGAAGATTTACACCACTGCCAATGCAACTTTATCCGGTATGGAAGCATTCAAGGTTAAGGCTGACGGTATTTACAATGTTGCGGGGCTTTCGTTACCTACGCAATTAACAGACACCCTTTATTTCCCTCACATTCATGTTAAGGGAAATTACTGGTGGACAGGAATTGCGATTAACAATGCTTCAGAAATAACGATCCCTGTTACAATACATGCAATGAAGGCAGATGGGACGGAGCTTGATTCTGTAATATGGACCATTGCACCATACACAAAGTTGGTTAAACTGGCTCAGGACCTGTGGAACGATAAGGACAGGGATTTTCCATCGGATACTGCATGGTTGAAGGTAACCACAACAGAGAAAAAGATTATAGGATATGAACTGTTTGGAACCCTTGAAAGTCAGGGAAGAAGGCTTCTTGCAGGGTTAAATTCACCGATTGAGGGTTATAAAGAAATTGTGTTTCCACATGTGCAATCAAATTCTGATTTCTGGACAGGTATAGCATTCGTAAACATATCCGGTCATCAAACAACGGTTGAGGCATCTGCCTATAACGATAGTGGAAAACTTTTGAAAAAAATAACCATATCAGACTCTTTTAAACCGGGTGAAAAGTATGTGTCAACGGTGAAAGACATGTTTGATAATAGTGTGCCTGATGGTACCACTTACATTAAAGTAAGTTCAGGTTACAGGCTGGTTGGTTTTGAACTTTGGGGGAATCTTACCCCTGAACAGGATTACATTTCCGGTATGCTGGCAATTCCATTTGGTTCTCCTGCTCTGAAAGAAGGGTTTGAAAGAAATCTGATAACAGATAGTAACTGGAAAATTATAAAGGCTAAGGATAATCAATATTCTCAATATGGCTGGCAGGTTGCTTCATACCTGTCAAATGGGTATAACTACTGGAGTGAACTTTATCCTCAAACCCCCCCTCAGGGAAGTGATTATGTTGTTGGATTTTATGGTTCAACAAGCGCATTAAATCATCAGTACCTTGTTTCTCCCCAACTGGATCTGTCATCAAACACATCTACCCTGACTTATTACTACCAGTTTGGATGGCCATCAACCGCAGTTTACCCATGCAAAGTTTATATAACTGAAGATCTGAATATGAGCGATGGTATAGACTTTTCGCAGACAACTCTTTTAAAGGAGTACACACCCTCTTACATTAAATCCCTTGACTCTTCACCTGAGGTAAATGATTTCACGGTATGGAAGAAAGAGACGATTGATATATCCTCTTTTGCAGGGGAAAAGGTAAGAATAATATTTGAGATAAAATCAAAATTTCAGCAAACATTTCACATTGACAATGTTATCGTGAGGTGAAAATGAAAAAAACAATGCTTTTTGTTTTTCTTCTATTTCCGTTGTTTATCTTTGGAAATGGGAGAATTCTTTATAGAAAGGTTTATAATGGAGAATTGAAAGAGGTCATATTCAATCCGAGCAGACTTTCTGGGAAAAATAAGAAAAATTCAGCGGAGAATGTTTTAAGGGATTTTCTCTCAAAAAACAAATTGCGGATAAAAATGAAAGATCTTCAAAAAAAACAGGAAATATCCAATTCACACACAAAGACTTTAAGGTATATTCAGGTTCATTCAGGTTATCCTGTTTTTAACAGTGAGCTGATGGCTGTGATCTATAAAGGGAATGTGTTGAAATTTGTAAATAACACATACAGAAATTTTCGCCCCCCGGTTTTCATGCCTGAGGAAATTGCAAAGAAAAAACTAATCAAAAGTAATCAATTTATACAAAAAATTGTAAGAATAGACAGAGGGTACTTCAAAACAGTACCGTGTTATTGCTTCACCGTGATAATGAAAAATGATAGAAAACTTATATACATGGATTCAAGAAATGGGAAGATTTTAAAGGAAAAAAGTCTCATAATAAACTTTGATGCTCAGGGCAAGGTGTTCTATCCAAACCCGGTTGCAACCTCTATGAACATAAACCTGACAGATAAAGATGATACAAATTATCCTGTATTGAATAATTGCTATAAAATTGTCACCCTTACAGATATTGATCCATCAGGGATCTTAAAAAACAGATTTGTTGACCTGACAGGATCTGGATTACTTTCGGCCACACAGTTTGGTACTTATCCTGTTGCTGAATATACACCTGGAAGTGCGATGGAAACAAATGGGCATTACTTTTACACAAGAGACGATTTTGCCTTTGAAGAGGTTAATGTTTACTACTGGATAACGGAAGCAAGAAAATACATAGAATCCCTTGGTTTTAATATCCTTCCGAACCCAGTACCGGTTAATGTGCATTTCATGGTTGATGATAACTCTTTTTATTCAGAAACAGACCATGGATTGCATTTTGGAGATGGAGGGGTTGATGATGCAGAGGATGCAGAGATTGTGCTTCATGAGTTTATGCATGCTGTAACCCATTACATAATTCCAGGTATGGGAGATTCCTGGGAGGCATCATCTCTTGACGAAGGGCTAAGCGATTACTTTGCTGCAACATTCTCAAAAGACGAAAACTTTAGAGACTACATAGGGGAATGGGATGCAACTACCTATAATCCCGGAAATCCCCCAAATTTAAGACCAATAAAAACAAACAGGCATTACCCTGAAGATATGAGAGAGCCTTATTACCTTACAGGGCAGCCAAACATTCACTGGGACGGTGTCATATTTTCTTCCACACTGTGGCAGGTAAGAAAAGCGGTTGGCAGAGAGTTTGACAGAGACTTTATTGAATTCCTTTATCATCTTTCAACTTCTACAAGTTATCAATCTGCTGCAATGTCCCTTTACTCAGCGGATGTTTTAAACGGAGGAGATTTCAAGGAAGCGATAGGTTATTTTTTTTACAAAAGAGGGATATTACCTGAAAGCTACCTCACTCTCCCATCGGAACAGAGTGGTGAAAAACTGTATTTTCCATATTCAATTGAAAAAGAGGGATTCAATTCATACATTGGTCTTATTAATACATCAAACGAAGAAGAAACGATAACATTGCAGTACATTGCAAAAGAGGGGGCACTTGTTTTGAAGGAGAAAACAATAACCCTTGAACCGTATCAGAGACACTATCAAAAAGTTA
This sequence comes from Acidobacteriota bacterium, assembly GCA_026986725.1. Taxonomy (GTDB): domain Bacteria; phylum Acidobacteriota; class Holophagae; order Thermotomaculales; family Thermotomaculaceae; genus Thermotomaculum. The sequence continues at coordinate 52,675 of JALSOA010000028.1, forward strand.
ACAATGACGAAATTGATACAGATTTCTGGATAATGGCAATATCAAACAATCACTTTGAAGGATTTTTATACATAATCTCAACAGACAAAAGCGAAAGTGCAATGGTGAAAGGACTCCACAATCTGAAAGATAAAATATTTGTCCCGCATATTGCCCCTGAAACGAATTACTGGGAGAGTTATTCGGCAATTGCGAATTGCAAAAATCAGCAGGTGAATGTTACTGTCGATACACATGAAGGGCAAATTCTTCCCCTTTCGAGTCCGGACAAACCGTTCACTATGAACCACTTTGAATGGTACAGAGATTTTTATAATCAAAACAATATTATCCCTCAACATAACTGGGTGACAGTAAATTCAGACCAATCCACTCTTTCGGCATACCAGTTTTTCAAAAGGAAGGATGTAAAACAGTTTTCCGGATTAACCCTTGATTTTGAACCGTCTGATACCCTTTTCTTCCCTCACATACATGTTAAAGGTAATTACTGGTGGACAGGAATAGTTTTTGTAAACACCTCAGATGCTGAGACAGAAGCAACCATTTATGGCTATGATAGAGATGGCAATCTTCTTGATTCTTTTTCTATAAACCTTGAGCCTTACAAAAAAACAGTTTGTCTTGTGCAGAATCTTTGGGAGGACAACGGAAGGCAATTCCCCAATGACACAGCGTGGATAAAGATTAAATCAAACTCTCCCTCACTAATAGGATATCAACTATTCGGCACATTGCCTGAAAAAGGAGCAAGGTTACTTTCTGGTATAAATTCAGTTACAAATCCCTCAAATACGGTACTCTTTCCGCACATACTGTCAGGGGAAGATTTCTGGACAGGTATTGCGATAATAAATGCATCTCAAACAGATGGAACAATAACACTTGCCGCTTACAGTGATGACGGAAACCCACTTCAATCAGTGGACTTAAATATAAACCATAACGAGAAAAAGGTCTTTTTGGTGAAAGATGTTTTTTCAGGGGATGTGGCGGAACATACAGCTTACATTATTGTTAGCTCCAGTTTGCCCATTTGTGGATTTGAACTGACTGGAAATTTGAAAGCAGAGGAAAACGGAGAGATTATTCAAAGACAGGATTACATATCAGGTTTAACTGGGATAAGCCTTGACTATTAAAAAAGATATTTTGCAAAAAAAGGGAATATATCTCATACTTGATAAAAAACTTGCAGGCAACAGAACCTACCGAGAGATAATAGAAAAAACTGCGAAAAACGGGGTAAAAATGGTGCAGTTAAGAGAGAAGAACATATCGACGAGAAGATACCTTGAAACAGCAAAAGAAATAAAAAAAGTATGTGAAGAAAATAATGTTATCTTTATTGTTAATGACAGGGTTGATATAGCTTTTGCATCAGATGCAGATGGGGTTCACCTTGGACAGGAGGACCTGCCTGTTGAATATGCAAGGAAAATCCTTGGGAAGAATAAGATTATAGGCATTTCTGCGGGAAACGAGAGAGAATTTGAATATGCTTTGAAACAGGACATTGACTACATATCCCCCGGCCCTGTATTTGGAAGCACAACAAAAAAAGATGCAGGTACCCCTTGCGGAATTGAATTTGTCAAAAAAGTGTTATCAAAAACCAAAAAGCCTGTTATCCCCATAGGGGGTATAGATCTTAACAATTTGGAAAAATTGACAGAAACAGGAATAACCAGTATTGCCGTCATATCAGCAATACTAAAAGCACAAGACATAGAACAATACACAATAAAAATGTATGAAAAGTTGAAAGTAGGTACCGGGCTTTAGGCACCGGGTATCAGGTGTCAGGTTTGAACTTATAAATTCCAAATTTTGAATTAAAAAAGGTATTTTTCCTCAAATCCATAATCCAAAATCTAAAATTCATAATCCATCCCGCACCATAATGAAACTCTTATAGGCAATTGACAAGCCCTCTTCTGCCATTTCAGAAATGGAATTGCTCCAAAACTCATGGAGCATGGTGCGGGACTGAAGCCTAACACCTCTCAAACTTATGTTTGACTATATTTCTTTCTTCCTCACTGAAAACAATGCCAATAAGATAAATCTCATTTGCCTTATCCCTATACTTCTCAAAGTATCTCTTTTCCTTTATCTGGGTAAGGGGGTCTTTATCCAGCTTCTCCCCCTCTTTTAAAAC